>NZ_CP019511.1:2945000-3255833 GCF_002002925.1 Sphingomonas sp. LM7 | reverse complement strand
GCGGCGAGCATCCCGCACAGCCCGGTGAACACGACGAGCGTCATCACCCGCGGCTTGGTCAGCGCGAGAAAATCCCGCCATTCGGCAGGAAGGAGTACGGTGGCGGCGGAAGTGCTCATGGCTTGGCAGCGCTATAGGCCGGGCGCACCCGGGGGGAAAGGGGCCGCATTGTCTCATGCCCGGCGCGGCGCTAGCCTTTGCCCCGGGGCGGCGACGGGGGCATTGTGAGGCGCATACTTCCCTATGGCGCAGTGCTGGCGGCCGGGACGCTGGCGCTGCAATGGCTCGACTATCGCCGCATCGCGCGGACGTATTTCGAGGACATCTACATCTTCCTGATCGCGGCGGGGTTCCTCGTCCTGGGCATCGTGCTCGGCATGCGCGCGCTGGCGCGGCCCGGCGCGGCGCCGTTCGACGGCAATCCGAAGGCGCAGGCGGCGCTGGGCATCAGCGCGCGCGAACTGGCGGTGCTCCACGAACTGGCCGCGGGACGATCGAACAGGGAAATCGCCGATCGGCTCCACGTCTCGCCCAACACCGTGAAGACGCATGTCGCGCGGCTGTTCGAGAAGCTCGACGCCCGGCGGCGCACCGATGCAATCGCCCGCGCCCGCGAGCTCGGGATCGTGCCGTGATGCGCATTTCGCGCAAATCACCCTTTCGGGCGATTGCTCCGCGGCGCCCGCCGCGCCCCAACGGTGCCGCAACCTTTGCGGGAGAAATTTCATGCTTCGCACCATCCTGACCTACGGCGTCATTGCCGGCGTGATCGTCGGCATCCCGACCTTCGGCATCTTCACGGTCCTTGCCGAGAATGCGCCGAGCGGCTGGCTCGGCATGGCGATCGGCTATCTGACCATGCTGGTGGCGCTGAGCATGGTGTTCCTCGCGATCAAGCGGCGGCGCGACGACGATCTGGGCGGCGTGATCCGCTTCTGGCCCGCTTTCGGCATGGGCCTGGCGATCAGCGTGGTCGCCGGAATCTTCTATGTCGCCGCATGGGAAGCGGCGCTGGCAATGACGAGCACCGACTTTATCGGCGCCTATACCGAGTCGCTGGTCGCCGAGAAGCGCGCGCAGGGCGTCGCCGCCGCCGAGATCGCGAAATTCGCCGCCGAGATGGAGGCGCTTCGTTTGCAATATGCCAACCCGCTGTTCCGCCTGCCGATGACCTTCAACGAGATCTTCCCGGTGGGGCTGCTGGTCTCGCTGGTCTCGGCGGGACTGCTGCGCAATCCGCGCTTCCTGCCCGCGCGCGCTACGCCCGGCCTGGGCTGAGAACCGGACCGAGAGTCTTCGTCATCCCGGCTTGAGCCGGGGTGACGAAGGCTCAGCCGAGCCGCTTGCGGTTGGCCTTCACCTTGCGGCGATAATGTTTGAGGACCTTCTGCGTACCGGTCAGCGGGTTGTCGCCCAGCCGGCCGGTGACCAGCGCGGTCTGGAGCTCGAAGGCGGCCTGCATCTTCTCGGACAGCATCAGCTGCGCCTCTTCGGCCGCGCCGACGCCACCGCCGGCCATCTTGGCGACGCGCAATCCGATCACCGACGAGGCTTCGAGGCCCAGCGCCCAGGCATCGATGCCCGCGCTGGCCCAGTCGCCATATGGCCATTTGTACATCTACGCCCCTTCACGCGCGCCGGGCAGGATCCGGCGCAGACTTTCAACGCGCCATAGTCGCGGACGGGCGCGCAATCGCCAAACGAAAACGCCCCGGAGTCTCCCCCGGGGCGCTTGCGCCAGCCTTTCGGCCGATGGCTTAGTGGTGCGAACCGCCGTCGATCACCGGCAGCGTTTCGAACTGGTGGAACGGCGGCGGGCTGGACAGCGTCCATTCCAGCGTGGTCGCGCCTTCGCCCCACGGATTGTCGCCGGCCTTCTTGCCCGCGATCAGCGACCAGATCACGTTGATGAAGAAGATCGCCACGCCGACGATCATGATCATATAGCCCCAGGTCGCGACCTGGTTCCAATGCGCATAGGCGTCGGGATAGTCCGGGTAGCGGCGCGGCATGCCCTGCAGACCGAGGAAATGCATCGGGAAGAACAGCACGTTCACGCCGATGAAGAAGATCCAGAAGTGCAGCTGGCCGAGCAACTCGCTGTACATCTTCCCGAACATTTTCGGGAACCAGTAATAGAAGCCGGCGAACAGGCCAAACACCGCACCGAGCGACAGCACATAGTGGAAGTGCGCGACGACATAATAGGTGTCGTGCATGTAATCGTCGACGCCGCCGTTGGCGAGCACGACGCCGGTCACGCCGCCGACGGTGAACATGAAGATGAAACCGAGCGACCAGACCATCGGGGTCTTGAAGCTCAAGGAACCGCCCCACATCGTCGCGATCCACGAGAAGATCTTCACGCCGGTGGGCACTGCGATCACCATCGTCGCCGCGGTGAAGTACATCTTCACGGTGACCGACAGGCCGGTGGTGAACATGTGGTGCGCCCAGACGACGAAGCCGACCAGGCCGATCGCGACCATGGCGTATGCCATGCCGAGATAGCCGAACACCGGCTTGCGGCTGAAGGTGGCGACGATCTGGCTGACGATGCCGAAGCCCGGCAGGATCATGATGTAGACTTCGGGGTGGCCGAAGAACCAGAACAAATGCTGGTAGAGGATCGGATCGCCGCCATAAGCGGGATCGTAGAACGCCGTGCCGAAGTTACGGTCGGTCAGCAGCATCGTGATGGCGGCGGCGAGCACCGGCAGTGCGAGCAGCAGCAGGAACGCGGTGATCAGCACCGACCATACGAACAGCGGCATCTTGTGCAGGGTCATGCCCGGCGCGCGCATGTTGAAGATGGTGGTGATGAAGTTGATCGCGCCGAGGATCGAGCTGGCGCCGGCGATGTGGAGCGACAGGATCGCCATATCGACCGACGGCCCGGGCTCGCCATAGGTGGAGAGCGGCGCGTACACCGTCCAGCCCGTGCCGGCGCCGTTGCCCACGAAGGGCGAGGCGAGCAGCAGGGTGAACGCCGGGATCAGCAGCCAGAACGAGATGTTGTTCATCCGCGGGAACGCCATGTCGGGCGCGCCGATCATGATCGGGACGAACCAGTTGCCGAAGCCGCCGATCATCGCCGGCATGACCATGAAGAACACCATGATCAGGCCGTGCGCGGTGATCAGCACGTTCCAGAAGTGGAGCGCCTCATCGAACGTCGCCGAACCGTGGAGATATTCCAGCCAGGTCGGCAGATACTGGATGCCCGGGTGCATCAGCTCGACGCGCATCAGCCCCGAGATGCCGCCGCCGATGATGCCGGCGACGATCGCGAAGATCAGATAGAGCGTGCCGATGTCCTTGTGATTGGTGGACATGAACCAGCGCTGGAAGAACCCAGGCTTGTGATCGGCATCATGATGATGGTCGTGCGCATGGGTGTCATGCGCGTGGAGAGCGGTGTCGGTCATGGTCTCAGTGGCCCGTCTGTCCGAGGCCCGCCGGATTCTGCGTCGCGGGCTTGTTGGTAACCGTGGCAGCTTCGGTCGCGTTGATGACCGGGCCGGCCTGCGCGGCATTGTCCGGCTCGGCGGAAGCATCGTTGCCCGCGGCGGTGGCCGATTGCGGCGCAGCGCCTTCGCTGGGCATCTTGCCGCCCTTCGACGCGACCCACTGCGCGAACACTTCGGGGCTCACGGCCTCGACCGCGATCGGCATATAGGCGTGGCGCGCGCCGCACAGCTCGGAGCACTGGCCGAAATAGAGGCCCGGCTTCTCGATGATGAAGCTGGTCTCGTTGAGGCGGCCGGGAACGGCGTCGATCTTGATCCAGAAGGCGGGGACCGCCCAGCTGTGGATCACGTCCTGCGCCGTGGCGACGAGGCGGATCGGCACGCCGACCGGCAGCACGACGCGGGTGTCGGCAGCGAGCAGGCGGGGACCGTCGGCATCGGTGCGATAGCGCTGGCCGGCGGCGACCTCGGTCTGCTCCTTGAGCATGTTGGCGGTCAGCTTGATATCGCCGTGATCGGGATATTCATACGACCAGAACCACTGGTTGCCGATCGCCTTCAGAGTGACGGCGTTTTCGGGCGCGGGCTTGAACTGCGCGGCGAGCAGCCGGATCGAAGGCACGGCGATCGCGATCAGGATCAGCACCGGCGCAAGCGTCCAGACGATCTCGATCGCAGTGTTGTGGCTGGTCCGCGACGGCACCGGATTGGCGGCGCGGCGATAGCGGATGACCACGTAGATCATCAGCGCCAGCACGAACAGCGAGATGATCACGATCAGCGGCAGCAGCACCCAATTGTGGAACCAGTGCGCATCGCGGCCGTTCGGCGTGACCTGCTCCTGCAGGCCGAACAGCCGGTCCTGCGGCTGGCCGATGCCCGGCGCGACGCGAGTCAGCGGCAGGCCGGCGGCGTCGAGCGTGGGATCGGCGACGGCGGGAGTCGCCGAAGCAGCGGGTGCCGGCGTCGCGGCGGCGTCCGGCGCGGGCGCTGCAACGGGCGCGGGGGCAACAGCCTCCGGCGCCGGAGCGGCGGGCGCCGCGCTATTCTGGGCGAAGGCAGGCGCGCCCAGCGCCAGCCCTGCAGCCAGGACAATCGAAGTCAAACCAGGCATGCGCATCGTCTGTATTCACCCTGTTCGTGGCTGCGCCGTCGGCAAATATGGAAAAGGAACCGAGTCAGCGGCCTATACGCGACGGATGCCCATTCTCAACCCTTTTTGCATGGCCGTTGCGGTGACGGGGTGCCCCCCGTAAGAGTTGCGCCGCCGGAAGCAGCAAGGAGCGCATGCGTTGACCCAAGACGAGATTCTGGCGGAGTTCCGCGCCGCGGATGCGCTGCTCGAGGGTCATTTCATCCTGTCCTCGGGGCTGCGCAGCCCGCGCTATCTCCAGTGCGCGCGGGTGCTGATGGACCCAGCGCGCGGCGCGCGGCTGGCCGAGGCACTGGCGGCGCAGATCCCCGCCGATCTCCGCACACAGATCAGCGCCGTGGTGTCGCCGGCGATGGGCGGCGTCATCGCCGGACACGAGATGGCGCGCGCGCTGGGTGTCGAGGCGATGTTCGTCGAGCGCCCGACCGGCAGTTTCGAGCTTCGCCGCGGCTTCCGGCTCACGCCCGGCCAGAAAGTGCTGATGATGGAGGACGTCGTCACCACTGGCCTTTCCTCGCGCGAGGCGATCAAGGCGATCGAGGAAGCCGGCGGGCAAGTGATCGCGATGGCGTCGCTGGTCGATCGCTCGGGCGGAAGCGCCGCGTTCGACGTGCCGTTCTTCCCGCTGATCCGGCTCGACGTGCCGACCTACCAGCCCGATGCGCTGCCGCCCGAGCTGGCGGCGATCCCGGCGATCAAGCCCGGGAGCCGTGCGGAAGCATGACCGGCAAGCTCCGCCTGGGCGTCAATATCGACCATGTCGCGACCGTGCGGAACGCGCGCGGATCGGGCTATCCCGATCCGGTGCGCGCGGCACTGCTCGCCGTCGAGGCGGGGGCCGACGGGATCACTGCGCATCTGCGCGAGGATCGCCGCCACATCACCGACGACGACATCGCCCGACTGGTCGCCGAGCTTAGCGTGCCGCTCAACCTGGAGATGGCGGCGACCGACGAAATGCTCAGCATCGCGCTCAGGCACCGTCCGCACGCGGTGTGCATCGTTCCCGAGAAACGCGAGGAGCGTACCACCGAGGGAGGGCTCGACGCGGCGGGCCAGCATAATCATCTCGCGCCGATGGTCGCCAGGCTGCTCGACGCCGGCTGCCGCGTGTCGCTGTTCATCGAGCCCGACGAGCGGCAGATCGACGCGGCATTGCGCCTGCGCGCGCCGGTGGTCGAGCTGCATACGGGCCGCTATTGCGAGCTGGCCGAAGACGCGCGCGCCGACGAGCTGCGCCGCATCGCCGACGCCGCGGCGCTCGCCGCCAAGGCGGGACTCGAACCGCATGCCGGTCATGGGCTGACCTTCGACAACGTCGTGCCGATCGCCGCGATCCCGCAGGTCGCCGAACTCAATATCGGCCATTTCCTGATCGGCGAGGCGATCTTCGACGGGCTGGCGCCGGTGGTCCAGCGGATGCGAGCGCTGATGGACGAGGCGCGGTGATGACTACCGCCCGCCTCGTTTCCAGGAAGGTCGCGGAAGCAGTCTATTTCCTGTCGGTGTTAGGGTCGGTCATCGTCTCGCTGCTTTTCGTGATGTTGATGATTGGCGGCCTTTCGATCGGCGGAAAACTCGCGACTGCCTTTGGGCCATTCACTCTCTATGTGGCCGTTCCGCTCGGCTACGCCTTTGTAGCGCAAAAGCTCGCCTATCGCGCTTTCGAACGTGAGAGGTTGCGTCACGGGTCGGCCCTGTTGATCTCGCCGTCGCTTGGACTAGCGGCGCAGCTGGCGGTCCCCTTTTATCTTGCGGGCACGGCTTCATGATCCTCGGTCTCGGCTCCGACCTCTGTAATATCGAGCGGATCCAGAATTCGCTCGACCGCTTCGGCACCCGCTTCGAGCAGCGCGCCTTTACCGAAACCGAGATCGCCAAGGCCGATCGCCGGCCGCACAATCGCGCCGCCACGCTCGCCAAGCGCTTCGCCGCCAAGGAAGCTTATTCCAAGGCTGTCGGAACCGGGTTCAAGCAGGGGGTGTTCCTCAAGGATATCGGTGTCGTCAACGCGCCTTCGGGGGCGCCGACGCTGGCGCTGACCGGGGGGGCGAAGGCGAGGCTTGACGCACTCACCCCCGACGGCCACGTCGCGAAGGTGCATCTCACGCTGACCGATGATCATCCCTGGGCCTTCGCCATGGTGATGATCGAGGCGATCGCGGTCGGGAAGGACGATTGATGGCCATGGCCGCGGATGAGTTGGCGTTGACGCACGAACAGGGCTTCGAAGAACCGGTAACCGAAAAGCGGCGCGGCACCGACTGGTGGGCCGAGCTGCGCGGAATCGTGTGGCTGGTACTCGCGGTGCTCGGCTTCCACAGCCTGATCGCCAAGCCATTCTATATTCCGTCCGAATCGATGATGCCGGGGCTGCTGGTCGGCGACCGGCTGGTCGTCACCAAATATCCCTATGGCTACAGCTTCGTCACCCCGACCTTCCACTTGCTGTCGTTCATTCCCGGCCGGCTGTTCGGCAGCCTGCCGCAGCGCGGCGACGTGGTGATCGTGACTCCGCCGGGGACCAAGACCGATTACATCAAGCGCGTCATCGGCCTGCCGGGCGACCGGATCGCGGTACGCGACGGCGTGGTCTGGCTGAACGGCAAGCCAGTTCCGCGCCGCGCCGCGGGCACCCGCGACATCCCCGTCGACGCCAATACCCGCTGCGACGCCGATCACTATCCCGGGCTGCTGGTCAGCGGCGCGGGCGGGCAGCATTTCTGCCGCCTGCCGATCCTGCGCGAGACCCTGCCCAACGGCCGCTCGTACGACACGGTCGACAAGGGCTGGAGCCCGGGCGACAATTATCCCGAGATCCATGTACCGCAGGGCCGGGTGTTCCTGATGGGCGACAACCGCGACAACAGCGCCGACAGCCGCTTCACCATCGCGCAGAACGGGCTCGGCGGGCCGGTGCCCTGGGAGAATATCGGCGGCCGCGCCGAATTCATCACCTTCTCGCTGGACGGCAGCGCCAATTGGAACCCGCTGACCTGGCCCGCCTCGTTCCGCTCGGGCCGCGCCGGCACTTCGCTCCATCCGACACAGGACAGTAAATGACCGCCGATTCCCCCGCGAGCGAAGGCGTCCAGGTCGTCCACGAGCCCGGCCCCAACGAATTGCGCGACCCGATCGTGCGCGCCGAGCTCAAGCGCGCTTCGGTCTGGTTCGGGCTGGCGATCGGCACCGCGCTGGTCGTGCTGCTTATCCAGCCGCTGCTGATCATCTTCGGCGCGCTGGTCTTCGCGTCGATGCTGGACGGCGGCGTGCGTCTGCTCGGCCGAGTGCTGCCGATCCCGCGCGGCTTCCGGCTGCTGATCGTCGTGGTCGCGGTGATCGGGTTCATCGGCAGCGTCTTCTACCTCACCGGCGTCCAGATCGCGCTCCAGGCCGAACAGCTTCGCGCGACGCTGGAAGTCCAGGGCAACCGAGTCGTCGAATGGATTTCCAGCCTGGGCCTGATGCCCGGCCGCGCCGACCTGACCGGCATGGCGCAGCAGGCGCTGGGCTCGATCGGCCGGCTGACGTCGGCCGTCGGCACCGTGCTGGGCGCAGGTGCCAGCCTGCTCATGGTGATGTCGATCGGGCTGTTCGTCGCGATCGAGCCGCGCATTTACGAGCGCGGGCTGCAATGGATGGTTCCGGTCGAGGCGCGCGACGATTTCGCCGTGACGATCGCGCGGATGGCGCGGATGCTGCGCGTGCTGCTCGCCGGGCGGCTGCTCGGCATGTTGTTCGAAGGCGTGCTGACCTGGATCCTGCTGTCGATCGCCGGGGTGCCGATGGCGCTGCTGCTCGGCATCATCACCGGCATCCTGGCCTTCATCCCCAACATCGGCGCGTTCATCAGCGGCGTGCTGATGATTTCGGTCGGGTTCAGTGCCGGCGTCGACCAGGGTCTGTGGGCGATCGCGATCTATTTCGGCGTGCAGACCTTCGACGGCTATGTGCTGATCCCGATCGTCGCCAAGCGCACGGTCGACTTGCCGCCGGCGCTGACGCTGTCGGCGCAGATCCTCGCCAGCACCTTGTTCGGGATCATGGGACTGGCGCTCGCCGATCCGATCGTCGCGATGATCAAGGTCGCGCTGGAGAGCGAGGCCGAGCGCTCGGCTCGGGCCCGCGACAATGCGCCGCGCGGCTTCCACTGGCGGGTGCGCCACCGCGACACCGTGCCGGGCACTGCGACGATCGCGGAACCGCCGGGGCAGCCCCCCGTTACCTGAGCCATTCCGGGAGGCGAAACATGCTGCTTCACGATTATTTCCGCTCGTCCGCGGCATATCGCGTCCGCATCGCGCTCAACCTCAAGGGCCTGGCATATGCGCGCCACGACGTGATGCTGCTCGAGAACCAGCAGCGCAGCCCCGAGCATCTCGCGCGCAATCCGCAGGGGTTCGTGCCCGCGCTCGAAGTGGACGGCAAGGTGCTGACCCAGAGCCTCGCGATCATCGACTGGCTCGATGCGCGGCATCCCGAGCCGCGGCTGATCCCGGAGGACCCCGACGCGCGCGCCGCCGCGCTGGCGCAGGCGCTGGTGATCGGTGCCGACGTCCATCCGCTCAACAACCTTCGCGTGATGCGGCGATTGAAGGCGATGGGCATCGAGGATACCGCACGCGACGACTGGACCCGCGACTGGATCGCCGAGGGCTTCGCCGCGCTGGAAGCGATGGCCGGCGACGCGCGCTTCCTTGGCGGCGATGCCCCGGGAATCGCCGACGTGTTCCTCGTGCCGCAGATGTTCAATGCGCGGCGCTTCGCCACGCCGCTTGACGCCTATCCCAAACTGGTGCGTGCCGACGCCGCCGCACAGGAGATCGAGGCATTCGCAGCGGCGCATCCGGACCGCGTGGCGCCAAAATGACTCGTATTGATGTCACCCCGGTCGAAGTGCCGGGGTCCACCAAGCGGCCGGGCGGGACCCTGACAAATCTGGGAGATTCCTCGCGGCGCAGTGGACCCCGGCACTTCGGCGGGGGTGACGGGCTATGGATGGCGGCAGCGGCACTTCTTCTCCCTCTCCCCGCACTCGCCCAGACGGACCCCGACGAAATCGTCGTCACCGGGCGCGGGCTCGATGCGCCGCCGGGCGAAGCGGCCTATGCCGTGGTCACGATCGAGCGCGAACGCCTCATCGCCACTGCAAGCAACCGGCTGGAGGACGCGCTGCGCGACGCCGCGGGAGTCGCGCAGTTCCGCCGCTCCGACTCGCGCTCGGCACACCCGACCAGCCAGGGCGTTACCCTGCGGGGGCTCGGCGGCAATGCGTCGAGCCGCGCGCTGGTGGTGCTCGACGGCGTGCCGCAGACCGATCCGTTCGGCGGCTGGGTGGCGTTCCCCGCCTATCTGCCCGAACGGCTCGCGGCGATCCGCATCACCCGGGGCGGCGGCAGCGGCTATGCCGGCCCCGGCGCACTCGCGGGCACGATCGACCTGATCAGCGGATCTCCTGCGGACCTCGGCGCGCTCCAGCTGCGCGCAGCCTATGGCAGCCGCGACAGCGTCGACGCGACTGCACTCGGTTCAGCGACACTCGGCAGCGGCTTCGTCACGATCGCCGGGCAATATGCGCGCGGCGACGGCTTCGTGCCGGTGGTCGAGGGGCAGCGCGGCCCGGCCGACCGCGCAGCACCCTATGAGCAGGCCAGCCTCGCGCTGCGCAGCGTCGTCGACATCGGCGGCGGCGCCGAGCTCCAGGCCAATGTCTCGGGCTTCACCGACCGGCGCGACCGCGGCGTCGATTTCACGCGCGTCGCCAGCGACGGCGCCGATGCGAGCATCCGGCTGGTCAAGCGCGGCGGCTGGGGCTGGTCGGCGCTGGCCTATCTGCAGACGCGCCAGTTCGCGAGCGGCTTCGCCAGCGTCAACGACACGCGCACCGCCGCGACGGCGACGCTCGACCAGTACAGCGTGCCCGCCACCGGCGTGGGCGGACGCATCGAGGTCCAGCCCCCGATCGGCGGCGGCGTGACGCTGCGGCTGGGCAGCGACGTGCGCCACGTCTCGGGCCGCACCCAGGAGCGCTACACCTATGTCGCAGGCGCCCCGACGCGCCGGCGCGTGGCAGGCGGCGAAAGCCTAACCCTGGGCGGGTTCGCCGACGCCAGCTACGAAGCCGGCCCGCTGACGCTAAACCTGGGCGGTCGCCTCGATCGCTGGACGATCACCAACGGATTGCTGGTCGAGACGCCGCTCGCAGGCGGCGCAGCGCTGACCGATCTCGGCTTTGCCGACCGCAGCGGCACCGAGGCGACGGGGCGTGTCGGCGCCGCGCTAAAGATGGGCACCGTGACCTTCCGCGCGGCGGCATATCGCGGATGGCGGCTGCCGACCCTCAACGAACTCTATCGCCCATTCCGCGTCGGCGCCGATGCGACCGCCGCCAACGCCGCGCTCGATCCCGAGCGGCTGACCGGCGCGGAGATCGGGCTCGACTGGCGCCCGACCCCGACACTGACGCTGCGCGCGACCGGCTATTGGAACCGGCTCGACGATGCGATCGCCAATGTGACGATCGCCAAAGGCCCCGGCACCTTCCCCGGCGTCGGCTTCGTCTCGGCCGCCGGTGCATATCGCCAGCGCCAGAACCTCGACGCCGTCGAAGCGCGCGGCGTCGAGCTCGACGCGCGGCTGGGCACCGGCCCGCTCAGCTTCTCGGCATCCTATGCCCTTGCCGATTCGCGGGTGCGCGCTTCGGGCGCCGCCGCAACGCTCGACGATCTCCGTCCGGCGCAGACCGCGCAGCACCAGGCATCGGCGACGCTGGCCTGGATGCGACGCGATCTCGGCGGCGCACTCACCGCCCGCTATGCCTCGCCACAGTTCGAAGACGACCAGAACAGCCGCGAACTCGCCGATGCGCTGACCTTCGACGCCGTCGCCGCGCTGCCGCTGACCGGCAGCCTGACCGCCGAGCTGCGCGCCGAGAATCTCGCCGATGCGCGAATCGAGGCGGGGATCAGCGGCCCCGGAGTGATCGAGCGCGCGACGCCGCGGACCCTGTGGTTCGGGCTGCGCTACCGGATGCGCTGAACCTCGGCGCGAGCATCCACCAATCCGTCGAACAGCGCGAGGTAGTCCGCAATCGGATCGCCGCCCGCCAGCACAGGCGCAGGGCGCGCGCGCCCCGGCGTCAGCCAATAGTCCAATGCCGCAACCAGCCCGACGGCGTCTTCGCGCGCGATCACGCTGCCCAGTTCGGCCCCGTCGACGATTTCGCGCACCGCCACGCTCGATTCGGTCGACACCACCGGCGTCCCCACCGACAGTGCCTCGCGCAGCACCCCGGGTACGCCTTCATAATCCGAAGTCAGAACCGCCACCGCCGCGCCCTGCAGCGCGGGAAGCGGATCGCCGGCATGCCCCGGCATCGAAACGCGATCACCCAAGCCGAGCGACGCGACTTGCGCTTCCAGCGTCGCGCGCTGCCCGCCTTCGCCGAGGATCAGCAGGCGGACGTCGCCATCGGCGATCTTTGGCAACGCGGCGATCAGCCGGTCCCAGCGCTTCTGCGGTTCGAGCCGCCCGACGCCGACGATGTACCGTCCCGCGGGCAGTTCGACCGGCACGGCGTCGGCACGCGCGGTGGCAGGCGGGTTGGCGATCACGCTCACCCGCTCGGGCGGCATGCGCATCTCCGTCACTGCCTCCGCCGCCATCGCCGGCGTCATCGCGACGACATGGTCGAGGAAGCGCCGGTGGAGCCGTAGCCAGCGCCGGTACGCCCAGGCGGCGGCGGCGCCCTGTTCGGGCCGGACGAGCGCATTCGAAACCTTGGCGACGATCGGCGGACAGGCGCGGCCGAGGTCGAGCCGAGCAAGCGCGGCGACGGCGCTATAGTGGTTGCCGGGGCAGAAGATCAGGTCCGGCTTGGTCGCGCGGACATGCGCGCCGAGCCGGAACAGCGCCGAATAGCGGGCGTCCTCGAGCTGGATCAGTTCGATGCCCGCGGGGATCTCGTCAGCCAGCGGCCCTTCGTCGCTGCCGAGCACCAGCGTGACCCGGCGCCCCTCGCGCAGCCACCCTTGCGCCATGCGCAGCATCGCGCGTTCGACCCCGCCGCCGCGCATCGTCTGGGCGCAGGTGAGGATGTGTCGGGCGGTGGCGGCGGGGGTGCGGTGCGACATATGTCTTGTAGATTGCCACGCTTACGCCCAAATCGCCCCAGCAATAAACCGCATTCTGCTGTCAGTTGGCCATCTCCGCACGGGCGCGCACATTCGGGGGGCGATGCAAGACGCGGAAACAAAGCGAAATTTGTTTTGACGTGTCTGCAGCGGAAATGACCCAGTGAACGAACCAGCAGTGGAGGCTTCGGTGAACACCAGCGCTGTCGAAGCTCCGTTGGCGAGCACGCCGGACCTTGCGGGCCTGGAGCCCGTCGAAAAGATCAGGCGGCGCTGGCCGATGCTGCTCGGCGGCGCGCTGACGCTGCTGATGATCGGCGCGCTGGCGCACGAGCTGTTCGATTCGGGGCTGGCCGGGCTGTCGCGCCGGCTTCCGACGCACCCGCTCTTCTATATCGCGTTGCTGCTCTATTATCTGGGGCCGCCGACCTTCGACTATGTGATCTTCAAGCGGCTGTGGAACATCCCGATCGCCGGCATGGCCGCGCTCCACAAGAAGCGCATCTCGAACGAAGTGCTGATCGGCTATTCGGGCGAGGCCTATTTCTACGCCTGGGCACGCCAGCGCACCCAGATGGTCGCGGCGCCGTTTGGCGCAGTGAAGGACGTGACGATCCTGTCGGCGATCGCGGGCAACGCGGTCACGCTGGCGATGATCCTGCTCGCCGCACCGTTCGGCATGGGCCTGCTCACCGGCACCCAGCAATATTGGGTGTGGGGATCGATCGCGATCATCATCGGCACCTCGCTCCCCTTCATGATCTTTTCGCGCCGCGTATTCTCGCTGCCGCGCAGCATGCTGTGGTGGATCTTCGGCGTGCATTGCACCCGCATCCTCACCGGTTCGCTGCTCATCGCCGTCGCGTGGCATTTCGCGCTCCCCGAAGTCTCGATCGGCTTCTGGCTGCTGATGGCCGCCGGCCGGCTGCTCGTCTGGCGCCTGCCGCTCGTCCCCAACAAGGAAGTCGCTTTCGCGACGATCGCCGGCGTGGTGATCGGCCAGGGCGAGGCGCTTCCCGAACTGATGGCGCTGATCGCGGCGCTGACGCTCCTGGCCCATGTCGCGCTGATCGCGGGCTTCAGCGCGCACGCACTGATCACGAGGAACAAGCAATGATTCGCCCTGCCCTTCTCTCCCTCGCCTTGGCCGCGGTGGCGCTGCCCGGCGCCGCACGCGCGCAGGACCCGCTCGACGGCTCCTGCGCTGCGGGATCGGGACCCAAGCTGTACGTCAACGTAACGGGCCTCAAGGATCGCAGCGGCCGCCTCAAGCTCGAGCTCTATCCGGGCAACGAGGAGGATTTCCTCAAGGACGACCGCACGATCAAGGCCGAGGGCAAGCAGATGCGCCGCGTATGGGCACCCACGCCGGCCGCAGGTGCCGTCAGCCTGTGCATCCGCGCGCCGAGCGCGGGGCAATGGGCGCTGCTGTTTACGCATGACCGCGACGGCAAGAACAAGTTCAACTTCTGGCAGGACGGCGCCGGCTTCCCGAGCAATGCGCGGCTCGGCCGCAGCCGGCCCAAGGTCCGCCAGGCGCTGGTCAACGTGCCCGCCAGCGGCGGCCAGATCACCGTGCGTGCCCAGTATCTGAAGGGCCTAGGCGGCTTCGCCCCGCTCGACTGAGGAGACGGCCATGCGGATCGTCGACGTCAACGAATTCTACTCGCCCACCGGCGGCGGGGTGCGCACCTATATCGATCGCAAGATCGGGATCATGGCCGATATGGGTCATGAGCTGACCGTGATCGCCCCCGCACTGGAAGACGGCGTCGAGGATCGCCCGGGCGGCGGCCGCATCCTGTGGGTCAAGTCGCCGGCACTGGTGCTCGACCGCAACTACTGCATCTTCGTCAAGGACGAGCCGGTGTGGAAGCTGCTCGACCAGCTTCAGCCCGACATCGTCGAATGCAGCTCGCCCTGGCTGCCGGCCTGGACCGTCGCCAACTGGAAGGGGCCGTCGCTCAAGGTGTTCTTCGCGCATGGCGACCAGATGGGTGCCTATCCGCAGCGCTGGCTCGACAATATCGCCACGCCGATCCAGGTCGAGCGCGCCTTCGCCTGGTACACGCGCTACATGAACCGCTTTCTCGGCCATTACGACGCGTTCGTCACCAACGGCCCGGCGCTCGCCAAGCGCTTTCGCCGGCGGGGGATGACCGTCGATGCGTCGATGCCGCTGGGGATCGAGCGCAGCTGGTTCTCACCCGATCTGCGCGACGAGAAATTGCGCATCGCGCTGCTCGAGCAATGCGGCCTGCCGCCCGAGGGGCATCTGCTGCTCGGGCTTGGCCGGCACCACAAGGAAAAGCGCTGGCCGCTGGTGATCGACGCCGTCGAGTCCGCCGCGACCGACATTCCGGTCGGCCTTATCCTGATCGGGGACGGCCCCGAGCGGCGTCACCTGGAGCAGCGCATCGCCGGCAGCCCGCATATCCGCATCTTCCGCCCGGTCTATGACCGCGTCCGCCTCTCCCGCATCATGGCGAGTTGCGACGCGCTGATCCACGGATCGGATGCAGAGCCGTTCGGGCTGGTCGCCTCCGAGGCGCTGGCTTCCGGCCTGCCGCTGATCGGGCCAGACGAAGGCGGGTTCGCCGAGATCGCCGATCCGCTGTTTGCCGAGACCTATGCCGCGCGCGACGCGCTGTCGGCCGCCGCAGCGGTACGCCGGATGTTCGCACGCGAGCCCGCGATCCTGCGCGCCGCCGCGCGCGTCGCCGCCGGCAAGGTGCGCAGCGACCGCGACCACACGGTCGAGCTCATGGCCTATTATGAGGGGCTGCTGGCCGCCAAACGCGGTGCCGGCGGGACCCCCGCGGTGCTGCCCGGCGCGGCGTAGACGTCGAGCATCAGCTTGCCGAGCGGATAGCGGCCGCGCAGCGTGTAGCGGCGGTCGCGCAGCTTGGTGAGGACGAGCGCACGCGATTGGGCACGCTCGCCCGAAAAGGCCGGCGCCATCACCACGACTTCCGGCTTGCGCGCGAAGATCCGCGCGATCTCGGCAAGCTGGTCGACGCCGATCGCGCCATTCTCGCGCTCGCGCGACAAATGGCTGGGGAACACCCAGTCGGACAGCGTGCACCGCCCGCTATGCCCATACAGGCTGACATTGCCCGAATAGACATAGAGGCAGCCGCGGCCATGCCCGATCGCCTCGACCAGCGTCTCGAGCTGCGCGGCGTCGCCGCGATGCCACTTCGCGCTCCACACGGTATATTCGCCGCCGACCCCGGCCGCGAGCAGCAGGATCGGCGTGACGACCTTCCGCCCGATCGCATTGCTGCCGAGGAACCCCGCGCAGCACACGCAGGCCGGCAGCATCACCGGCAGCGCATAATGATTGAACCAGGTGCCGAACAGGATGAGCCCGACCACCGCGGCGATCAGCCAGCCGAACATCAGCGCGCGCACCGGACGCTCGCTTTCGTCGCTGACCGGCACATGGCGCGACAGCCCGCTGACGACGAGTAGCGGCCCGAGGATCAGCGCGACCTTGAGGAAGGCGCCGAGCAACACCAGCGCAGGATCGCTCTGGCGATCGAAGATCGAGCCGAAATTGGCGTAGAACCACGCCTCGCCTTGGCCGATCGCGGCGTAATAGCCCCAGGCGATGATCGTCGGCAGCATCGCCGTCGCGACCAGGCTCAGCCCGAACCGCGCAATGCGGTCCGGCCCATGGCCGAGGCGATGTTCGCGCCACAACAGCCAGAGCCCAAGGAACATGCCCTCGAACAGCACCGAATATTTGACCTGCAGCGCCAGCCCGATCAGCGCCATCGCGGCGACTGCCTTGCCGCGGCGGAGCGGATCGGAATCGGCCGAGGCGGCGCACGGCAAGGCGAGCAGCATCGCAAGGCCGGTGAGGAGATTGTAGAAGACCGGCGCCTGGCCGCTCTGTCCGTCGCCATAGCCGAGCATGAAGATGTAGAGCAGCGCTGCGACCAGCCCGCCCCGGCCCCAGCCGGCATGGTCGGCGAGCCGCAGGATGAGGCAGGCAGTGAGCACCACGCTGGCCAGCGCCATCGCCTGATAGACCCACAGCCCGGCCACCGGGCCGAACGCCGCGCCGGGGAGGTAGATCAGGAACAGCCCGATCGGCTTGCGATCCCAGATGTCGACGAACGGCAGGGCGCCGTCGAGCATGCGCTGCGCCGTGTAGAAATAGAATTCCTCATCGACATGGACGACCGGGTTGCCGAACGCGACGGCGCGCACGACGATCGCGGCGAAGAGCAGGATCGCCCAGTTCGGGACCGTATCGAGCAGTGCAGCAAGCGGCGGCAGGCGCGGCGCACGTACCGCCGCGACGGGGCTCTCGCCTGGCATCAGCGCGGCATGACCCGGTGCTCGGCGGCCGGACTCCGGGACAAGTGCATCGATAATAGCCTTGGTTGCGACCGCGTTGACCGTTGCTTAGCGGACCGCCCCACCCCTGTCACGAACCCGCCCGCCCGTCGGTTCCGGGCTTGTCCCGAACCGGCAACCGCTGGGCGCTGCCCTAATCCAGCGACTTGCTCGCCTGTTCGAACATGTCCTTGCTCAGCCCCGGCGTCGCGACGATGCGTTCGAGCTCGGCGCGCATCTTGGCGGCACGGCCTTCGTCGAAGCGCTTCCAGCGGCCGAGCGGCGGCAGCAGCTTGGCCGCGGTCTGCGGATTGAGCTTGTCGAGCGCGATCAGCTGGTCGGTGACGAAGCGGTAGCCGCGGCCCGACACGTCGTGGAACGCGCGCTGGTTGACGCTGAATGCACCGATCAGCGAACGTGCACGATTGGGGTTCGACAGCGTGAAGTCAGGATGCGCGGCCAGCCGCTCGACGACCTGCAGCGCGTCCTCGCGCGCCGACAGCGCCTGGGTCTGGAACCATTTGTCGAGCACCAGGCCATTGCCCTGATAGCGCTTGTAAAACGCCTCCAGCGCTTCTTCGCGCAACGGCGAGGCGCCGTTGACCAGCGTGGTCAGCGCGCCCTGACGGTCGGTCATGTTGTCCGCACCGCTGAACTGGTCGAACGCCAGCTTCTCGGCATCGGCCGCGCCGCTTGCCGCGATATAGCCGAGCGCCACTGTCTTCAGCCGCCGCGCGCCCTTGGCCGCGGGCGAATATTCAAAGCGATTGGCGAGGCTGCCTTCATAGGCGGCGCGCCATTCGGTCGCGAGCGCCTTGCCGAGATCCTGGCGGAGCGCCTCACGCGCGCGAAAGATCGCCTCGGGCTCGACCACCGGCATCTGGTCGCCGATGAAGCTGTCCGACGGGAGCAGCACTGCCTCCGCCACGAAGGCGCGGTCGAGCGCCGGGTCGGTGAGCGTATTGCGCACTGCCTCGATCACCGCAGTATGGTCGGTGCCGCCATTGGCGACCGACGCGACCAGCGTATCGAGCATCAGCTGCTGCATCGCCTCGTAGCGCGCGAACGGATCGTCATCATGCGCCGAGAGGAAGGCGAGGTCCTTGGCCGTCCGGTTGGTATCGACCACGATCGGCGCGGAGAAGCCGCGATTGACCGACAGCACCGGCTGCTCGGACAAATTCTCGAACACGATCTCGTGCGTCTCGTCCTTGAGCAATACCAGTTGCTCGTCGCACATCGGCCGCCCGGTGATCGCGCCGAACAGCTTGACCTTGAGCGGGATGACCATCGGTTCCTTGACCGGCTGGCCCGGAGTCGGCGGGACGTGCTGGCGCAGCGTGAGGCGGGCGCGGCCGCCCTCCTGCGCAAGCGTCGCCGAGACGCGCGGCGTGCCGGCCTGGCTGTACCAGCGGCGGAACTGGGTCAGATCGACGCCGCCGCCCTGCTCCATCGACTGGACGAAATCCTCGCACGTCGCGGCAGTGCCGTCGAACCGGTCGAAATACAGATCGGTCGCGGCGCGGAACTTCTCGGGGCCGAGGATCGTCGCCATCATCCGGATGACTTCGGCGCCCTTGTTGTAGATCGTCGCCGTGTAGAAGTTGCTGATCTCGATATATTCGTCGGGGCGCACCGGATGCGCGAGCGGGCCGGCATCCTCGGGGAATTGCGACGCGCGCAAGCCTCGGACATCCTCGATCCGCTTGACCGCGGCGCTGCCCTGATCGGCCGAGAAGCTCTGGTCGCGGAAGACCGTGAAGCCTTCCTTGAGCGAGAGCTGGAACCAGTCACGGCAGGTGATGCGATTGCCCGACCAGTTATGGAAATATTCGTGCGCGACCACCGCGGCGATCGCGTCATAGTCATAGTCGGTCGCGGTATCGGGGTCGGCTAGGATGTAGCGACTGTTGAAGACGTTCAGCCCCTTGTTCTCCATGGCGCCGAAATTGAAATCCTCCACCGCGACGATGTTGAACACGTCGAGGTCGTACTCTC
Organism: Sphingomonas sp. LM7; assembly: GCF_002002925.1. Lineage (NCBI taxonomy): Bacteria > Pseudomonadati > Pseudomonadota > Alphaproteobacteria > Sphingomonadales > Sphingomonadaceae > Sphingomonas > Sphingomonas sp. LM7. The sequence goes on along the minus strand of NZ_CP019511.1, from coordinate 3,236,733 downwards.
GGCCATAGACCTTCTCGTCCCACGCCATGCTCAGCTTGAGCGCGTGGAGCGCATGATCGGTCTTGGCGAGATCGGGGCTGCGCACCCAGATGCCCAGCTGCACTTCGCGCCCCGACATTGTCGTGAAGCTGCCGCGATTGGCGACGAGATCGCCCGCGACGATCGCGAACAGATAGCTCGGCTTGGGGAAGGGATCGTGCCACTCGGCCCAGTGCTTGCCGCCTTCCAGATCGCCCGACGCGATCGGATCGCCATTGGCGAGCAGCACCGGGAAGCGCGCCTTGTCGGCAGTCAGCTTGACCTTGTAGCGGCTGAGCACGTCGGGCCGGTCGGGGAAGAAGGTGATGCGGCGAAAGCCCTCGGCCTCGCACTGGGTGCACAGGATCCCACCCGAGGCATAGAGCCCCATCAGCTGGGTGTTGCGCTCGGGCGCGATCTCGACTTCGGTCTCGATCTTGTGCGCGGCGCCGGTGAGCGGGACCACAAGGCCGCCGCTTTCCATCGTCCAATCCTCGGCGACGACGCCGTCGACCCGGACGACCAGCGCAGTCAGCCCCTCGCCGGCCAGCCGCAGCGGCTCGGCATGGCTGCCGTTGCGCTCGACCCACAGGGTCGTGCGGACGCGCGTCGCGGCGGGATCGAGATCGAAGTCGAGTGCGATCTCGGGAACGCGCCAATCGGGCTCGCGATAATTCTCGCGGCGCGTCACTACGGGCGCCTGGGTTGCGGTCTGAGCGTCTGCCATCATGATCGCGATATAGGACCAAGCCCCCTCGCCGCCACTAGAAACTGTCCGCTTGCCTAACGGTTTCGCGCTGCTACCGGTACGGTATTCCAGACTTTTGAGGACTCTACATGCTTCGATTGACTGCGCCGTTCGGCTTGATCGCGCTGATCGCCGCCCCGGCGCTCGCGCAGGACGCCGCGGCGCCTACGCCTGCCCAGACCAACGCCATCGTCAACGCCGAGCTGCCCGCCGACCAGGCAGCACTCAAGAGCCACATACTGTTCCTCGCTTCGGATCAGATGCGCGGGCGCGAGGCGGGAAGCGCCGAATATGACATCGCCGCGCAATATGTCGCATCGCAATTCTACGCAGCCGGCCTGCGCCCCGCGGGCGACGACGGCGGGTATCTCCAGAAGGTGCCGCTGCTCAGCTACAAGCCCGCCGACAAGGGCAGCATGGCCATCGCCGGCAAGGGGCCGTCGGCCGCCCTCGTGTTCGGCGAGGACTATGTGCCTGCGGGCAACCCGAGCAAGCTCGACTATACCGTGACCGCGCCGGTGGTGTTCGTCGGCCAGGGCATCGTCGGGCTCGGCCGCGACGACTATAAGGGCGTCGACGTGAAGGGCAGGATCGTCGCCTTCTTCGCCGGCGCGCCTTCCAGCTTCCCGGCCGAGGAGCGCGCCCATTTCGGCAGCGCCGCGACCAAGGCCGAGATCGCGCTGAAGCGCGGCGCCGTCGGCTATGTCACGCTCGAATCGCCGATCGCCGGCCGGGGCAATTATGCGTTCAAGACGATCGCTGCCACCTGGGATCGGCCCCGTGTCACCTGGGCGCGCGCCGACGGCAGCGGCTACATCCCGACTCCGGCGAGCCCCAGCCTCGGCACGATCAGCCAGGCCGGCGCGGCCAAACTGTTTGCCGGCGCGCGGACGCCCTGGGCCAAAATCCTCGAAGCCGCGAAGAAGGACGGCGCGACCTTCAAGGCGATGCCGCTTCCCGCGACGCTCACCGTCGCGCTCAAGACCGCGGCGAGCCCGATCACCAGCTACAATGTCGCCGGCATGCTGCCGGGCAGCGATCCGGCGCTGTCGAAGGAAGTGGTGGTGCTCACCGCACATCTCGATCACGTCGGTGTCGGCAAGCCCAATGCCCGGGGCGACACGATCTATAACGGCGCGATGGACAATGCCGTCGGCATCGCCTCGCTGATCGAGGAGGCCAAGCGCTTCAAGACCTCGGCCAAGCCGCCACGGCGATCGATCATGTTCCTTGCAGTCACTGCCGAGGAGAAGGGTCTGGTCGGTTCCGACTATTTCGCCCAGAACCCGACGGTGCCCAAGGCGGACATCGTCGCCAACGTCAATCTCGACATGCCGATCATCAACTACAAGTTCGAGGACGTGACTCCGTTCGGTGCGGCGCATTCGACTTTGGGCGAGACGGTGGCGCGCGCTGCTGCCCAACTCGGCGTAGGCGTGGGCGGCGATCCGCGGCCCGACGAGGCGTTCTTCGTGCGATCGGACCATTATCGCTTCGTCCAGCAGGGCATTCCCTCGGTCTTCCTGTGGCCGGGCGAGAAGGGCCCCGGCAAGGCGGCGACCGATGCGTTCCTGAGCACCCATTATCACCAGCCTTCGGACGATCTCGTCCAGCTGCCGGCGATCGACTGGGAATCGGGCGCGCGCTTCGTCGACGTCAATTATCGCATCGCCCGCGAGATCGCTGACGCGGACCAGAAGCCGATGTGGAAGAAGGGCGACTTCTTCGGCACGCTGTTCGGCGGACCGATGCAGAAGTGACTTCAACGCCCCTCCCCGCAAAGGGAGGGGCTACTGTTCCCTGCCCTCCCCGCTCCGGGAGGGGAATGAAGGCAAGATGATGCGTACCTCCCTGCTCCTTCTCCCCCTCCTCTTCGCCACGCCGGCCCTCGCGCAGGAACTCCCCCCGGCCGAGGCCGCGCTCAAGGCGCATGTCGCCTTTCTCGCTTCGGACGCGATGCGGGGGCGCGATACGGGCTCGAACGAACTCGCCGTCGCCGAGCAATATGTCGCCGCGCAGATGCTCGCCGCCGGGCTCAAGCCCGGCGCAGCGAACGGCGCATGGCTCCAGCCGGTGCCGCTGGTGTCGTTCAAGGGCGCCGATCACGGCACGCTGACGCTCACCCGCGGTGCGACCACGACCACGCTCGAATGGGGCAAGGACTTCGTCGCCCGATCGAACGCGCGCGAGGCGACGCTCGTGCTGTCGGCGCCGGTGGTGTTTGCCGGCTATGGCGTGATCGACCGCGCCACCGGCCATGACGACTACAAGGGCCTCGACGTGAAGGGGAAGATCGTCGCGGTGCTGCGCGATGCCCCGCAATCGCTGCAGAGCGAAGTCCGCGCGCATCTGAGCCAGCCCGAGGAACAGGCCCGCACCGCCGCCGAACGCGGCGCAGTCGGCGTGATCCTGATCGAGGGCAACACCCGCCACGCCGTCTTCCCGTTCGAGGCGAGCATCGGCTATTGGAACAGCTCGAGCATGACTTGGGCCGATCCCGATGGCCGGGCGCATGCGCAGGGGCCGAGCGCCCCCGCCTTTGCCTATGTCGGCATGGTCGGCGCCGAAAAGCTGTTCGCCGGCTCGAAGATCAAATGGCCCGATGTCCTCGCCGCCGACAAGGCAGGCAGGAAACTCCCGACCGGCGCGCTCGGCGTGGTCGCCCAGGGCACCGCCAACACCGAGATCAAGACGCTCACCGCCAACAATGTCGTCGGTCTGCTCGAAGGATCGGACCCGGCGCTGAAGGGCGAATATGTCGTGATCTCCGCCCATCTCGATCACGTCGGCGTCGGCAAGCCCGATGCGAAGGGCGACACGATCTACAATGGCGCGATGGACAATGCCGTCGGCACTGCCGCGATGCTCGAAGTGGCGAAGGCATTCACTGCCACCGGCAAGCGCCCGCGCCGCTCGATCCTGTTCGTCGCGGTCACTGCGGAGGAAAAGGGCCTGGTCGGTTCGGATTATTTCGCTGCCAACCCGACCGTGCCCAAGGGCAGCATCGTCGCCGACGTCAATCTCGACATGCCGGTGCTCACCTACAAGTTCGAGGATCTGGTCGCCTATGGCGCCGATCGCACCAGCATCGGGCCGACGGTGGCGGCGGTCGCCGGCGCCGAGGGGCTGAAGCTGACGCCCGATCCGGCGCCCGAACAGGCCAGCTTCGTGCGCTCCGACCATTACAGCTTCGTCCGCGCCGGCATTCCCGCGGTGTCGCTCGAGCCCGGCCCGGGTGGCCCGGGCAAGGCGGCGATCGAGGAATTCGGCGAGAAGCATTATCACCAGCCGTCGGACGAGGTGAGCCTCATCGATTTCAGCCAGGGCGTCCGCTTCGTGAAGCTCAACTATGCGATCGCCCGCGCGCTCGCCGGTGCCGACCAGCGTCCGCTGTGGAACAAGGGCGATTTCTTCGGGACGCTGTACGGCGGCCCGGGCGCGAAATGAGCCTGCCGCGCAGCCCCTTCACCTTGCCCTCCTCCCTAGGGAGGAAAATTTTCCTCGCCGCATTGCTCTTCGCGTTCCCGGCCTCCGCCCAGCAACTTCCCCCCGAACAGGCGGCGCTGAAGGCGCATGTCCAGTTCCTCGCGTCGGACTCGTTGCGCGGGCGCGAGGCGGGGACGCGCGACTATGACATCGCCGCCGAGTATGTCGCCGCGCAGATGGAAGGAATAGGGCTCAAGCCCGGCGGCGAGCAGGGCTGGCTCCAGCCGGTCGGCCTCGTCACCTATCGCCCGGCCAAAAAGGCGAAATGGACGCTTACCCGCGGCGGCACTGCGATCCCGCTCCAGTTCGGCATCGACTTCGTCAACCAGGGCATCCCGACCACGCCGGACTTCACTGCCGAGGGGCAAGTCGTCTTCGCCGGCTATGGCCTGGTCTATCCCGAGGGCAAGCGCGACGATTATCGCGGGCTCGACGTGCGCGGCAAGATCGTCGCGCTCTATGCCGGCGTGCCCGCCGGGCTGCCCGACGACGTCGCCGCGCATCTGGGGGACGATGACCAGAAGGCGCGGCTCGCCCAGGCCCGCGGCGCCAAGGCCGTGATCATCCTCGAATCGATCGAGCGCCGCGCCGAATTCCCGATCGAGGCGATGGCGCCCTATTACAACTACGAGCGCACCAGCTGGGTCGCCCCCGACGGCAAGGCGCATAGCGTCGCCCCCGGCGCACCGGTGGTCGGCTATGTCGGGCAGGCGGGCGCCGAGAAGCTGTTCGCCGGCTCGCGGATCAAGTGGCGCGACGTGCTCGGCGCCGAACGCCGCGGCACCCGGCTGCCCACCGGCCCGCTGGTCGGCACGCTCAAGCTGGCGGCGAGCACCCGCGTCGCCACGAAGCGCAGCAGCAACGTCGTCGGAATCCTCGAAGGCTCGGACGCTGCGCTCAGGAGCGAATATCTCGTGGTCTCGGCGCATCTCGACCATGTCGGCGTCGGTGAGCCGGAAAAGGGCGACAGGATCTACAACGGCGCGATGGACAATGCCGCGGGCATCGCGACGATGCTCGAAGTCGCCCGCACCTTCCAGGCATCGGGCCAGCGCCCGCGCCGGTCGATCCTGTTCGTCGCGCTCACCGCCGAGGAGAAGGGGCTGGTCGGCTCCAGCTATTTCGCCGCGCAGCCCGGCCTGCCCACGGGCAGCAGCCTGGTCGCCGACATCAATCTCGACATGCCGATCCTCACTTTCGCGATGCAGGACATCGTGGTGCTGGGCGGCGAGCGATCGAGCCTCGGCGCGACCTATGCCGCGGCGGCGGCGACGGAGGGACTGAAAGTCGTCCCCGACCCCGCGCCCGAGGAGATGTTCTTCATCCGATCGGACCATTACAGCTTCGTCCAGGCGGGCATCCCCGCCGTGTCGATCGATACCGGCCCCGGCGGACCCGGCGCGGCGGCGCAGCAGGACTTCCTCGCCAATCACTATCACAAGCCCTCGGACGACATGGCGCTACCGATCGACTGGGCGACGGCAGTGAAATTCACCCGAGTCAATTATGCCGCGGCGCGCGCCGTCGCTGATGCCGACGCGCGGCCGCGCTGGAACAAGGGCGATTTCTTCGGCGTCCAGTTCGGCGGCCATGGCGCGCGCTGAACCGGTCCTCCCTCCACGCGGGGAGGGTAGTCGCAAATGCGCCTGCTGATCTTCGGCCAGGGCTATACCGGCAGCGCACTCGCGCGGCATCTCGCCCCGGGCGGCTGGCGGATCGCGTCCGTTACGCGCGACGGACGCGGCGACAGCATCGCCGTTGCCGATACAGATCGCGTCGCGTTCGAGATCAGCCACGCCACGCATATCGTCTCGACGGTGGCGCCCGGCGAAAGCGATCCGATCCTCGCCGCCTTCGGCCCGCAACTCGCCGAAGCGCGCGGCTGGCTAGGCTATCTCTCCTCGACCGGAGTCTATGGCGACACAAACGGTGCCTGGGTCGATGAGACTGCGCCTACCGGCACCGGCCGCCGCACCGCGCGGGCCGAGGCCGATGCAGCGTGGCTGGCGCTCGGGGCACGCGTGTTCCGCCTTCCCGGCATCTACGGCCCCGGCCGCTCGCCGCTGGAGCGCGCCGCGCGGGGCGAGGCGGCGCGGATCCATGTCCCCGGCCAGGTCTTCAGCCGCATCCATCTCGACGACATCATCGCGGGGCTAGCCGCGGGGTTCGACGCGCCGCGCGGCGCCTACAACCTCTCCGACGACCTGCCGGCGCCGCAAAGCGACGTGATCGCCTATGCGTGCCAGCTGCTCGGCATCGCGCTGCCGCCGCTCGTCCCGCTCGGCCAGGCCGATCTCAGCCCGCAGGCGCGTGGCTTCTATTCGGAGAATCGCCGCGTCGCGAACGGCAAGGCGAAGCGCGTGCTCGGCTGGCGGCCGCGCTTCGCGGACTATCGATTGGGCCTGCGCGCCTTGAGCGCCAGCACCAGCCCCGCCAGCACCAGCACCGCGCCGGCTGCGGCAAGCGCCGACCAGCGATAGCCTTCGTAGATCGTCGAAAGCAGCATCGCGATCACCGGAATGAGCACGCTGGTATAGGCCGCCTTGGCCGGGCCGATCGTGCGGATCAGCTGGAAATAGATCGTGAAGGCAAGCGCCGAGCCGAGCACGCCAAGATAGAGCGTCCCCGCGATATAGCTCCAGCGCATCTCGATCACCGGCGGTCCCACCGTCGCCCAGGCGAAGACGGCATCGATCGCCGCGCCGGTCAGCATCGCCCAGCCGAGCGTTGCCGCCATCGGATAGGCCTTGGCAGTCTTCATCGCCTGCATGACATTGGCGACCGAGGCGGAGAGCACCCCCAGCAGCGCGATGCCGATGCCGAGCAACGCCGCCTGCGGTCCGGCATCGCTCAGTCGCGCCTCATGGACGAACAACAGCGCCACTCCGGCCATCGCCACCGCCGATCCGATCAGCAGCTGGCGCCCCATCAGCTGGCCGAGGAAGATCCGCGCGAGGATCGCATTGGGCACCAGCAACAGCGCATAGACGATCGCCACCACACCCGAAGTGATGTGCTGCTCGGCGCGGTAGACGAAGTTGAAATTGAGCACGAACTGCGCGAACCCCAGCGCCACCGCGAACGCCCACCCCCGCGCATCGAGCCGCAGCGAATCGCCGCGCAACAATCCCCAGGCGAGGATCACCACCCCCGCCACGATGAAGCGATAGCTCACCGACCAGCTGGGCGGCACTACCGAGAGCTGGTCGCGGATCACGATCCAGGTCGATCCCCAGATCAACGTGACGACGAGAAACGGCAGGATCACGTCGAGCCGCGCCGAGCGTGGCGAGACCTTCTCTACCGGCGGCTCGGCGATCGGCGCCCGGAAGGAGACGAAGCGCCTCACAGCGCGGCGATCGCGTCCGCCAGCGGCCGGATCGCCTCTTCGCGCTGGTCCCACGAGGTCACCAGCCGCACTTCACCCGGCGCCCAATCGTAGAAGTCGAAACCGAGCGCACGCAGCGACGCAGCTTCGTCGGGATTCGCCTTGAGGAACACTTCATTGGCCTCGACCGGATGGACCAGCCGATCGCCCGCCGCTTCGGCAAGCAATCGCGCGCCGGCATTGGCGGCGCGGGCATTGGCGAGCCACAGATCGCCCTCCAGCATCGCGAGCAGCTGCACGGCGAGATACCGCCCCTTGGACAGCAGCAGCCCGGCGCGCTTGCGGCGATACAGCGTCGCGTCGGCGAGCTCGGGTTTGAAGAAGATCAGTGCCTCGGCGCTCATCCCGCCATTCTTGACGAAGCCGAAGCTCAGCACATCCACGCCGGCGCGCCAGGTGACGTCGCCGGGCGCGCAGCCGAGGTGCGCGACGGCATTTGCAAAGCGCGCGCCGTCCATATGCAGACCCAGCCCGCGCGCCTTGGCGACGGCCGAAATCGCCGCGACCTGGTCAGGCGTATAGACCAGCCCATATTCGGTCGCGTTGGTGATCGAGACGGCGTGCGGCTGGACCTGATGGACGTCGTTGCGGATCGGCGCGAGCGCCGCGGCCAGCGTTTCCGGAGTCAGCTTGGCGCCCGGCCCGTCGGCGAGCAGCAGCTTGGCGCCGTGCGTATAGAATTCGGGCGCGCCGCATTCGTCGTTCTGGATATGCGCGTCGCGATGGCAGACCACGCTGCCGTGCGGCGGGCAGAGCGCAGCGAGCGCCAGCGCATTGGCCGACGTGCCCGAAGGCACCCACAGCGCGCGGACCTGCGTGCCGAACAAATTGGAAAAGGCGCCGTCCAGCTGCTGCGACCAGCGATCGCCGTCATAGGCAGTGTCGAGGGTGTTGGCGCGAACCAGCGCGTCGAGCACCTGCGGGCAGACCGGGGCGGCATTGTCGGAAAAGAAGCGCATGGCCCGCAATCGCGGCCCACGCCTTTCAGGTCAATTCCCCTCCTCGCCGCGACGGCCGCTGCCGCGCGGCGGCGGGCGCTGTTCGTCCTCCACTGGAAATTCCTCCTCGTCGGGCGGGAACGGCCGGTCGCGCGGGCCGAGTACGTCGGTCTCGATCCCCGATCCTTCGACGAATGCGCCGACGCTGTTGAGCACGTCGTCGAGCGTCGTCTCGTTCTCATATTCCTCTTCCACCGGCGGCGGCGGGGGCAGCGAGACGCCGAGCGCGCGGACCATGAAGTCGCGCCACACCCGTGCCGGGATGCCGCCGCCCGACAGGCCCGGGATCGGCGAATTATCGTCGTTGCCGATCCATACCGCGGCGACCAGATCGCCGGCATAGCCGATGAACCACGCGTCGCGCGCGTCCTGCGTCGTCCCGGTCTTGCCGAAGGCGGGGATCGACAGCGCCGCGCTGCGCCCGGTGCCCGAAGTCACCACTGTGCCGAGCATCGAGCGCAGATCCTCGAGCTGCCCGCCGGGCATGCGCGTCGCCGAGCCCAGCCGCGCGGCGAGCCAGTCATCGGCGCTCTCGGCATCGTCGAGCCCGCGCGGGCGCACCGGATAGCTGCCATTGGCCACCGCAGCATAAGCGGCAGTCAGTTCGAGCAGCGACACGCTCGACGTACCGAGCGCGATCGACGCCTCATTGGCGATCGGCGTCGAGATGCCCAGGTCGCGCGCCGCACGAATCACCCGGCCGACGCCAATCTCGTTGGTCAGCCGCGCCGCGACGACGTTGCTCGACTTGGCGAATGCCTGGCGCAGCGTGATCTTGCCGGCATAGCGGCGGTCGCTGTTCGTCGGCGACCAGTCGCCGATCGTCACCGGCGAATCGTCGACCAGCGTGTCGGGCGTCATCCCCGAGCGCAACGCCGCGAGATAGACGAACAGCTTGAAGGTCGATCCCGGCTGGCGTCGCGCCTGGGTGGCGCGGTTGAACGGGCTCTCGCGATAATTCTTGCCGCCGACCATCGCGACGACGCGCCCGTCGGGCCGCATCGCCACCAGTGCGATCTGCGTTTTCCGCAACCCCGCGCCGCGCACCGCGCGTTCGGCATGCTGCTGGAGGTTCATCTCGAGCGTGGTCTTGACCGTCTGCTCGGTCGCGACGCCGCCGGCGCGGTCGCGCGCCTCGGGCAGCACCCAATCGGCAAAATAGGTGCCGCTCGGCAGTTCCTTGTCCTTGCTCACCTTGAGCACCGCCGGGCGCACGCGCGCCGCCTCGGCCTCGGTGAGCGCGCCGCTGGCGACCATCGCGCCGATCACCAGCTTCTGGCGATCGCGCGCGCCCTTGAGATTGCCCGTCGGCGCGAGCCGGCTCGGCGCCTTGACCAGCCCCGCGAGCAGCGACGCCTGGCTCAGCGTCAACCGCTCGGGTTCGACGCTGAAATAGTGGTTCGCCGCGGCGCGCAGACCATAGACATTGTCGCCGAAATAGACGTTCGACAGGTAGCGCGAGAGAATCTCTTCCTTGGTCAGCCACGCCTCGAGCCAGAAGGCGATCATCACTTCGCGCATCTTCCGGGTCATCGTCCGGTCGGAGGTCAGGAACGCATTCTTGGCGAGCTGCTGGGTGATCGTGCTGCCGCCCTGCGAGCCGCCGTCGCTGGTCGCATTGTGGAAAAACGCACGCGCGATCCCGCGCGGATCGACGCCCATATGTCCGAAGAAGCGCCGGTCCTCGATCGCGACAAACGCCTCGGCGACATGGTCGGGGAGCTTGGAGACATCGACTGGCGCGGCGATATCGGCCCCCCGCCGCGCGATCGGCTTGCCCTCGGCGGAGAGCAAGGTGATCGACGGCGGCGCCGGCGGCTGAAGCGACTTGGAAAGCGGCGCGGTCAGCGCGAGCCACGCCACCGCCAGCACGAACAACAGGATGAACCCGGCAACGCCCCAGCTCACCCAGCGCCAGCGAAAGCGGAAGCGCTTGCGGACCGCCGGAAGACTGGCATCGCCCGCGTCAGGCCCAGGACCTTCTCCCGACGGCGGTGGTGGCGGCGGCGGCGGCGGTGCCGGCGGCGCCGGACGCCATACCGGGTCGGGCGCGAATCTGGGCTGCGTTGGTTCGGGCTTCGGCAGCTCGGGCGTCACTGCCAGCGGCGGCGGCGGATCGGCGCGCGTCGGACGCCACGCCCGCACCTCGGGCGCGTCCCCCGTTTCCGTCGGGCGCCGAAGCGGAAAGCGCATGTCGCTCGAGCCGGGGTCACGGGCCATCAGCGCCTCTTATCCGCCCCGGCGCGAAGGGGAAAGCAATACGCCACGGTGTGTTATTATTGTAAGGCAGTCCGTGGCGCAACCTTAGCGGGTGCAGCGCAGCAGGTCCGGCGCCTTGCTGTTCGGGCCGTCGGCATAGCCGGCTTCGATCAGGCGTTTGCCGTCTGCCGAAATGCGCAGCGTATCGGTGACCGGCTCTTCGCCGTCATAAGTAGACAATATGCCTTCGTAGCGGACGCTGTCCTTGCCCAGCACGGTCACGCGCTTGATCGCGATGCTCTCCTCGTAATGGCCGATCGCGCGCGCAGTGATCGTCATGCCCTCGGTATTGTCGCCGCCGCGCAGTCCGCAATCGGTGAGCCGGACCGCCCATTCGCCCTGGAAGCGCGTAGGCATGGTGCCGTCGGCGGCAGCAGCGGTGCCGGCCATGCCGAGCAGGACGAGAACGGAAAACAGGATACGCATGAACACTCCTCGGACAATCGCGCCGCCCGTATAAGCGCGGCGCCGCGATTGCCTAGCCGTCAGGCTTCGAGCTCGACATCCCAATAGAGCCAGTCGCGCCAGGTCTGGTGGAGATAATTGGGCGGAAAGCGCCGGCCATGTTCCTGGAGATGCCAGCTGGTCGGGCGGATCGGCTCGATATGGAGCGGCATCGCCGCCTGTTTCGGGGTTCGCCCGCCTTTTTTGAGGTTGCACGGCGCGCAGGCGGTGGCGACATTTTCCCAGGTAGTGCGTCCGCCTTGCGCGCGGGGAATGACATGGTCGAAGGTAAGGTCGCGCTGGGTCCCGCAATATTGGCAGGAAAACTTGTCGCGAAGGAACAGGTTGAAGCGCGTGAAGGCAGGGAATTGGGACGGTCTAACATATTGCTTGAGCGCGATGACCGAAGGAAGCTTCAGCCTCGCGCTGGGACTTCGCACTTCGCGTTCGTAGAAGGAGACAACGTCCACCCGATCGAGGAACAGCGCCTTGATCGCAGTCTGCCACGGCCACACGCTGAGTGGATAATAACTGAGCGGCGTGTAATCGGCGTTGAGCACAAGCGCGGGGCAACTGTCCGGATGACGGATCAGATCGGGATGGTACATGCGTTCCCTCACCCGTTTTTGCTCGCCACAGTCCCTGGCGGGGAATGGTGACGGGCACATGACAGCATATGCCGCGACTCGCGGTCAAGGGCCGGCTTGATGGTTATCCACACGCGATTCGCGCCGAGCCCGACGGGGCGCCTCCATCTGGGTCACGCCTTCTCAGCAATCCAGGCGCATGATTTTGCGCGCGCGCTGGGCGGCCGCTTCAGCCTGCGCATCGAGGATATCGACGGCACCCGCAGCCGCCCCGAACATGTCGAGGCGATCCTGCGCGATCTCGAATGGCTCGGGCTGGGTTGGGACGGCGAAGTCACCTTCCAGTCTCAGCGGCTGGACCTGTACGAAGCCGCGCTCGACCAACTGCGCGGCATGGGGCTGCTCTACCCCTGTTTCTGCACCCGCGCCGATATTGCCGCGATCCTGTCAGCACCGCATGGGCCGGAGGGAGCGCTATATCCAGGGACCTGCCGCGGGCTTGCAGCGCCGGACCTCGCCCGCCCGCACAGCTGGCGGCTGGATATGGAGAAGGCGCTGGCAAATCTCCCTCTCCCATCGGGAGCGGGAAGGGGTCCGCCGCCGTCAGGCGGTGGGAAGGGTGAGGGCAGCGCGACACCCCCACCTGCCCTCACCCTTCCGCCGACCGCGTCGACTCCCTCCCTCTCCCATTGGGAAAGGGAATTGACGTGGCACGATACCCTCGCAGGCTGGATCCGCGCCGATCCCCGCTCCCACGGCGACGTCATCCTCGCCCGCAAGGATGCCCCTGCCTCCTACCACCTCGCCGTCACCATCGACGACGCCGGGCAGGGCATCACCCATGTTGTCCGCGGGCTAGACTTGTTCGGGGCAACGCATGTCCACCGCCTGCTCCAGGCGCTGCTCGGCCTGCCCACGCCCGAATATCGCCATCACGCGCTGCTCACCGGCCCTGACGGCCAGCGCCTCGCCAAGCGCCACGGGGCGCCGACGCTCGAGGCGATGCGCGTAGCCGGCGAGGACGGGCGGGCGCTTGCCGATCGTTTGCGCGCAGGGCGGCTTCCAGTTGGCTTCGCGCCGGCAAAGGCGTAGGAGAGGCCATGACCTTTTTCCTCGCCGCCCTGCTAATCGCCGCGATGCTCGCGGTCGTCTTCGTGCTCATCAAGGGCCTGGTCAACATGGCCCAGACCACTACGCAGGACCTGGAGGGCGAAGGCCCCAGTGACCGCGCGCTGCGCTCAAACAAGCTGATGCAGCAGCGCATCCTGCTCCAGGGCGTGGCGATCGCGATCATCGCGCTGTTGCTGTTGCTGGTGTCGGCGAAGGGCTGACCGCCCGCTCAGCCGCTCAGGATCGCCAGGCACCAGATCAACGCGATCAGCAGCAGTCCGATCAGGACCGCGAGTTCGAGATCAAGCAGCGGCGGGCGGCGCATCGGGCCCGCCCATGGCGCTCACAGGAATCCGAGATGCGTCACCAGCGACTGGTGCAGCGTGCCCTTGAACTTGAGCCCCACCACGCCCTCGCGCGACCAGGCGACTCGTGCCGGCATCGGCGCCAGATGCGCTATCGCCACCCATACTTCGTCGCCTTCGTGCAGGCCCCAGGTGAAGATCTTGCAGCCCTCGACCGAGACATCGGCAACTTCGCCCTTGATCCGCCGCACTTCGCCGCTCGCGCGGATGGTCGCAGTCAACGCCGTGGAGGTCCGCGGACTGGCGCGCCGGTCGGCTTCGGCCAGCCGGCCGATAAGGGCATCGTTCTTGTTCTGGTCGGTCAGGTTCATGACAGGGACTCCCCTGCCTGAACTATAGACGCCCAGGGTTTACGCGGAGTCGAGGGACACGCTTAGCCGTTCGATAACCGCGTTGGCCTGCGCCGGTGGCCAATCGCGCCGGCCGAGGGTAGGACGCGGCGATGGTCAAGCTCAACAAGATCTACACGCGCACCGGCGACGACGGCACCACCGGGCTGGTCGACGGATCGCGCGTGTCCAAGGCCGATCCGCGCATGGCGGCGATCGGCGATGTCGATGAAGCCAACAGTGCAATCGGCGTCGCCCGCGCGGCCCTTGGTCCCGGCAGCTTCAGCGAGATGCTGGCGCGCATCCAGAACGACTTGTTCGATCTCGGTGCCGATCTCGCCACCCCAATAGAAGTCGAAGGCGCACTGCGCATCTTGCCCGGTCAGGTCGGTTGGCTGGAGGAACGGATCGACCATCTCAATACCACGCTCGATCCCCTGACCAGCTTCATCCTGCCTGCCGGCGCGTCCGCCGCCGCGTCGCTCCACCTGGCGCGCGCGATCACGCGCCGTGCCGAGCGGACCGCAGTCGGTGCCGCGGCGCAAATCGCATTGCGCGCGGATGCACTGGCCTATCTCAATCGTCTGTCCGACCTGCTCTTCGTTGCGGCGCGCGCAGTGAACCAATCGGCGGGCGGAGACGTTTTGTGGGTTCCGGGGGCTTCGCGCTGATCGCCGTCGATCATAGTTGACGCTAGTCTCCGCTGCGGGTAGAAGAACATAATGCGAACAGAAACTGGTCCGGCCCCAGCTTCCTGTCCGCTCGCGGCGCGCTTCGGGCGCGTTCGGGCTCTCAGCGTCGCGATCGTGGCCACTTTGTCCGATGCCGATGCGACGATCCAGTCGATGGACGATGCTTCGCCTGCCAAATGGCATCTTGCGCACACGACATGGTTCTTCGAGACTTTCGTGCTGCGCGATCACGTTCCCGGCTATCGGCTGTTCGACGAACGCTGGCCGTTCCTGTTCAACAGCTATTACGAGGCCGAAGGCGCCCGTCATGCTCGCGCGCGCCGCGGCATGCTGTCGCAGCCGTCGCTGCTCAAGATCCTCGCCTGGCGCGAGTCGGTCGACATGGCGTTGACGGCAGCGCTCCCCGGCCTGCCCGCAGAGGTGCAGGAACTGGTTGCGCTGGGCTGCCATCACGAGGAGCAGCATCAGGAACTACTGCTTACCGACATTCTCCACCATTTCTCGATAAACCCGCTGGAACCAGCCATTTGGCCGGGCTCTCCCAAGGTCCCGGTCGCCATGCCCGGCCCGATCGACTGGATCGAAGGGCGCGCGGGCGTCGTCGAGATCGGCCATGATATCTTGTCAGGCGCGTCAACCGGATTTGCCTTCGATTGCGAAAGCCCGCGGCATAGCGAACTGCTCCACCCGCATGCGCTCGCCGACCGTACCGTCACCAATGGCGAATGGGCCGCGTTCGTAGCCGATGGCGGCTATCGCGAGCCGCGGCACTGGCTCGCCGACGGTTGGGCGTGGGTGCAGGCCGAAGGCGTCACGGCGCCGCTCTATTGGGAGCAGCGCGACGGCATCTGGACTCGTTTCGGGCTGGACGGCCGCCGCCCGATCGACCCCGCCGCACCGGTCACCCATGTCAGCCTGTTCGAAGCCGACGCCTATGCCAGCTGGGCCGGCGCGCGGCTGCCCACCGAATTTGAATGGGAAGCTGCGGCGAGCAGCCACGATCCGAACGGCGGCAACCAGCTTGACGCCGCCGGCGCGGTCGAACCGCGCCCTTCCACCGGCGGGCCGGCATTCTTCGGCGACGTCTGGGAATGGACCGGCAGCGCCTATCGCCCCTATCCGGGCTTCCGCACTGCGGAGGGCGCAGTCGGCGAATATAACGGCAAGTTCATGAGCGGGCAGTTCGTGTTGCGCGGCGGCAGCTGCGCCACGCCGCGCGGGCATGTCCGCGCGAGCTACCGCAATTTCTTCTATCCGCACCAGCGCTGGCAGTTCACCGGCGTACGCCTGGCCAAGGACCTGTAACCATGCTCAAGCCCGAGGCCGAAGACGGCCAGTCCGGCCTCGCCGATCCTAATTTCCGCGCCGATGTGCTGAACGGCTTCGCCGCCAGCCCGCGCGCGATACCCGCCCGCTGGTTCTACGACCGCCGCGGCTCGGAACTGTTCGAGGCGATCACCGACCTGCCCGAATATTACCCGACCCGCACCGAGACCGCGCTGCTGATGCAGGTCGGCCCGCAGCTCGGCGCGCTCGCCGCACGCAACGCCGCAGTGGTCGAGTTCGGATCGGGCTCGTCGGCCAAGACGCCGATCCTCCTGCGCGCGATCCACCCCGCGGCCTATGTGCCGATCGACATTTCGGGCGAATTCCTGCGGCATTCCGCGCGCGAATTGTCGGCGGGGTTTCCGGGACTCCCGGTGCTTCCGGTCGAGGCCGATTTCCTGCGGCCGGTGCCGCTGCCGGCGGAAGTCGCGGACCTGCCCAAGCTCGGCTTCTTCCCCGGATCGACGATCGGCAATATGAATGCCTATCACGCAGTCAACCTGCTGCGCGCGATGCGCGACTGGCTCGGCGAGGGCGCGCGGCTGCTGATCGGGATGGACCGAGTCAAGTCGCCCGACATCCTGGTCCCCGCCTATGACGACGCGCAGGGCGTGACCGCGGCGTTCAATCTCAACCTGCTCGAACGCATCAACCGTGAGCTGGCCGGCACGATTCCGGTCGATGCGTTCCGCCACCGCGCGATCTGGAATCCGGATGCCGCGCGGATCGAGATGCATCTGGAAGTGCAGCGCGACGTGACCTTCACCGTCGAGGGCCGCCCCTTCGCGATGCGCGCGAACGAGACGATCCACACCGAGAACAGCCACAAATACGGCCCCAATGGCAGCCGGATGCTGCTGCGCGCCGGCGGCTGGACGCCGATCCAGGAATGGACCGATCCGCAGGACTGGTTCGCGCTGGTGCTCTGCGAAGCCCAGCCGCTTCGGATGGCGCCCTGATCGGCCTAGAAGCTGCTCGCCGACGTCGTGGGATCTGGGCCCCAACCTGCACTCAGTGAACGAAAAACTCAGCGATAGACCGGCTCCGCCTTCCAGGTGCGCAGCCAGTTGGTCGAGCCGCGGCACTCGTCCATCGATCGCAGTTCGATCAGGTGGAATGCCTTGCCGTCCCAGACGAAGCTCGCGCTCTCGCCGCAATCGCCGATCCCGCGGCCCTTGGCATGGGTACTCAGCACGCTGGTCTTGGCGTCCCACCAGGCATTGGTGAGCATCGGCGCCTCGCCGCTGCCGTCGCCCGAATAGTCGATGTCCGCGACTACAGCCTTGCCGCCGCGCACCAAGAACGGCACGCTGTTGATGTTGTAGGCGCCGCTACCGCACGGCAGCAGCGCCAGCGTCGCCCCGCCGCCCAGTGCAAAGGCCTGAAGCTCGTTGGGGTCGGTCTCGCTGGTCTCCTCGCAGCCAGCGGCCTTCTTCATCTGCGCCCGCAGCGCAGCGCTGATCGGCGCAGGCTTGCCGCCGCCCCGGAGCGCAGCGACTCGCGGCGTCGCGGGCCCGGCGGGCACGCCGGCTGCGGGTCTGGTTCCCTTGGCGACAGCGGCCGTAACCGTCCCGGCACGGCCTTGTCCTGCGTCGATGAACCGCAGCGCCGCCGACGATCCCTTCAGCGAGATGCTGGCATTAGCGAGCGTGAGCGTGGACCCGTCGATCATCGCCGCGACGATGCGTGCCGCGTCGGCCCCCTGGAAGCGGACCACCCCCGCCTTGGGAACGCCGCGCGCCACGGTTTTGCCGTCGATGGCGAGCGCGAGGCTGCCGGCCGCCTTGCCTGAATCGACCACGACTTCGAAACCGCCCTGCGGCCCGGGCGCACGGCTGATCGACGCCGAAATCAGCTCTTCTTCGGATTGCTCGACAAGCAGCGACGTCATCTCGCAGATTTTGAGATTGTCGCAGGCCACCGCCCAATCGCCATAGATCTGTGAGGTGCCGGTTGCGGGATCGGCGGCGAGGAAGAGCGCGAGCATCAGCATGTCCAGTGTCTAGCCGAGCCCCGCGCGGGGCGGTAGGGGACGGCAAAGCGAAATTGGAGACGGACGATGCAGACGGTGGGCGTGATCGGCGCGGGACAGATGGGCGCGGGCATCGCGCAGGTTTCGGCGCAGGCGGGGTACGCCGTGCTGCTCTCCGACGTCGATCAGGCGCGCGCCGAGGCAGGCAAGGCCGGTATCGGCAAGCAGCTCGCCCGCGCCGTCGAGAAGGAGAAGATCAGCGCCGCCGACGCCGAGGCGGCGCTTGGACGGATCACCCCGGTGAGCGACTTGGCCGCGATGGCGCCGTGCGACCTCGTCATCGAGGCTGCGACCGAGCGCGAGGCAATCAAGCGCCAGATCTTCGAGACCGTCGGCAAGGCATTGGGCGCGGACGCGATCCTTGCCAGCAATACCTCGTCGATTCCGATTACCCGGCTTGCCCAGGCGGCGCCCGATCCTGCGCGCTTCATGGGCGTCCACTTCTTCAACCCGGTGCCGGTGATGGGGCTGGTCGAGCTGATCCGCGGCCTCGCCACTGCCGACGCCACCGTCGCCGCGGTCGAGAAATTCGGTCAGTCGCTCGGCAAGCGCATCGTCCACGCCAACGACGCGCCCGGCTTCATCGTCAATCGCGTGCTGATGCCGATGCTCAACGAGGCGTGCTTCGCGCTCGGCGAAGGCGTCGCGACGATCCCCGACATCGACGCCGCCTGCACGCTCGGGCTCAACCATCCGATGGGCCCGTTCACGCTCGCCGATTTCATCGGGCTCGATACCTGCCTCGAAATCACCCGCGTGCTGTTCGAAGGCACCGGCGACCCCAAGTTCCGCCCTGCCCCGCTGCTGGTGAAATATGTCGAGGCCGGCTGGTACGGGCGTAAAACCAAGCGCGGTTTCTACGATTACTCCGGCGCCGAGCCCGTGCCGACGCGCTAGCGCGGGTCCTGTACCAGACCGGTCCGCTTCATCTCCGCCAGCCATCGGGACTCGACCCATTGGAGCGGCGCCGGCAGTTCGTTGAACGCAATCACGCCCGTCGCGCCTTTGATGGTCGGCAGCGGAGGGATCATGCCCGGGCAGGGCTGATCGGAATAGAAGCCGTGCGCGGGATAGGCATCGATCACCTGCCCGCGTTTCAGCGTGCCCTTGTAGACCTTGAGGATCTTGAAGCGCACCTTGTTGTCGTTGCGCGTCACCACCCCGGACACGATGTTGCTGAAAGTCGTGGCGATCACCCGCGCCTTCTCGGCCTCGCTGGGCGGCGTAGGCTCTGGCATGCCTGGCGGCGGCGGCAGACAGAATGCCGCGAGCAGGACGAACACGCTCACGGCAGGAGCAGCCCCGCCAGCGCCGCCGACATCAGGTTCGCCAGGCTGCCCGCGATCAGCGCGCGGACACCGAGCTTGGCGATCATCGGGCGCTGGTTCGGCGCGAGGCTGCCGGTCGCGGCCATCTGGATCGCAATCGAGCTGAAATTGGCGAAGCCGCACAGCGCGAACGTGATGATCGCCACGGTGCGCGGGGCGAGATCCTTCATCTGGCCGAGATCGATGAACGCGACGAATTCGTTGAGCACCAGCTTGGTGCCGAACAGCCCGCCGGCGGCGACGGCCTCGTGCCACGAGATGCCGAGCAGATACATCACCGGCGCAAACACCGATCCGATGATTCTCTGGAAGCTCAGATCGGCGAACCAGGCCTGGGCCCAGGGCGCGTTGCCGCTGGCATAGACCACCCAATTGCCCGCGCCGGCAAGCAGCCCGTTGGCGAGCGCGACGAGCGCGACGAAGGCCAGCACCATCGCGCCGACCGCGACGGCGATCTTGACGCCGGTCGAGGCGCCGGTCGCCGCGGCCATGATCAGGTTGGCCGCGCGCTCTTCCTCGATATCATGCTCGGCGACCTTGATCGCCTCGTCCTCGAGATCGTCGCCGAGCGGCAGCTGGCCGTTCGCAGGCACAAGATCGTCGGGCATCATGATCTTGGCCATCAGCAGCCCGCCCGGCGCCGCCATGAACGATGCGGCGAGCAGATAGGGCAGCGCCTGCGGCCCGAGCAGGCTGGCATAGGCGGCGAGGATCGTCCCGGCGACGCCGGCCATGCCGACAGTCATCACCGCGAACAGCTGCGACGGCGTCAGCCGCGCCAGATAGGGCCGGATCACCAAAGGCGATTCGCTCTGACCGACGAAGATGTTCGCCGCGGCGCACAGCGATTCGACCTTGGTAGTGCCGACCACCTTCTCGATCGCGCCGCCGATCCAGCGGACGACGAACTGCATCACGCCGAGATGGTAGAGGATCGACACCAGCGCGGCGAAGAAGATGATCACGGGCAGCGCGGCGATCGCGAAGCTCTGTCCGCCCAACTCGGGCCGGGCCAGCGGACCGAACAGGAAGCTCGTGCCCGCCGCGGCATAACCGAGCAGCGCCGACACGCCGTTCGAAAGCGTATGCAGTGCCGCCTGTCCCCAGCTGGTGCGCAGCACGAGGATGGCGATGCCCGCCTGCAGCGCGAAGGCCGAGCCGACCACGCGCAGGCTGATCCCGCGGCGGTTGCTCGAAAGCAGCCAGGCGATCGCGAGGATCGCGACGATGCCGAAGATACCGATGGGAAACTGAGTCATTCGCCGGTCTGCGCCCCCGAGGCCGGCCCAGGATCCGGCCGGCAAAAGCGGGACCATACACACTGCGCGCCGTCAGGCCAGAGGGGCCGCAACCGCATCTTTCGCAACGGCTTCTTTCCCGCTAGCGTCCGGCAATGGAAATCCGCCCGAACATCACGCGCTCGCTCTTCTTCCTGTCGATCTTCTATGGCGGCATGGTCTGCATCGCCGGGGTGCTCGGCAACAAGCAGGTGTCGCTCGGGCCCATCTCGCAGATCGGCACTTGGGTCGGGGTCGGCCCACTCGCCGTCGAAGCCGGGATATTCGCCTTCCTGCTGCTCGTCGCAGTGTCGAGCGCAGTCGCCGAGCTCAACGGTCCCGATACCGCGCGTCGGCTGGTGCTGTGGGGCTTTATACCGCTGATTACGTCGGTGCTGCTGTCGTTGCTGGTGCTGGCGCTGCCCGCCTCGCCGAGCATGGAGCCCGACCGTCTCCATGCCTTCGAGCTGATGATGTCGGGCACGCCGCGCATCTGGCTCGGCGGCATCATCGCCTATGGCATCTCGCAGATCCTCAACGTCACGATCTTCAGCGCATTGAAGAGCGGCGGCGGCAAGATGCTGTGGCTGCGCGCGGCAGTCGCCAGCATGCTCAGCCAGATCGCCGACACGCTGATCTTCATCTCGGTCGCTTTCTACGGCGTGTTCCCGATCCGCGAGCTGCTTGTCGGCCAGATGCTCACCAAGGTCGTGCTCAGCCTCGTGCTGGTCCCGCCGCTGATCTATTTCTTCGTCGGGCTCGGTCGCTTCCTCGATCGCCGGCGGTCGCTCTGAGGCGTCGCTTCCACCGTTGGGTTGAGGCTCTGGAGTCGTTTCCAAACCGCTTGGGCTGACGCGCGCTTTGTCCTAAGGGCGCGCGATGACCGACCACGCACCTGATCCCGCGATGCTCGCCAAGGCCGAGACCCTCACCGAGGCGTTGCCCTATCTGCAGCGTTATGCCGGCGCGACCTTCGTCGTGAAATATGGCGGCCACGCAATGGGCGATCCCGAGCTGGCGCGCGACTTCGCCGAAGACATGGTGCTGCTGCAGGCAGTCGGCATCAATCCGATCGTCGTCCATGGCGGCGGGCCGCAGATCGGCGCGATGCTCAAACGCCTGGGCGTCGAATCGCAATTCGTCGGCGGCCTGCGCGTCACCGATGCCGAGACTGCGCGGATCGCCGAGATGGTCCTCGCCGGATCGATCAACAAGGAAATCGTCGGCTGGATCGGACAGGCCGGCGGCAAGGCGGTCGGCATTTCGGGCAAGGATGCCGGCCTGGTCACCGCGCGCAAGGTGGAAGGCCGCGACGCCAATCCGCTGAGCGGGATCGAGCGTCATGTCGATCTCGGCTTTGTCGGCGAACCGGTGTCGGTCGATGCGTCGATCCTGCGCTCGCTCGCCGCACAGGGCTTCATCCCGGTAGTCGCGCCGATCGCGCTCGGCGCCGACGGTCACACTTACAACATCAACGCCGACACCATGGCGGGCGCGATCGCCGGCGCGTGCGGCGCCAAGCGCTTCTTCCTGCTCACCGACGTGGCGGGCGTGCTCGACAAGACCGGCGAGCTGATGACCGACCTCGATCCCGCAGGCATCGCCGCGCTCAAGGCCGACGGCACGATTTCGGGTGGCATGATTCCCAAGGTCGAGACCTGCGTCGCTGCAGTGGAAGCCGGGGTCGATGCCGCAGTGATTCTCGACGGGCGCGTGCCCCACGCGATGCTGCTCGAGATCTTCACCCGGCGCGGCGCGGGCACGCTGGTCCACGCCTGATCGACGCGCTATCTAGGCACCATATCCTCTTTCGGAGCACCGGGCTTGATCCTGATCCTCGACATCCTTCGAATCATCCTGACCGTCGTCTGGTGGATCATCATCGTCCAGGCCATCCTGTCCTGGCTGCTGGCGTTCAACGTGATCAATACGCACAATGAGTATGTCGGCGCGATCTGGCGCGCGCTGCAGAAGATGACCGATCCGATCTATCGCCCGATCCGGCGCGTGCTGCCCGATTTCGGCGGACTCGACCTCTCGCCGATGGTGGTGCTGGTGATCCTGCTGATTCTCCAGCAGGCCGTGTTGCCGGCGCTCTATCGCATCGCGCTGGGCGGGCAGCTCTGAGCCGTACGGGCGCGGCGTGGACGCTGCGCCCTGACGGGATCGAGATTGCCGTGCGCGTGACGCCGCGTGCCTCACGCGATGGCTTCGCCGCGGGCACCGACGAACATTTCGCCGCGCGGCTGGCTGCGCCGCCGGTGGAAGGCGCAGCGAACGCGGCTCTGGTGCCGCTGGTGGCCAAGGCATTCGACGTTCCCAAGCGCGCCGTGACGCTGATTGCAGGCGATACTGCGCGGCTCAAGCGATTGGCCGTCGCCGGCGATCCGGACGCGCTGGCGAAGATCGCCGCCAGTCTCTATGGACGCGTGCCATGAGCGCAGCACTGATCGATGGCAAGGCATTCGCGGCGGGCCTCCGGGCCCGGATCGCCGAACACGTTCCCGCATTCCGCGAGGCGGCGGGGCGCGCGCCCGGGCTCGCGGTCGTGCTGGTCGGCGAGGATCCCGCCTCGGCAGTCTATGTCCGCTCGAAGGGCAAACAGACCCGCGAGGCGGGGATGGAAAGCTTCGAGCACAAGCTGCCCGCCGATGCCGATCAGGCGACGCTGGTCGCGCTGGTCGACGAGCTCAATGCTAACCCGGCAGTGGATGGCATCCTCGTCCAGCTGCCCCTGCCACGGCATCTGAACGAGCAGGAAGTGCTGCTGCGGATCAGCCCGGACAAGGATGTCGACGGCTTCCACCCGGTCAATGCCGGCCGCCTCGCCACCGGCCTGCCCGGCTTCGTGCCGTGCACCCCGCTCGGCTGCCTGATGCTGCTCGAGGACCGGCTGGGCGACCTTTCCGGGCTCGACGCAGTCGTGATCGGCCGCTCGAACATCGTCGGCAAGCCGATGGCTGCGCTGCTGACCGCGAAGAGCTGTACGGTGACGATCGCGCATTCGCGGACAAAGAACCTGCCGCATTATCTGCGCCACGCCGACATCGTCGTCGCCGCCGTGGGCATCCCGCACTTCGTCAAGGGCGAGTGGCTAAAGCCCGGCGCGACCGTGATCGATGTCGGCATCAATCGCACCGAGACCGGCCTGACCGGCGACGTCGATTTCGACAGTGCGGCGAACGTTGCGGGAGCGATCACCCCGGTCCCCGGCGGAGTCGGCCCGATGACGATCGCGGTCCTGCTCCGCAACACGCTGGTGGCGGCGCACCGCCGCGCGGGAGTCGCACTCGACGAAAAGGCGATCTGATGCTGGCGCTGCTGCTGCTCGCCACGGACCCCGAGACGACCGCAGTCGATGCCGAAGAGGCATTCCGCCGCGCCGCGCAGGCTGAGGGGCAGTGGACCGCCTTCCGCAAGTTCGCCACCGACGACGCAATCCTGTTCCTGCCGCAGCCGGAAAAGGTCCAGAAGGCGCTTCCGGACAAGAACCCGCCGGTCGCGGTGCAATGGTGGCCCGCGCAGAGCTATGTCTCGTGCGACGGCACCACCGCGATCAACACCGGCCCCTGGATCCTGCCGAAGAGCGCCGGCTATTTCACCACCGTGTGGCGCAAGCAGCCGCAAGGCGCGTGGAAATGGGAGCTCGACCATGGCGACACGCTCGCCAAGCCACGCGCCGTGCCGGCCAAGGCCGAGACGGTAAAGGCATCCTGCGCGCCGATCAGCGAGCCGACCGCGACCCCGATGGCGCCGTTGGGCGACAAGGCCGGCGACGGCCAGTCGCCCGACGGCACGCTGCTCTGGCACTGGGAAGTCAGTGCTGCCGGAGCACGCAGCTTCGATGCATGGATCTGGGACGGCAGGACATTCGTTTCGGCGGTCTCGAACAAGGTGGCGGCACCCAGATGATCGAACTCTTCGTATCCGCCTTCGTCACCTTCTTCGTGGTGATCGATCCGCCGGGCTGCGCGCCGATCTTTGCCGGGCTCACTACCGGTGCCAGCGCAGTCCATCGCCGCGCGATGGCGATGCGCGCGGTGCTCGTCGCCTCGGCGATCCTGTTCGGCTTCGCACTGTTCGGCGAGGCACTGCTCAAGGCGCTCGGCATCAGCCTCAATGCCTTCCGCATCGCCGGGGGGATCATGCTGTTCCTGATCGCGCTCGAAATGGTGTTCGAGAAGCGCACCGAGCGCCGCGAGGACCGCGCCGAGAAGATCCGCGCCGACGAGATCGCCGATATCTCGATCTTCCCAATGGCGATGCCGATGATCGCCGGACCGGGATCGATCGCATCGGTGATGCTGCTGATGTCGCAGAACAACGGGATCGAGCGTTCGGCGGTGGTGCTCGCGGCGATGGCGTCGATCCTTGCGCTGACCTTGCTCGCGCTGCTCATCGCCGGCCCGATCATGCGCGTCGTCGGCGCCAAGATCGAGGCAGTAGTCTCGCGGCTGCTCGGCGTCCTTCTCGCCGCGCTAGCCGCGCAGTTCGTGATCGACGGGCTGCGGGCCAGCTTCAGCGCCGGGGCGGCGCTTTCGGGGCACTGACCGGAACGTCGGGCAGGTCGTAGCGGATCCGCCACAGCTTGAACGGCGACTTCTCCGGCAGCGGCACCGACTCGAGCCAATTGGGAACCCGGCCGCGATAAAGCTGGCCGAAAAACCCGTTCTGGCTGCGCGAGCGATAGACCGTGGTCTCCGACATGTCGGGGCAGATCAGCAGATACTGCGCCTTGTGCCGCGCCGCGATCGGCCGGAAGCCACTCGCCGGGCCGGTGAACGCGTGGTGGACGTCGAGGATCGCCGCGCCATTGCGGTGATAGGGGCCGGCGATCCCGTCATGATGCGTCACCACGATCAGCCGCGGGCCCATGTCGACATGGGTGAACATCACGGCCTTGGGGATCGCGTTGAGCGGCCGCAGCGAGGTCACGCGCGCACAGGCGGCATTGGCCTTGCCGACGCGGTCGGTCCCCGCCTTGGCCTTGCCCTTCTCGGCGGGAAGCCAGGGCAGGACCAGCCCTGCGAACAGCCCCGAGACGATCAGGAACGCCAGCGCCGAACCGAACACCCGCAGCAGCATCGACGAGCGCCGCAGGAACCACGGCACGACGATCCAGGCGAGCGCCGTTGCACCGGGGACGCTGAGCATCTGCGCCGCGGGCCCAGCGCGGATCTGCCACAGCAACATCGCCGCGGCGAACGCCGTGAACAGCGCGATCGCCGCCCAGGCCACCGCCGCCTCGCTGCGCCGCGCCCGCCAGGTGGCGACCAAGGCGCCGAGGATGCCGATCACCGGCAGCGCGGCGATCGGGAAGCCGGTCTTGAAGGCGTGCTTGTAGATCGGCCGCGCCTCGCGGACATTGTTGAGCCAGGTCCGCGCCAGTTCGTCCGAGACCCCCTCGGGCCGGCCGAGGCATTGCGGGAAGAGGAGGACGAAGCCGGCAACGATCGCCCCGCCCGCCACCGCAGCGAGCGCCAACCGGATCCAGCGATTTCCGGCATTCACCAGCGACAACGCGAACAGCAGCGCCCCCGCCGCGACCATCACGCTCAACCATACCGGCGTCAGCGCATCGCAGCGCAGCGCCTGGTTGGCGTTCGACGCGAACAATGCGAAGCCGAGCGCCGTGCCGCCGGCCAGGCTCAGCCCATAGACTTGCATCCGCCGCGCATCGCCGCGGTCCCACACCCAGCGCAGCGCGATGATCGCCCCCGCCATCGCGCAATAGGGCAGCAGCTCGAGCCCGATGCTCAGCGACAGCGCGCTCGACAGCCCGACCGTGGCGCCGCCGCGCGCGCGCTCGCGGTCGGCGAGGCCCGCGACGGTGAGCGCCAGGCAGGCGAGCTGCCAGCCATGATGATCGATGCGCAGCGGCGCATACATCAGCATTGTCGACGTGCACCCCATCAGGATGATCAGCGCGAGCAGCCAGGCCTGGGGCGCGACCAGCCGGCGCGCGGTGAGGCACAGCCCGGTCATCGTCACGGCCAGCGGGAGCAGCGGCGCGAGCCCGCACGCCCATTTCTCCGCCTGCGCCGTGCCGAGGAACGGCTTCAAGAGCAGGATCAGCCCGGCGATCGGCAAGTCGACGATGCGCGACCAATGGATGTCGAACCCGCCCAGCGCCGGATCGAGGCGATATTGGCGCAGATCATACCAGCCCTGCCCGGCGAGCAGCGCGCGGACCTGCATCAGCCGCATATTGTCGTCGGTGTCGCCCAGGGTGAGCCAATAGATGTTGCCCTGGCGCTGCCAGACGTACCAGGCGACCACGCCCAGCCAGAAGACCAGCATCCCCGCCAGCCAGCGCCGGTCCAGTTCGCGTTCGATGCGCAAATCGCTCAGCTTCAAAATCGCTTCCCCTTGGCTCGACAGCCCTCTAGTGCGCTGCGCGGCTGCGGCAATCCCATCCGTTCGCCCTGAGCTTGTCCAAGCCTGTCCTGAGCGCCTGCCTTGGCAGGCAGTCGAAGGGGGCTGTCTTTCTTCTCTAGGAAGTACACGGCTTCGACAAGCGCAGCCCGAACGGATATTGCGTGGAACAAAGGCAGAGAGTGGCAGCTAT
Source organism: Sphingomonas sp. LM7 (assembly GCF_002002925.1). NCBI lineage: Bacteria > Pseudomonadati > Pseudomonadota > Alphaproteobacteria > Sphingomonadales > Sphingomonadaceae > Sphingomonas > Sphingomonas sp. LM7. The sequence goes on along the minus strand of NZ_CP019511.1, from coordinate 3,209,778 downwards.
CCTTGATCGACTGGATTCCCTGATGGCCGGCGGCGTGCTCGGCCAGCTGATCCGGTTCGGCATCGCCGGGGGGATCTCCACGGTGATCTATTCGGCGGTGTATTTGCCGCTCGCTTATTTCGTGCTGCCCAAGAACCTCGCGGTGGCCGCGGTGCCGCCGGCGTTCCTCGTCGCGGTGACCTGCGGTTTCTTCCTCCACAGCTTCTGGAGCTTCAAGGGGCACGGCACGCGCGACCAGAGCGGGCGCCAGCACTTGAAATTCCTCGTCGTGCAGGGCTTCGGCCTCCTCCTCAACGCGGCCTTCACCTGGGTCATCACCGGGCCGCTCCACGGACCGCAATGGCTCCCTTTGGTGCCGATCGTGCTGATAACGCCGTTCGCGACTTTCGCGCTCAACCGGCAATGGGTATTCGGATAGAATGGACCGCATCGTTTATGAGCGCATGGCCGCGCACGACACCACGCATTGGTGGTATCGCGCCCGCCGCGACATCCTCGCCGATTACCTGACGCGCTGGGGCGATTTGCCCCAGGGCGCGCGCATTCTCGAGATCGGCTGCGGCACCGGGCACAACCTCCCGATGCTCGCCCAGTTCGGCGAGATCGACGCGATCGAGATCGACGAGACCGCAGGCGCCAAGGCCAGCGAACGGCTCGGCAAGCCCGTCGGCACCTCGCCGCTTCCCGATCTGGTCGGCATTGAGCCCGGTAGCTACGACCTCGTCGCGGTGCTCGACGTGATCGAGCATGTCGAGGACGATGTCGCGGCATTGCAGGCCATCGCCACCGCGCTCAAGCCCGGCGGCCGCATCCTGATCACGGTCCCCGCGCACCAATGGATGTGGAGCGCGCACGACGTGGTCAACCACCACAAGCGGCGCTATTCGAAGGCCGGGTTCGAGGCACTGCTCGACAAGGCCGGGCTGCAAGGCGCCAAGCTCGGCTATTTCAATTCGCTGCTGTTCCCGGTCGCAGTCGCGGCGCGCTTCGCCGGCAAGCTGATGGGCAAGGACGACAGCGACGATTCGCCCCCGCCCAAGCCGCTCAACACCTTGTTCGAAGGGATTTTCCGGCTCGAGCGCCACATGGTCGGCCGCGTGCCGCTGCCGCCGGGGCTGTCGCTGATCACGCTGGCTTCGAAGAAGTAACGGGGTCCCCCTCCCCCCCGTCCGGCTCCGGGCAACCCACCGTGAGGTTACGCAGCACTCTCCAAGGTAGCTATTCGGCCGCCTCGCTCCGCGTAACCTGCGGCGAGACGCTGACTTCGCCCGAATCCTCGAAGCGATAGCCCAGCGACGCATGGCCGCGCACCGGCCCGGCGACGTCGGCGACGAGGTACAATGGCCGCCGCTTCGACTCGACGTACAGCCGCCCGAGATATTCGCCGATCATCCCCAGCACGAACATCTGCACCGCGCCGATCACCACCACGACGAGCATCGTCGAGGTCCAGCCCTGGATCGCATTGCCCATCAGCCACGCGACGATGATGTAGAGGATGAGCAGCACCGAGGCGCCGGTGAGCAGCAGCCCGACATGGCTGGCGAAACGCAACGGCGCAGTCGAGAAGCCAGTGATCGCGTCCAATGCGAAGCGGATCATCTTGCCGAGCGGATATTTGCTCTCGCCCGCCAGCCGCTCGTGCCGGTCATAGGGGAAGGGCACTTGCTTGAACCCGACCCAGGCGACCATCCCGCGGATGAAGCGCGCCTGTTCGGGGAGCGACAGGAACGCGTCGAGCGCGCGCCGCGTCATCAGTCGGAAGTCGCCGGTGTCGAGCGGGATCGGCGTGTCGGTGATCCGGTCGAGCATGCGATAGAAAAAGGCGGCAGTGATCTTCTTGAAGATCGTCTCGCCGTCACGCTTGCGCCGCACGGCATAGACGACGTCGGCGCCCTGGCTCTTCATCGCCGCGCGCATGTCGGTCATCAGCTCGGGCGGATCCTGCAAATCGGCGTCGATAATCAGGATCTCCTCGCCCGCGCACAGATCGAGCCCGGCAGTTAGCGCGAGCTGGTGGCCGTGGTTACGCGAGAGGTTGATCGCGACGAGGCGCGGATCGGCTTCGCACAGCCGCTGCATCACTTTCCAGCTCTGGTCGCGCGAGCCGTCGTTGATCAGCACGATCTCGTAGTCGTTGCCCACGCTCGCCTGCGCCGCGGCCGACACGCGGCCGTGCAGCGCCTCGAGGCACGCCTCTTCATTGTAGCAGGGGATGACGACGGAAAGCTTGGGCCTCTTCATGACCGGCCGCTGTAGCGGCGTGTGGCTTCGCCGTCACATGAAATTGCGCGTGGCCCCGATGCGCGCTCCCGACTTCGTTACGGCATTGACCCGCATGAATGATGATCCTAACCGACGCTAATGCGAGTCAGTCTCGTTAGCGAAAGGTTTATTTCAATGAAGCGGTGGGTAGCAACGGGGATCAGCGTACTGGCATGCGCGGCGGCGACGCCGGCAATGGCGCAGGACGTCACGCAAGGCGCGCCGACGCAGGGCGAGGAAGTGGTCGATCCGCGGCCGATCACCGTCACTGCGACGCGCCAGCCGCTCGCCACCGTCGATGCGCCCGCCACCGTCACCGTGATCGACGAGCGCCGCATCGCCGACGAACTGGCGACCGACATCAAGGATCTCGTCCGCTTCGAGCCGGGCGTCACTGTCCCGCGCGCGCCGACGCGCTTCGGCGCCGCGCTGGGCGTCACCGGCCGCGCAGGCAATGAAGGCTTCGTCATCCGCGGGATCGGCGGCAATCGCGTGCTGATGCAGGTCGACGGCGTCCGCGTTCCCGACGGCTTCACTTTCGGCGCGCAGGCGGCCGGGCGCGGCGACTATGTCGATGTCGGGCTGATCAAGTCGGTCGAGATCCTGCGCGGCGCCGCCTCGGCGCTGTACGGCAGCGACGGGCTGGCCGGCGCGGTGAGCTTCGTCACCAGCAACCCGGCGGATTTCCTGGCGGGCGACAAGTCGGTCGGCGGGCTCGCGCGCTCGGCCTACAGTTCGGCGGACAATGAATTTTCGCAGACCGCGATCCTCGCCGGGCGCAGCGGCGACTGGTCGGCGATGCTCGCTTATACCCGCCGCGACTTCAGCGAGCTCGACAACAAGGGCGATGTCGGCGGCCTCGGCGCCGCGCGCACCGAGCCCAATCCGCAGGACGGCCGCTCCAACGCAGTGCTCGGCCGCATCGTCTATGACGGTCCCGGCGGCAACCGCTTCCGCCTGACCGGCGAATATCTCGACACTCATTTGTTCACCGAGGTGCTCACCGGGCGCAGCGCGACGGTCGAGCTGCTCGAAGCGCGCGACACCGGCAAGCGCGGCCGCATCGCCGGCGACTGGACCTGGACCGGCGAAGGCGCGTTCGACTACGCCCGGATCAGCGCCTTCTGGCAGGATGCCGACGACCGCCAGTTCACCGACGAGGACCGCACCCCCGCCGCCGATCGCGAACGGCTCAACACCTTCGAGAACACCGTCTACGGCGCCTCGGTCGAGCTGCGTTCGGGCTTCGCCACCGGCGGGCTCGCGCACCGCGTGGTAATCGGCGGCGATATCAGCAAGACTCGCCAGCGCGGCCTGCGCGACGGCGTGCTGCCGCCCGCGGGCGAGGTCTTCCCGACCCGCGCCTTCCCCGAAACCGACTATACGCTGGCCGGCGTGTACATCGCCGACGAGATCGCGCTCGGCCCGCTGACGCTGTACCCTGCGCTGCGCTTCGATGCATACGACCTGTCGCCGCAGGACGATCCGCTGCTGCCGAGCTTCGCCGGCGCGGCGCAGAGCGATTCGCGCGTCTCGCCCAAGCTCGGCGCGGTGCTCCAGGCGGGCAGCGGCATCCGGCTGTTCGCCAATTATGCCCAGGGCTTCAAGGCGCCCGAGCCGGGCCAGGTGAACCAGTTCTTCTCGAACATCGCCTTTGGCTACACCTCGCGCCCCAACCCCGATCTCGGGCCCGAGACGAGCGAGAGCATCGAGGCCGGGCTGCGCTATGAAAAGGGCGGCATCCGCGTCGACCTGACCGCATTCCACGCCGATTATGAGGACTTCATCTCGCAGGAAGTGGTCAGCGGCGGCTTCACCCCGGCAAACCCGGCGATCTACCAGTTCGTCAATCTAGATCGCGCCAAAGTGAAGGGCGCAGAGGCACGGTTCGAAGCCAATGTCGGCGGCTTCACCGGGCGGGTGGCGCTTTCCTATGCCGAAGGCGATGTGATCCATCCCGATGGCGCGCGTTCGCCGCTTTCGACGGTGGATCCGTTAAAGCTGGTCGTGGGCGCCGGCTATCGCGACGCCGACGGGCGCTTCGGCGGCCAGCTGATCGCCACCCACAGCGCGCAAAAGGCCGTGGATGCGACCACGGGCATCTGCACCGGCGTCTGCTATCGGCCCGGTGCCTTCACCATCCTCGACGCCACGGCTTTCTTCCGGCTGACCCAGGGCCTGACCTTGCGCGCCGGGGTATTCAATCTGTTCGACCGCAAATATGCCTGGTGGAACGACGTGCGTGGCCTCGCCGACACCTCGACGGTCAAGGATGCCTATACCCAGCCGGGCCGCAACGGCAGCGTCTCGATCAGCTACCGGTTCTGAGGAGGAATCGCATCATGAAGAGCCTTCGCTTCGCCGCCGCACTCGCGCTGCTCGCGCCGATCCCGGTCCTCGCCCAGCCTACGCCGGCAGTCGCGCCTGCATCCAGGTTCGATGCCGACCGCGCCGACATCCTAGGCATGGCGGGCAATTACAAGGTCCGCTTCGACATGCAGGAAGCGACGTCGTGGCGCGCCGATTACACGCCGATCCCGGCTAAGGTATCGGGCGGACACGAAGTCGTCCGCGTGATCGAGGACACGGGCCGCCTCATCCGCCTCCAGCATCTGCTCGTCGTCGATGCCGGCGGCACGCCGATGGTGATCAAGCATTGGCGGCAGGATTGGGAATATGAGCCCGCGCGCGTCCTCACTTATGCCGGTCCCGATGCGTGGACCTGGACTGCGCTCTCGCCCGAAGCGCGCAAGGGCGTGTGGTCGCAGACCGTCTACCAAGTCGACGACAGCCCGCGCTACGGCGGCTGGGGCAAGTGGGAAACATTCGGCGGCGTGCGCCGCTGGCAATCGGGCGAGAGCTGGCGCCCGCTCGCCCGCCGCGACGCGATCCGCGGCCCGGTCTATGACCGCTATCTCGGGATAAACCGGCACGCCCGCGGCCCCGCGGGTTGGATCCACTGGCAGGACAATCTCAAGATGGGCGAGGTCAGCGGCACGCTCGCCCCGATCGTCCAGGAATATGTCCTCAACAGCTACACGAGGGACGACGCCTTCAACGTCAAGGCAGCCGAGGACTATTGGGCGGCGACCAAGGGCTATTGGGTCGCGATCCGCGCCGAATGGGACCGCATCGCTGCGGCCAAGGGCGGCATCCGCATCACCGAGGAAGCCGATCACGGCACCGTGATCAGCGGCCGCGTCCTCGAGATCGCCGACGAGCTTCAGGCCGGCAAGATCAAGGAAGCCGACGCGATCCGCATCGCCAAGGCGCTGATGGACCAGGCGACCAAGGCGGCGGGGGGCTAGCGCCTATCCGAGTGGCGCGCTGCCGAAACGCTTCCATAGCTTCGGATAGCGCGCCGCGAGGACGGCATTTTCCTCCGTCCACGGCTTGCCGGTCGGCTGGGACGGTTGCGCCACGTCGCTCGGCATTTGCGCGGGATCGCGTCCGGTGCGCGTCGCCCAGAGTTCAATCGCGACGTAGCCGAGGCCTTCGAACTCGGCGGGTTCGGTAGTCCCCGCAGCGATGGCTGTGGCAAGGCTATCCGGGTCGGCAAGCGCGCTTTCATAGACGCGGCGTCCGCGCGCGATCAGCCAGCTGCGGAAATAGTCGAAACCGTCATCCGACGCGCCGCCATGAATGACATAGGCCGCGCCCCACAGGTCCCAGCTATAGGCCGCGGTACGCTTTGCATCATAGGCCGCCTGCCATGCGATCAGATCCGTCACTGGCAACACCGCGAGGCTGCGACGCAGATTGGCCTTCTGCTGCGCCTGATCCCGGGCAGACGAACGCTCGATGATGCTCCAGAAGCGCTGGTCGTTCATCGGCGCGGCCTTTTGCGCCGTCACCGGGCTGGCGGGTGCAAGGGAAGGGGGCACTGCGAGTAGGAGCAAAGCGGCGGCGAGCATCAGATACGCTCGGCCGAATTCACGGCATCCGCCGCCCGCAGCGCCGCGAGCAGCCGCATCAGATGCGTGGCGTTGCGGACTTCCAGGTCGATCGTGTTGGTGTGAAACGTGGTGTCGCGATTATCCATGCGCAGGCCGAGGATATTGGCTTTTTGCTGGCCGATCAGCGTCGCCACCGCGCCCAGCGCGCCGGGCTCGTTCTTGAGCGTGACGGCGATCCGCGCAGTGCCGCCCTCGGCCTTGTCGCCCCAGGTCAAGTCCACCCAATCGTCCTCGTCGGTATCGGCCAGGCTGGCGCAATCGATGCGATGGACTTCGATCGGTTCGCCGGGGCGGCGGACGCCGACGATGCGGTCGCCCGGCACCGGCCGGCAATCCTCGGCGAAATCGAAGGCGACGCCGGGCGTCAGTCCCTTGATGTCGATCGCCCGCGCCTGGCTGGGCATTTCGTGCTCGGCGCCGTCCGTCGAGCCGGGCATCACCGCTTCCATCACCTGGATGTCGGTCAGCTTGCGGCGCGCGATCGCCTCCATCAGCACGTCCTCGTCCGCGAGCTTGAGGCGGGCGAGTGCGTCCTTGAGCGCACCGTCGCCCGGCGGGGTGGGTAGGCGCGCGACGATCTCGTCGTAGAGCTTGCGCCCCAGCGCCACGGTTTCGTCGCGCTCCTTGTGCCGGATATGGCGGCGGATCGCTGCGCGTGCCTTGCCGGTGATCGCGAAGTTGAGCCAATTGGCCTGCGGCTCCTGCGCCTTGGACCGCAGGATCGAGACCTGATCGCCCTGCGCTATCTCGGTGCGCAGCGGCACCACCTTGCCATTGACCTTGGCGCCCACCGCCTGGTCGCCCAGATCGGTGTGGACGGCATAGGCGAAGTCGATCGGTGTCGATCCCTTGGGCAGCTGGATCAGTTCGCCCTTGGGGGTGAAAGCGAAGATCCGGTCCTGGTACATCGCCATCCGGGTATGTTCGAGCAGCTCCTCGGGGCTTTCGGCATGCTCGAGGATCTCGATCAGGTCGCGAATCCAGCTGACCTGGGTGTCGGGCCGCACCGAATCCTGCTTGTACGCCCAGTGCGCGGCGAGCCCGAACTCGGCGCGGGCGTGCATGTCGCGCGTGCGAATCTGGATTTCCACCCGGGTATCGCCGGCATGCATGATCGTGGTGTGAAGCGAGCGATAGCCGTTGCGCTTGGGCGTCGAGATATAATCCTTGAACCGCCCCGGCACCATCGGCCAGCGGCGATGGATCACCCCCAATGCGCGATAGCATTCCTCTTCGGTCTCGACGATCGCGCGGAACGCCATGATGTCCGAGAGCTGCTCGAGCGACACATGGCGCTCGGACATTTTCTTCCAGATCGAATAGGGATGTTTCTCGCGTCCTGAAATCTCGGCATCGACTCCGCCACGCCCGAGCAGCAGCTTCAATCCCGACGCGATCTTGGCGATGCGGTCCTCGCCCTCGACCGAGAGATTGTCGAGCCGCTTGGTGATGCTCTCATAGGCCTCAGGCTCGAGCTCGCGGAAGGCGAGCGTCTGCATCTCCTTCATGAACTCGTACATGCCGATCCGCTCGGCGAGCGGGGCATAGATCTCCATCGTCTCACGGGCGATGCGCTTGCGCTTGTCCGGGTTCTTGATGAAGTGGAGCGTGCGCATGTTGTGCAGCCGGTCGGCCAGCTTGACCAGCAACACGCGGATGTCGTCCGACATCGCCAGCAGGAATTTGCGTAAATTCTCCGCCGCGCGCTCGCTCTCGGTCTGCGCCTCGATCTTGGAGAGCTTGGTCACCCCGTCGACCATTCGCGCTACATTGTCGCCGAACAGCCGCCGGATCTCCTCGGGCGTGGCGACGGTATCCTCGATCGTATCGTGGAGGATCGCCGTGGCGATCGTCTCATCATCGAGGTGGAGGTCGGTAAGGATGCCGGCCACTTCGATCGGATGACTGAAATAGGGGTCGCCACTCGCGCGCTTCTGGCTGCCATGGGCGTTGACCGAGAACACATAGGCGCGGTTGAGCAGCGCCTCGTCGGCTTCGGGGTCGTAGGAAAGGACCCGGTCTACAAGTTCATATTGACGCAGCACGGAACTAGATGGCGTCCCGTGCTGCGGCATTGCAACGAAATTGTGGTTTTAGCGTGCCTTGGTGTTGCACTTGGCAAGCGCGTCGGCGTCGAACTCGGCGCCATTGGCGCGGAATGCCGAGAGCTGGCCGACTTCGCGTGCGACCAGTTCGCAGACGATGTTGTCGCGGGCATTGGCCTTGGACGCGACGCAGACGCCCTCGCCGCACTTCCAGATCGTCGAGCGGGTGACTAGGCTGGTCTTGTCGGTCGAAGTCGCCGGCGTCGCAGCATAATAGCCGCGCGCGGTCTGCGCGAAGCCGGTCGCGGGGGTGAGCGCCAGCGTAGCCGCGGCGGCTGCCGCGACGGCGAAGAAACGGGTCATGTCTTCCTCCTGGGGAGCGTGTCCTTGTGCAACTAGGTTGCCAAACGATACCTAATTGACACAGAGGTAAGTTGCAACCAGAAACTATTGCTGCGTTGCAATGCGTTATCCCGTTCCTAGCGACGGTGATTTGGGTTAGGATATTTCGCTATGGGTGGTGCGATCAGAGAATCCCTGCGTGCGCTTGCGAAAGAATGCAGCCTGCCGGCCGCGCTGGAGGCGATGGGCGAGCGCTGGGCGTTCCTGATCCTGCGCGGTTCGTTCAACGGGCTCCATCATTTCGAGGAGTTCCAGTCCGAACTCGGCATTGCCCGCAACATCCTGGCCAACCGGCTCGCCCGGCTGGTCGACAAGGGCATTCTCGAACGGCAACCCTGCCCCGAAGACCGCCGAAAGATCGAATATCGCCTCACCGACAAGGGCTATGCGCTGCTGCCGACGATGATCGCGCTGCGCCAGTGGGGCGAACGCTGGGAGACCTGCGTCCCCGCCTTTCCGGTGCTGGTCGATACCCGCGACCACAAGCCGATCGCGCAGGTCACCGTCCAGTCTCATGACGGCCGCACGCTGCAAAAGGGCGACCTGGTCTGGGCATTGCCCGAAGACGTCGCCGACGACGCGCCTGAGGCACGGGCCGCCGAATAGGGACTTTCCGTTTATCTGAGGTTCAGGAACCGTGGCCTTTGTGCCACAGTTTTATACCCCGGCGATTTTACTTCGGTTGCGCTGCAACAAAAGACTCGCTCGTCGCTTCTGCCCTGACCGATGCCGCTTGTGCCCAGCGTATCCGGGTTGCGGCATCGGGAGTATTTCACAGCGTCCACGAGGTTATCTCCCCACATGCGTATCCTACTCGCCACCGCGGCCTTCGCCGCGGCGCTCCCGACTGTCGCCTTCGCGCAGGACACCGCCACCGACGCCAATATCGAAGCCGCGCGCGCGCCGGACGGCTCGCCGGGCTTCGGCATCGAACCCTATTTCGGCATCATGGGCGGCTATGAGCAGTTCGACGACAATGCCTATAACCGCACTGCGGGCATCCCGGCTGCTCCGGGCGGCCGCGATTTCGACGGCGGGATCGTCCAGGGCGTCGTCGGCGTCAACGTGCCGCTCGGGCCGGTGTTCGTAGGCGTAGAAGGCAATGCCACCAAGGGTGTCAAGGGCGCGATCGATTGGGAATATGGCGTCGCGGGCCGCGCCGGCTTCCGCATCGGCGACAGTGGCCTCATCTACGGCAAGGCCGGCTATCAGTGGGTCAATTTCGACGCGCTGGGCGACGACAGCCGCGATTTCCATGACATCACCGCCGGTCTCGGCATCGAAGTCGGCCCCAAGGACATCGGCTTGGGCGGCGTCACTAGCCGCTCGGGCATCCGGTTCCGGCTCGAGGTCAATAGCTTCGGCGACTTCAACAGCTTCCAGCCGGTTGCGGGCATCATCGCCCACTTCTGAGGCACGCAGGCGCGGTCGGCGAACACGACCGCGCCATGCTGCAGCGCAAGATTTTCGCGGGCATTTACGCTTCGTTAACGTCTTGCGTTTATCTTTCGATAACGGTTTTCGACAATTCGGAACGTTGATCGGAGGATCGCCAATGTATCGGCGCATCGCCACGCTTGCCTTGTGTTCACTCCTTGCCGCGTGCGCGGCCAAGGCGCCGTCGCGCGTGGTGCTGGTGAGCACCGTCGCCGTCGAAGAACCGGCGGCATGGCGCACGTCGATCACGCCCGACGACGCGGCTCGGCTCGACAATCTGGCTGCGGACTGGAACCGGCTCCACGCCAGGCTCTCGCCGCGTGTCCGCAGTGCACAGGGCAAGCTGGTCGATCCCGATGCCGGGCTCGACATGCCCGCGGTCTCCCCCGGCTCCTATCGGTGCCGCGTGCTCCGCCTGCGCACCCCGGCGCGCGGTCCCGCCACGGTTCGCGCCTCGACCAGCGACTTCTGCTTCGTGTCGAGCACGGCCGACGGCATCGCCTTCGTCAAGCAGACCGGCAGCGACCCCACCGCGGGCTATTTCCATCCCGATGGCGACCATTATGTCTTCCTCGGCGCGCGCCAGCGCCGCGCTGGCGACAATTCGATCGGCTATGGCAACGAGCCTGCGCGCGACATGATCGGCGTGGTCGAGCGTGTCGGCGGCTTCCGCTGGCGGCTGGCCGTCGCGGGGACCGCCCCCGGCCAGCTCGACATCTACGAACTCACCCCCGTCCCGTCCGAACAGCAGCCGGGCTAGCCGGCAAACGCCTCCGTTTCGGAGCCACTTTCGTCCGAAGCGGACCCGAACCGTGCCACCATGTCCGTATGGCAGAAGGCGACGCTCCTCGGGTAGAATATGCGTGCGAACGCTGCGGCAGCGTAGCCGTGACGCGCGACGCTTGGGCAGAATGGAACCTGGAAAGCCAGGCCTGGGTGCTCAGCGAAATATTCGACTTCGCCTTCTGCCATACCTGCGCCCGCGAGAGCCGGCTGGCCACGCGAGCGCCGCGCTAGGCCGACTTCCCGCAGGACAAGCGGGTGGCGATTATTCCGCCACCCCCAGCTGCCACAGCACGAACGCCATCTCGTCGGCGGCTTCCTTCAGGCTTTCCCAGCGGCCCGACTTGCCGCCATGCCCGGCGCCCATATTGGTCTTGAGCACCAGGACATTGTCGTCGGTCTTGGTCGCGCGCAGCTTGGCGGCCCATTTGGCGGGCTCCCAATAGGTCACGCGCGGATCGTTGAGCCCGCCCGAGATGAACAAGGGCGGATAGGCCTGCGCGGTGACATTGTCGTACGGCGAGTAGGATCGGATCGTTTCGAACGCCTTGGGATCCTCGATCGGATTGCCCCATTCGGGCCATTCGCCCGGAGTGAGCGGCAGTTCGGCGTCGAGCATCGTGCTGAGCACATCGACAAATGGCACGTCGGCGACCACCGCCCCCCACAGTTCAGGGTTTGAATTGACCACCGCGCCCATCAGCTCGCCGCCTGCCGAACGCCCGGCGATCGCGATGCCGCCCTCATGCGTGAAGCCCTCCGCGATCAGCCCCTTCGCCACGTCGACGAAATCGTTGAAGGTGTTGGTCCGCTTCTCCAGCTTGCCGTCGTGATACCATTGCTGGCCGAGATCGTCGCCGCCGCGGATATGCGCGATCGCGAACGCCATGCCGCGGTCGAGGAACGACATCCGGCTGGTCGAGAAGCCCGGCGGGATCGCATAGCCATAGGCACCATAGGCATACAGATAGAGCTTGCCGCTGCCGTCGCGCGGAAAGTCCTTGGGATAGACAATTGAAACCGGCACCTGTGTGCCGTCGCGCGCGGCGATCTTCAGCCGTTCGGTGCGATATTTCGACGCATCATAGCCGCTCGGGATTTCCTGCATCTTTAGCGTCTCGAGTCCGCCGGTGGCGACGTCATACTCCTGCACCGTCCCCGGGGTGACCATCGATTCGTAGCTCAGCCGCAGCCGATCTACGTCATATTCGGGATTGTCGGCCAGGCCCGCGACATAGCTCGCCTCCGGAAACGCCAGCCGCACCGGGGCGATGGCGGGGTCGTAGCGATGCAGTTCGACTTGATCGAGCCCGTCCTCGCGCCCTTCGACGATGAAGAAGCGCTCGAAACAGGCCACGCCGGTCATGTAGAAATGCTGCGACGGCGCGATCCGCTCGGCCCATTCGCCGGGATTGGCGATGCCCGCAGTGACCAGCCGGAATTGCGGATCGGTGTCGTTTGTGTGGATGAACAGCGTGTCGCCATGCACGTCCACATCATATTCGCGGCCGGTCTTGCGCGGGCTGACCAGGATCGGTTCGGCAAGCGGATCATTGGCCGGATAGAGCCGGATCTCGCTGGTCTCGTGATCGCTGGTGGTAAGCAGGATCCATTTGCGATCGCTGCTCAGCTCGGCGCCCACCGAGAAGCCCAGTTCCTCCTCGAAATAGACCACGACGTCCTCGGCGGGCTGGGTGCCCAGCCGGTGAAGCTTGATCGTCCGCGTCCGCCAATTCTCGTCGGTCACGCCATAGAGGATGGCGTCGCCGCTGGCAGTGAACACGATATTACCGATCGTGCCTTCGATCGAGACGCTGCCCCATTTGCCCGCGGCGCCTTCGATCTTTTCGCCGATCGCCGCGCCGCCATCCAGGTCCTTGAAGCGGATCGTGTAGCGCTCGGACCCGTCATCGTCCGTGGAATAGGCCATCAGCGCGCCGTCCTCGCTGATCGCGATCGCGCCGACGCGGAAATATTCCTTGCCCGCCGCCAGTGCCGGCTCGTCGAGGATCAGCTCGTCCGCGCCGCCGGCAACGGGCTTGCGCCACCAGCGCGGATATTCGCCGCCGGTCTCGTAATCGGTCCAGTAAAGCCAGTCGCCGTCCTTTTGCGGAACAGTCGATTCGTCTTCCTTGATCCGTCCGCGCATCTCCTGGAACAGCCTCTCGCTGAGCGGCTTCAGCGGCGCGATCACCGTCTCGAAATACGCGTTCTCTTCCTCGAGATAGGCGAGCACGTCCTTGTCGGTGACCTCCGGATAGCCCGGGTCGCGCAGCCATGCCCAGGGATCGTCAATGCTGACGCCATGGGCAGAGAAGCTGTGCGGACGGGTGGCGGCGACGGGCGGCTTGGGAAGGTCGGTCATGCCCCGCCCCTTACCGCAGCTTGGCGCCGTGTCGAAGCCCCGAGCGGCTCAGCTGAGCGGAAGCACCTGCTGGCCGCCGCGATTTGCGCGGACGATGCGGTTCCGCCCGTTTTCCTTGGCTTCGTACAGCGCTTCGTCGGCGCATCCGATCGCCTCCTCGAGCCCTTCGCCCCCGAAGCGGCAGATGCCGGCCGAAAAGGTCACTGCCTGTCCGTCGAGGACCGCCAGCGGGGTGGCGATCAGGCGCTGGCTGACGCGAGTCAGCACGCGCGCCGCCTCTTCCTCGGTCGCGCCGCGGAAGAGCACTGCGAATTCCTCGCCACCCCAGCGCGCGACCAGATCGCCACGGCGCAACTCGGAGGAGAGCCGCGCCGCGAAATCGCGCAGCACGCGATCGCCTTCGTCATGCCCGAACCGGTCGTTGACCGACTTGAACTGATCCAGATCTAGCAAGGCGATCGTCCCGCGCCGCTCGGCAGGCAGGAAATCGGCGATGTCGGCAAGGAAGCCGCGCCGGTTGCGCACGCCGGTGAGCATATCCTCCTTCGCCGCGAGATCGAGCTCGCGCATCCGCGCATCGGCGGCGCTCGCAGCGCGATTTACGCTGCCCAGCAGGTTGCCGATCACGTCCTCATTGTCTGCTGGAAGCGGCGCAACGGTGCCGCCCTGCTCGAGCGTCGCCAGCGCATCGCGCGCGACATGGATCGGGGCGAGCAGCGCGCCGATCCCGAACAGCGCGATTCCCATCCCCACCACCGTCGCGAGCAGCAGCAGCAGGAATTCGGCCAGCGCCAGCCGCCCGGTCGCTGCGCCCCAGCCGACATAGGCGAGCAACGGAACATGCGTGGCGACGAAGCAAATCGCGAACAGCCGCAGCCGGAAGCTGCGCGGAAACACGAACGAACTGGCGAGATAGAAGCGCATCGACCCTCATCATGCTTCGTGGCGACCGTCGATCTGTGCCGGTGTGCCCTGAACATATTCGAAACAGCAACGCTTAACGCGGCAGAGGGTGCCGTCAGGTCGATCGGCCGCGCGCAGTCACTGGCCAGGCCTCCACCACATTGTCACCGTCGAGCAGCTGATAGCGATCGTACAAATTGACTGTCGGATCGCAATGCGGCGGCATCAGCGTCACCCGCGCGCCGAGTCCGGGCAAATCGTCGCCGAACAGCGCGCCATGTTCGTCGCCGGTAAAGGCATAGCGGCTGCCCGCCGGCGCGCCGCCGAGCACGACCGGCGCGCCGGCGTCGGTCGCGAACGCCTTTAACCCCGCATCGATCGTCACCATCCCCGGGGTGTTCGCGCTCACCACCGTCGCGTCGACGAACAGCGCCGGCTCGAAGCGCGGCCCGGCGAGTTCACAATCGAGATATTCACGGTCGAGGAAAATGTACGATCCGACCTGCAGCTCGGTGAATACCCCCAGCGACGCGTCGATCGCGAAGGTGCCGGTGCCCGCGCCAGTGACGATCGGTACGTAGAAGCCGGCCGCGCGCAATGCGTCCAGCACCGCGCGGAGATAATCGGTGCGCTCGACGATCGCGGCGCGGCGCTCGGCGAGGCTCTGGATGTGCTGGTGCGAGCCGCAATAGAATTGTACCCCGCCCAGCTTGAGCGTGCCCGTTGCCGCGATGACCTGGGCGAGTTCGACCGCCGCCGCGGCGGAGGTCACGCCGGTGCGATGGCTACCCGGGTCGACATCGATGAACACGGTGAGGCCGTCTATGCCCGCCCCCAGTGCGCGGGCGTTGTCGGGATGATCCACCACCGTCGACAGCGCGATCCGCCGGTTCAGGCCCGCCAGCCGGTGGATCGCGCCCGGGGCTACTACCGACGAAGTAAGGTGGATGTCGCCGACGCCGCCTTCGGCCAGTGCCTCGGCCTCGGCCAGCTTGGCGCAGCATATCCCCACCGCACCCGCCGCGATCTGCCGCCGCGCGATCTCGGCGGACTTGTGCGTCTTGGCGTGCGGACGCAATTCGACACCCTGCGCTTCGGCAAAGGCAGCCATCGCTGCGATGTTGCGCATCAGCGCGGCGCGATCGAGCAGCAGCGCTGGCGTGGGCACCGCGTGGCGAGGCAGGGGAAAAGCGTCCATACGCCCTCGATAGCGCGACTTGGCGCTTTCAAAGTAGGAATTCATCTGCGATTTCGGAACGGATGTCCGTCCGTGCCCCCCGCACCCGCATAAAGCTGGCAGCGAGCGTCCTTTTCTCGCGCGATGGTATTAGTCAACTTCGTCAACTTCGTGGCCCGGATCGGGCAAGGATTTTCTGATATGTCGAGCTACGCCGACCGCCTTTCCGCCCTCCGCGAGCAGCTCAAGCGCGACCGGCTCGACGGCTTCGTCGTGCCGCTGACCGACGAGCATATGTCCGAATATGTCGGCGCCTATGCCCAGCGCCTCGCCTGGCTGACCGGGTTCCAGGGCAGCGCCGGCAGCGCAGTGGTGCTCTCCAGCGAAGCCGCGATCTTCACCGACGGCCGCTACACGCTTCAGGTCCGCCAGCAGGTCTCGGCCGATCAATGGGAATATGTCTCGGTTCCGGCGACCAGCATGGCCGGATGGCTGGGCGAGCATGCCCCGGACGGCGGGCGGATCGGCTATGATCCGTGGCTGCACACCCGCGCCTGGGTCGAGGAAGCGCGCAAGGCGCTTGCCGAAAAGGGCGCGGAGCTCGTCGCGGTCGATACCAATCCGGTCGATTCCGTATGGCCCGACCGCCCCACGCCTTCGGACGCGACGCTCGCAGTGCAGGAAGATGCTGCTGCCGGGCGGACCTCCGCGGCCAAGCGCGCCGAGATCGCCGAGTGGCTTTCCGCGCGGAAGGCCGACGCGGTCGTCCTCTCCGCGCTCGATTCGATCGCCTGGGCATTCAATATCCGCGGACAGGACGTCAGCCACACCCCGGTCGCGCTCGCCTATGCCATCGTCAATGCCGACGGCACTGCCGACCTGTTCGTTGCGCCGGAGAAGATCACCGACGCCGTCCGCCAGCATCTCGGCAATGCGATTCGGCTGCACGATCGCGCCACCTTCGCGCCCACGCTCCAGGGCTTTGCCGGCAAGCGCGTCGCCGCCGATCCCGAGCGCGCCGTCGCCGCGATCTTCGATTCGCTCGATGCCGGCGGCGCAAAGATCCTCGGCCTGCGCGATCCCGTCGTCCTCGCCAAGGCGCTCAAGAACCCCGCCGAAATCGCCGGGCAGAAAGCCGCGCAGGCGCGCGACGGCGCGGCTTTGGTCCGCTTCCTCAAATGGTTCGAAGAGACGGCGCCTGCAGGTGTGCTTACCGAGATGTCGGCAGGCGCCAAGCTCCAGGCATTCCGCGAGGAAACCGGCGTGCTCAAGGATCTGAGCTTCGACACCATCTCCGCCACCGGCGCCAATGGCGCGATCCCGCATTACAAGGTCACCGACGAATCGAGCCGGCCGATCGAACTCGGCCAGCTCTATCTCGTCGATTCGGGCGGGCAATATGCCGACGGCACTACCGACGTGACGCGCGTGATGCCGGTCGGCGAACCCACTCCCGAGATGCGGGACCGCTTCACCCGCGTGCTCAAGGGCCATATCGGCATCGCCACTGCAATCTTCCCTGACGGGACCACCGGCGCCCAGCTCGACAGCTTTGCCCGCGCGCCGCTCTGGGAAGTCGGGCTCGACTACGGCCATGGCACCGGTCACGGCGTCGGCGCCTATCTCTCGGTGCATGAAGGGCCGCAGCGCATCGCCCAGCCCTTCTATCCCGGCGGCCAGAGTCTCGAGCCGCTGCGCGCGGGCATGTTCCTGTCGAACGAGCCGGGCTACTACAAGGCCGGCGAATACGGCATCCGCATCGAGAATCTGGTGCTGGTGACCGACGCTGCGATTGCGGGCGCCGAGCAGGCGATGCTCAATTTCGAGACGCTCACCTTCGCGCCGATCGAGCGCGCGCTGATCGACGCGTCGCTGTTAACCTCAAAGGAACTTCAATGGCTTAATGCATATCACGCGCGGGTGCTCGAAGTGGTCGGCCCGCAATTGGGTGGGGAAGAACGGCAATGGTTGGAAGCGAAGGTCGCGCCAATCGGATGATGTGGTTCCTGGCGGGCGCCGTCACCATGGCGGTGTACCTGATGGGGCCTCATGTCATTATCGACAGGGGCTATGATTTGGGAACGTCCGCCGCAACCTGGGTGCAGTCGCGCTGAGACCCGGCGTCGGCATGCTGTTCGCGTGCCTGCGCCTTACGTTTCCGCAGATTCGTCCGTAGCGCCTCGGCGAGTCGCGCCTTCTTCTCCGCATCGTTCATGCCGACAGTCGATAAACCGGTCTGCTTCGGGTTGACAATCGGTCGGCCCCAAGCACATAGGCCCCTCCCGCCCGGTCCCGGACCGGCGAGTGCTGCCGTAGCTCAGTGGTAGAGCGCATCCTTGGTAAGGCTGAGGTCGTGAGTTCAATCCTCACCGGCAGCACCATTTTTCCGGAGACCAGAAGCCGATACGGGCTTCCCGGCGCAATCGCCGCGGTCTCGGCGCTTTCAGGAAGCGCAAACATTATTAAGTAAGCCTAGAAATAGCGTGCCTGTAGCTGCAACCTTATGCTAGAAATTACCTCCTCACGTTGAGAGGGGACTCAGCCATGCGAAGGACGTATCTGCGCGCCATGTTGGTGTGCGCTTCGGCTCTTGGAGCCAGCATCTTCATTGCAGAGCCTGCACAGGCGCAGGCGACGCGAACTTGGGTTTCGGGCGTCGGCGACGATGCCAATCCTTGCAGCCGCACTGCTCCGTGCAAGACTTTCGCCGGCGCGATCTCCAAGACTGCGGCAGGCGGCGAGATCAATTGCCTCGATCCGGGCGGCTTTGGTGGAGTCACCATTGTCAAGGCAATGACGATCTCCTGCCTCTACACCGAAGGCGGCGTGCTTGTCGGCGGCACCAGCGGCATTACCATCAATGCCGGGGCTACCGACGTGGTCTATCTACGCGGCCTGGATATTTTCGGAGTCAGCTCTCCGGTGCACGGAGTGCGCTTCCTCGCAGGCGGCGCACTGCATATCGAAGAATCGACCATTCGCCGCTTCAATAGCGCAAATAGCCAAGGCGTGCTGTTCGCGCCGAGCGGCGCCGCCGCTCTCTACATCTCGAACACCACGATCAGCGACAACGGCAATGCGGGGACGGGCGGCGGCGTGCTGATCCAGCCGACCGGCGCAGGCGGAAGCGCGCGCGTAACACTGAGCAATGTCCGTGCGAACAACAACGCCGGAGCAGGCGTACGCGTCGAGACCAGCAACAACACCTCGCTGGCCGGAAGCGTCGTCACGATCACCGACAGCGAGATGATCGGCAACGTGCAAGGTTTGCTGGTCAACACGCCGGCATCGACGACCACCGCCACCGTGACGGTGACGAACAGCGCGATCAATTTCAATACCAGCCGCGGCATTCTGGCCGGCGGTGCGACGGCCCTGGTTCGGGTCGGCAACACCACGATTACCGGCAATGCCGCCGGGCTCCAGTCTGGTACCGGCGCGGTGATCAATTCCTATGGCGACAATCGCCTCGATGGAAACACTCCGGACGGTGCATTCACGCTACCGCTCCTTCCAAAGAAATAATCGTATCGCATGGGGGTGGTCTGGCCGGACCATCCCCATTGCAATTTATCGGCCAACACTCCGAGGCGACTAAGCCCTGCTAAGGGCGCTACCGGGCGAATATCTCCCGCCCGTGACCAACCCGGCACCCGGCAATCCTCGCTTTGCGAGCTTCGGACGCGGCGCGGTCGATTTCGCTGGCGGCGACGGCTACCCTTGCAACGCCACGCCCTTTCGCGGATCAGGCCGACAAACCAGTCGGAGTCCGCCCATGAAGACCAGAGCCGCCGTCGCATTCGAGGCGAAAAAACCGCTCGAGATCGTCGAACTCGATCTCGAAGGGCCCAAGGACGGTGAAGTGCTGGTCGAGATCATGGCGACCGGCATCTGCCATACCGACGCCTATACGCTCGACGGGCTCGATTCGGAGGGCATCTTCCCGTCGGTCCTTGGGCATGAAGGCGCGGGCGTAGTCCGCGAAGTCGGCCCGGGCGTGACCAGTGTGAAGCCCGGTGACCATGTCATCCCGCTTTACACCCCCGAATGCCGCCAGTGTAAGTCGTGCCTCAGCGGCAAGACCAACCTGTGCACCGCGATCCGCGCGACTCAGGGCAAGGGGCTGATGCCCGACGGCACCACCCGGTTCAGCCACAGGGGCCAGCCGATTTTCCATTATATGGGCTGCTCGACCTTCTCGAACTTCACCGTGCTGCCCGAGATCGCAGTGGCCAAGATCCGCGAGGACGCACCGTTCAAGACGAGCTGCTATATCGGCTGCGGCGTCACTACCGGGGTCGGCGCGGTGGTCAACACCGCCAAGGTCCAGGTCGGCGAGAACATCGTCGTGTTCGGGCTCGGCGGCATCGGCCTCAACGTGCTGCAGGGCGCGAGGATGGCCGGCGCCGACAAGATTATCGGTGTCGACATCAACCCCGACCGCGAGGAATGGGGCCGCAAATTCGGCATGACCAACTTCATCAACGCGCGCGGCAAATCGCGCGAACAAGTGATTGCGGAGATCCTGGCACTCACCGATGGCGGCGCGGACTACACCTTCGACTGCACCGGCAACACCGAAGTGATGCGCACAGCGCTGGAGGCATGCCATCGCGGCTGGGGCACCAGCATCATCATCGGCGTCGCCGAGGCGGGCAAGGAGATCAGCACGCGGCCGTTCCAGCTCGTCACCGGCCGCAACTGGCGAGGCACCGCGTTCGGCGGCGCCAAGGGGCGCACCGATGTGCCCACGATCGTCGATTGGTACATGAACGGCAAAATCGAGATCGACCCGATGATCACCCATGTCCTCAGTCTCGAGGAGATCAACAACGGCTTCGATCTGATGCATGCCGGCAAGAGCATTCGCAGCGTCGTGGTCTATTGATGACCGCTTCCTGGCTGCTGACACTCGACTGCGCTGACCGCCCCGGCATCGTGGCGGCGGTCAGCGGTTTTCTGGCGGAGCGCGGCGGGTTTATCCTCGACAGCCAGCAGTATGCCGATCTCGATGCAGAGCGCTTCTTCATGCGCGTTGAGTTCAAGGGAGTGGAAACACCGCTCGGCACCGATGCGCTGCGGGAAGCCTTCACGCCGGTGGCGGATCGCCTAATGCTCAACTGGGAATTGTCCGACACCGCCGATCGGCCGCGCGTGCTGATCGCAGTATCGCAGGGGTCGCATTGCCTAAACGACTTGCTGCACCGCTGGCAGACGCGCTCGCTGGGCGTCGAGATCGTCGGCGTCGTGTCGAACCACGAGGCGTTGCGGGCGCTTACTGAATGGCATGGGCTGCCGTTCACGCTGCTCCCCTCAGGAAAGGAAGCGCAGGAAACGGCGATGCTCGATCGATTCGACACGCTCGGTGCCGATTATCTGATCCTGGCGCGCTACATGCAAATCCTATCGCCGGCGCTCGCGGACCGGCTGGCGGGGCGCTGCATCAACATCCATCACAGCTTCCTGCCCAGCTTCAAGGGCGCGCGGCCCTACCACCGGGCGCATGAGCGCGGCGTCAAGCTGATCGGCGCGACCGCCCATTTCGTTACCAGCGATCTCGACGAAGGGCCGATCATCGAACAGGCAGTCGAGCGCATCGATCACCGCGCCTCAGTGGACGACATGATCCGCATTGGCCGCGACATCGAGGCGCAAGTCCTAGCGCGCGCAGTCCAGTGGGTCGGCGCGCGGCGGGTGTTTCTCAATGGCATCCGCACGATCGTTTTCCGGTAAAGGACGCGCATGGAAACGCTTTCGACCAACAAGTCGCATGGCGGCGTGCAGGGCGTGTATCGCCATGCCTCGCATACGACGGGCACCGACATGACTTTCTCGGTCTATGTGCCACCGCACGCCGAGGGCGCCAAGCTGCCGGTGCTCTGGTATCTCTCCGGACTGACCTGCACCCACGCCAACGTCACCGACAAGGGCGCGTATCGCCGCGCCTGTGCGGAGCAGGGCGTGATCTTCGTCGCGCCGGACACGTCGCCGCGCGGCGATGGCGTTCCAAATGACGAGGCCTATGATTTCGGCCAGGGCGCGGGCTTTTATGTCGATGCGACCGAGGCGCCATGGGCGCCACATTTCCACATGCGGTCCTATGTCGAGCAGGAACTGCCCGGGCTGATCGCTGCCGAATTTCCCGTCGACATGGGTCGGCAGGGCATCACCGGCCATTCGATGGGCGGGCATGGCGCGCTGACCGTGGCGTTGCGCAATCCGGATCGCTTCCGCAGCGTCTCGGCGTTCGCGCCAGTCGTCGCGCCGAGCGTCGTGCCGTGGGGCGAGAAGGCGCTAGGCGGCTATCTTGGTGCGGACCGCGACGGCTGGCGACCTTATGACGCCTGCGCGCTGATCCTCGGTGGCGCGCGCGTGCCCGAGCTGCTGGTCGATGTCGGCGATGCCGACCAGTTCCTTCACGATCAGCTTCGGCCCGAGTTGTTGCGCGCTGCCTGCGACGCGGCAGGCATTCCGCTGACGCTGCGGCTCCAGCCGGGCTATGACCACAGCTATTATTTCATCTCGACCTTCATGGCCGACCATATTGCCTGGCATGGGGCGCGGTTGGGGGGATGATCCGGTATGGCGTCCTGATCGTCGGGGCGGGGCATGCCGGCGCGCAGGCGGCGATCGCGCTTCGCCAGCACAAATTCGCGGGATCCGTCGCGCTGCTCGGCGACGAAGCCGAGCTTCCCTATGAGCGGCCGCCGCTTTCCAAGGAATATCTCGCCGGCGACAAGCCGTTCGAGCGGCTGCTGATCCGCAACGCCGCCTTCTGGGACGAGCGCCAGGTGACGCTGTTGCCTGGCCGCACCGCGATCCGCGTCGATCCGACGCGGCGCGAACTCGTCACCGCCGATGGCGAGACGATCGGCTATGGCAGCCTGATCTGGGCCGCGGGTGGCAAGCCGCGCCGGCTGGCCTGCGCCGGCGGCGACCTGGCCGGCGTGCATAGCGTCCGCACCCGCGCCGATGTCGACCGGATGATCGCCGAACTGCCCGACGTGCGCCGCGTCGCGGTGATCGGCGGCGGCTATATCGGGCTGGAGGCGGCGGCAGTGCTCGCGAAGCTCGGCCGAAGCGTCACCGTGCTGGAGGCACAGGACCGCGTGCTGGCGCGTGTCGCCGGCGAACCGCTGTCGCGCTTCTTCGAGGACGAGCATCGGACCCACGGCGTCGACCTGCGGATGGGCGTGACCGTCGACGCCATCGTCGGCGACGATCGCGTCACCGGAGTGCGACTGGCGGACGGCGAAGTCGTGCCGGCGGAAATGGCGATCGTCGGGATCGGCATCGATCCGGCGGTGACGCCGCTGCTCGATGCCGGCGCGGCAGGCGGCAACGGCGTGCTCGTCGACGCGCAGTGCCGTACTTCGCTGGCAGACGTGTTCGCAGTCGGCGACTGCGCGCTCCACGCCAATCGCTTTGCCGGGGCTCGCTGCATCCGGCTCGAATCGGTCCAGAACGCCAACGACCAGGCGACGGTGGCGGCGAAGACCATCCTCGGGATCGAGGCGGCATATGACGCCGTCCCCTGGTTCTGGTCGAACCAGTATGACCTCAAGCTCCAGACCGTCGGCATCTCCGCCGGTCACGACGCCACGGTGCTGCGCGGCGATCCGGCGAACCGCAGCTTCTCGGTGATCTATTTGCGCGCCGGGCGCGTGATCGCGCTCGACTGCGTCAACGCGACCAAGGACTATGTCCAGGGCCGCAAGCTGGTGCTCGAAGCTGCGGAAATCGACTCGGCGCGCCTTGCCGACGCTACTGTACCGCTCAAGGATCTCACCTGAACCGGGATCCGTTCATGCCGATATCTGCTTTGGGAGTGCGAACGAACATGCTCACCTGCCTGCGACGCGGCCTTGCCGCGCTGGCGCTGTTAGCCGCCCCCGCGGTCCACGCGCAGACCAAGGATGCCGATCCGGCGCTGTGGGTGGTGCAGGATGCCGACACGACGATCTATCTGTTCGGCACGGTGCATGTACTCAAACCGGGACTCAGCTGGTTCGACGAGGCGGTATGGGCGGCATACAACCAGAGCGATCAGGTCATGCTCGAGATGATCGAACCCGATCCGGCGACGATGGCGGGCGCGGTGATGAAGTTCGCAGTCAATCCCGACGGCCCGGCGCTGACCGAGAAACTGCCCGCCGACAAGCGCGCGGCCTATGCCGCGGTGCTGGCCGACCTTGGCATACCGGCAGTTGCCCTGGACCGGTTCGACCCCTGGTTCGCCGCAGTCACGCTGAGCGTCGCCGGCCTGCCCAAGCTCGGCTATAATTCGGAAAGCGGCGCCGAGCGCACGATATCCGCCGCGGCGAAGGCCGCCGGCAAGACGCTGGAGGGACTGGAGACCGCCGAAGAGCAGCTCGGCTTTTTCGACGGGTTGCCCGAGCCGCTTCAGATGAAGTTCCTCGTCTCGACGATCGACGACTATCCCAAGATGGGCAGCGAGCTCGACAAGATGGTGGCGAGGTGGGCCGCGGGCGACCCCGATGCGCTGGCAGCGACGCTCAACGAAAGCATGCGCGAGACCCCGGAGATCGGCAAACGCCTGCTTTCCGATCGCAATGCCCGCTGGGCCGAATGGATCGACCGGCGCATGCAGACGCCGGGCAATGTGTTTATCGCAGTCGGCGCAGGGCACCTTGCGGGCAATGACAGCGTTCAGGCGTGGCTGGCGAAGCGCAAGCTCATCGCCAAGCGCATCCGCTACTGATCGCTTCCGGAGAATATCGCATGTCCAAAGGTCCGCGCCCCCTTCTCGGGCTCTTTGCCGGCGTCGCAGCGGGGCTGGTGGCCTCGGCGGCGATGGCGGCCTTTCAGGCGCAGGCGCAAAAGCTGCTGCCGGACAGTGACGAGGATCCGGCAACGGTGAAGGCGGCCGACGCGGCGAGCGAAGTAGTGACCGGCGATCCGGTGCCCGAGCCCTATCGCGAGCCGGCGGGGCAGGCAGTCCATTATATCGCGGGCGCGGTGATCGGCGGCATCTATGGCGTGCTCACCGAGTACAAGGCCGAGGCGAGCGCCGGCTTCGGCAGCGCCTATGGTGTCGCCACTGCGGCGTTGCTCGACGAAGCGGCCGTGCCCGCGCTGGGGCTGTCGCCCGCGCCGGACGAGACGCCGCTTGCCACGCATGCCTATGGGGCGGCGTCGCATCTCGTCTATGGCTGGGTACTCGAAGGTGTCCGGGCGCTGATCGCGGGACGACGCTGACCTCTCCTCGGCCGAAAGCCGGGCCCGGCCTCGACGAACCGGCGCCCTCGATAATCTCGGATCGCGTAGCAACTGGCCCCGGCCTTCGCCGGGGAACAGATTGACACTCTAAAGCAGCAGATCCTGGTTCGCCGAATTGCGCCCGACTGCGCCGCCGCCGGTGCGCCGCATATATTCCTGCTCGGCGGTGTGACGCACATCGATGTCGCGATCGCCCAGGAAGACGGCGAGCGATTCGTCTTCGATCTCGCTCCATTCCTTGCCGCGATCAGGGCCGTAGCGGACACGCGGCAACAGCCCGGGCTCCTTCGACCAGGCGATCAATTGCTCGACGCTGGCTTCGTTGAGCATGTCGCGCAGGTGGAATGCCGTGACATAGGCGTCGGGGAAGGCGCGGTGCGCGGGCAGGCCGCGTTCATGCTCCATCCCCGCAGGCTTGCGCCAATAGCGCAGCATCTGGTTCGAAAAGCCCGGCGAGCTCGGCCATAGCCGCATCGCGCACTTCCAGGTGCAGATCCAGTCCGCGCCGCGCGTGAGCGAGGCGGTGCAGAATTGCTGCTCGAAATCGGCGCGGTGCGCGGCCAGCGCGACTCGCCGCGGCCAAGGATCGAGCACCGGACGCGCGACATCGTGCCAATAGGGCGCGTCGGCAACGTCCTCGTCGCGGATATGATGGATTGCCATCGTCAGCGGCGGGATCTGGCGTCCCGGATTGACCATCCGATTGCCGCCCTCGCCCATGATGTCCCAGCGGCCGTCGGGCTGGAGCGCGACGTCCTGCCAGCCGATCTCGCACACGCCATGGGTGGGCGGCGCCTGGCCGGTGGTCTCGAGATCGATGACGCGGATGATGGAAGGGGCGGGTGAGGCCATGGCGGCTAGGTGGGGCGTGACGTCACAAAATGCCAGCCGAAACTTGCGCTTGTTTCAACCCGACGACATCGACGACGCCCGATCCCGCCGGCCGGCGCTCTCCTGCTCGCGGCGCGCCCGATGCTGCTGCAGCAGCCCGTCGGCACGCTCGGCCAGCTCCTTGGTCGCCTGAATGCTTTCGCGGAGCGCAGCCTGCGAGTCTTCGATTTCGGAAATGTCGTTGATACGCTTGTCAGTCACGGTCCAGTCCCACTCGGGCGAATGAACCCTTGATGCAGATCAAGGTTCCAGTCGCCCGAGCGGTTCGACGTGGTTAATGCCCGGCCTGCGGGCCACGCTCCAGCCCGCTTGCGGCGAGCTGCGCGTCGATCATCGCCATCAACCGGTCCAGCCCCTCCTGGCTCTTCGCCTCGGCGCGGGCGACGAGCACATCCTGGGTGTTCGAGGCACGCAGCAGCCACCAGCCATCGGCCGTATTGACGCGTGCGCCGTCGGTGCGGTTGACGTCGGCACCTTCGGCTTCGAGGCGCTCCAGCACTTCGTCGATCACCGCGAACTTGCGCGTGTCCGACACCTGGAAGCGCATTTCCGGCGTGTTGATCATCGCGGGCATCTCATCCTTGAGCTGGGTGAGCGACTTGCCGATGACGTGCACCGCCTGGATCAGCCGAACCGCGGCGTATTGCGCGTCGTCGAAGCCGTAATAATTGTGCGCGAAGAAGATGTGGCCGCTCATCTCGCCGGCGAGCGGCGCATCGGTTTCCTTCATCTTGGTCTTGATCAGGCTGTGACCGGTCTTCCACATTAGCGGCGTACCGCCCAGTTCGGCGATGCGATCGTACAGCGCCTGGCTGGCCTTGACGTCGGCAATGATCGTCGCGCCGGGAAGCTCGCGCAGCACGGGTTCGGCCAAAATGGACAGAAGCTGGTCGCCCCAGACCACGCGGCCCTGCCCGTCGATCGCGCCCAGCCGATCGCCGTCACCATCGAAGGCAAGTCCGAAATCGAGGTTCTTCTCGGCGACAAGCCGCTTCAGGTCGGCGAGGTTCTTCTCTTCGGTAGGATCGGGATGATGGTTGGGGAAATTGCCATCCACTTCGGTGAAGATCGTATGATGCTCACCCGGCAGCAGCTTGACCAGCTTCTCGACCACCGGACCGGCGGCGCCGTTGCCCGTATCCCATCCGACGCGATAGGCGCCGCCGGCATAGCCTGCCATCAGCCGCCCGACATAATCATCGAGGATGTCGTAGTCGGTAACGGTGCCTTCGTCGCCGGGCTCGACCGATTCCCAATCGCCCTCCGCGGCCAGCTTGCCGAGCGTCTGGATATCCTCGCCGAAGAACGGACGATGCTGGAACACCATCTTGAAGCCGTTGTAATTGCCGGGATTATGGCTGCCGGTTATCTGGATGCCGCCATCCACTTCCAGCGTGGCCTCGGCATAATATAGCATCGGCGTGGGGCCGAGCCCGACGCGCACGACGTCGCAGCCCGACGCCGTGAGCCCCTCGACCAGCGCCGCTTCGAGTTCGAGCGACGAGACGCGGCCGTCGCGACCGACGGCGACGCGGTGTCCGCCCGCGCGGCGAAGCAGGGTTGCGAAGCCGCGCCCGATCGCGCGCGCGTCATCAGGGCCGAGCGCCTCCCCCACGATTCCGCGAATGTCGTACTCGCGCAGCGAAGTGGGGTCGAAACGGTGCGTCATGGTGCCTCCCGGGAAGATGTTGCCGGCCTAAATCTCGAGCGCGGCGAAAGTTCAATTGCGCCTGCGTAACAAGTCCAATTCGGCGGCCTGTGGCGGCTATGCGCTACGGCGAAGCAACGTATCGCGCGCGGCATTGATCCGCCGGGTCAATTCTTCCGATCCGCCCTTGTCGGGATGTACTGCGCTGACCAGCCGGCGATGCGCGCTGCGGATCATTTCCTCGTCGGCGTCGGCGCCGACTCCGAGGATGGCGCGCGCCTCGTCCTGCGGCATGCGGGGGCCGCTCGGCTTGGGCCGCGGCTTGAAGAACAGATAGTAGATCGCGCCGATGATCAGCGCGGCGAGGATCGCCTTGGTCATCAGGCGAACAGCGGCATGGTGACTTCGGGAAGCGCCAGCCCCGCCATCATCTCGCGCAGCTCCTGGCGCGCGGCAACATGGCTGAGGCCCATCTCGCCGAATTCGCGGCTGTCGAGCATGGTCAGCCCCTGCGGGAACAGCTCGCGATAGATCACGCGCTCCGACAGGCCGGAGATCACGCGGAAACCGACGCGCTTGGAGAGCTGGTCGATCGCTTCGGACACGCGGCGCATGTTGCGCGCCTCGATATGCTGCATGCGGTTGCGCAGGACGACCCAGTCGATCGTCTCGCCATCGGCCTTGGCGCGGCGCTTGCGCGACTCCCAGATCAGCTCCGAATAGAAGCTCGGGCGGGTGACCTTGTAGGTATCGGGATCGACATGGCCGATCAGGTCGAAATCGACGAAGCTGTCGTTCATCGGCGTGACCAGCGTATCGGCATTGGTGACCGCTATGCGGGCGAACTTGTCGTCGCGGCCGGGCGTATCGATCACCAGGAAATCGGCATCGGCGCCGAGCCGTTCGAGCGTCTCGCCGAAAAAGTCCATGCTCTCGCCGTCATGCGTCTCATAGACGGGCGTGGGCAGGTCGCGGCTGGTGCGCTTGACCGTTGCGAGGCGGTTGTCGAGGTAGCGCCCCATGGTGCGCTGGCGATGATCGAGATCGAAGCACGCCACCCGCGCGCCCTTCGCGGCGAGCGCGATCGCCGCATGGACCGCAGTGGTCGACTTGCCGGTGCCGCCCTTCTCATTGGCAAAAACGAGCACGTGCAAGCGCTTAGCTCCGTCGGTCAAGCCTATAACTTCCTTTGTTGATCCCGCAGCCCGTGCCCCATAGAAGGCCGCGCTTCTGTTGTATCGAAAGTGTCCAAGCGTGCAAACCGTCCGTCAGCTTGATGCCCTTCGCGCCGGCGTAACCGCCTGGCGCGCGGCGGGCGAGCGCGTCGCGCTGGTGCCGACGATGGGGGCGCTTCATGACGGGCATATGGCGCTGGTCGAAGCCGCCAAGCGGGCGGCCGAGCACGTCGTGGTGTCGATTTTCGTCAATCCCAGGCAATTCGGGCCGAACGAGGATCTCGCCAAATATCCGCGCAAGGAACTGGCCGATTCGCGGATGCTGTCGAATGCGGGGGTCGACTTGCTGTGGCTGCCCTCGGTCGAGATCATGTATCCCGACGGCTTCGCGACCAATGTGTCGGTCAGCGGCGTCAGCGACGTGCTGGACGGCGCGCACCGGCCGGGCCATTTCGACGGCGTGGCGACGGTGGTGGCCAAGCTGTTCAATCAGGTCGAGCCCGATATCGCGCTGTTCGGCGAGAAGGACTGGCAGCAACTCGCAGTGATCCGCCAGCTGGTCGTGGACCTGGACCTGGACATCGAGATCGTCGGGGTGCCGACCCAGCGCGAAGACGACGGCCTCGCCCTCTCCTCGCGCAACGCCTATCTGATCCCCGAGGAGCGCGCCCAGGCCGTGGCGCTGCCGCGCGCGCTGGGGCTGGCCGAGCGCGCGATCGCCAAGGGCGTCGAACCCGAGGCGGCGCTGGCGCAGGCACGCGAGATGCTCACCGCGGCGGGGTTCGAGATCGACTATGTCGCGCTTGCCGACGCCGCGACCTTGGGCGATCCGGTGCCGGGCCGGCCGATGCGGCTGCTCGCCGCGGCGCGGATCGGCGGCACCCGGCTGATCGACAATATCCCGGTGGCTACGAACGAATACGGTTAACCCTGTTAACCTTTTGTTTCACGCTTACCTGCCAATCCTTGCAGCAGTAGGGACCAGCAAGTGGATGAGCGGCAATGGGTAACAGTCTCAAGAGCGCACGTTTCCTGGTAGAGAGCCGGCTTCGCGACGCCACGCGCGGCGACGCCAAGGCCTGTTTCGACCTGGGCATCGTCTATTCGAGCGGCGCCGAGGGGATCGACGTCGATCTCGTCGAAGCGCACAAATGGTTCAACATCGCCGCCGTCTCGGGCAGCGAGCGCGCGCAGGAATGCCGCGCCGAAATCGCCGAGGACATGACCGCACGCGAAATCATCGAAGCGCAAAAGGCCGCACGCGCATGGCTGCGCGGGCTGGAGATGCGCGCAGCCTGATCGGTCTCAGCGCCGCCGGAACGCCCGGACCGCGATAATCGCGGTCGGAATACCGACGACGGCGCCGATGAAGAGGGTGTAGAATAGAAAGAAGACCATCGCGGCAATAGCCATGCCCGCGCCGTCGCTGGGCGGGGCTCCCGACGCGCCGATGAGCGCGATTGCGGTGACGATGACGAATAACACGATGGCGAGCGCGGGAAAGCTCAGCGCCGCACCCCAGATCTGCGCGCCCGCCGAGCGATTCGGCCGCCGCCTGACGAGCAGCCACGCGGCCAGGATCGTGACCAGGATCGCCGCGACGACCGACGCGATCAGGAATATCATGCCTTAGCTGCTGGCCGGTGCCGAAAGGACTGGCGACGCGTCACTCGGCCTTCTTCGCCGCGGCCTTCTTGGGTGCCGCCTTCTTGGCCGGCGCCTTTTTGGCAGCCGCCTTCTTCGGAGCAGCCTTTTTCTTGCCCTTGCCCTTTGCGGGACCGGCGGCGGCGCGGGCGTCGATCAGCTGGGCGGCTTCCTCGAGGGTGAGCTGGTCCTTGTCGATCGACTTGGGCAAGGTCGCATTGGTCTCGCCATCGGTGACATAGGCGCCGTAGCGGCCCTCCATCAGCTTGATCTCGGCCTCGGTACGTGGATGCTTGCCGAGAACCTTTAGCGGCTCGCGCGCGGCGCCGCGTGCCGGACGTCCACCGCCCGCAGCTGCCTCGGCGAGCTTGACCACCGCGGCGTTCATGCCGGTCTCGAACACCTCCGCGGTCGACTGGAGCCGCGCGTATTTGCCGTCATGCGCCAGATAGGGTCCGTAGCGGCCGATCGAGGCGGTAATCGGATTGCCGCTCTCCGGATGGGTGCCGACCGTCCGGGGCAGCTTGAGCAGCTTCAATGCCCATTCGAGATCGAGATCGATATCCTTGGGGATCGAGGCGCGCGCAGCTTCCTTGCCGTCGCCGAGCTGGATGTACGGCCCGAAGCGGCCCGACTTGCGCTCGACGTTGAGCCCCGATTCCGGATCGACGCCGAGAACCTCGGGACCCGTGTCCTCGCCCTCGCCGCCCGGCTGACCGAACCGGCGGGTGAACTTGCACTCGGGATAGTTGGAGCACGCGACGAACGCGCCGAACTTGCCCCCGCGCAGCGCGAGCTTGCCCTCGCCGCAATTGGGGCAGAGCCGCGGATCGCTGCCATCGGCCTTGGCGGGGAAAAGATAGGGTTCGAGGAACAGATCGAGCGCAGCGGTGACCTCGCTAGGCTTCTGCTCCATCACTTCGGTAGTGCGCGGCTTGAAGTCCTTCCAGAACTCGGCGAGCACTGCCTGCCATTCGGCGCGGCCGCCCGAAACGTCGTCGAGCTCTTCCTCGAGCTCGGCGGTGAAGTCGTAGCCGACATATTTCTGGAAGAAGCGTTCGAGGAACGCCGTCACCAGCCGCCCGCTCTCCTCGGCGAAGAAGCGGTTCTTCTCGACGCGCACATAGGCGCGGTCCTTCAAGGTCTGGATGATCGAGGCATAGGTCGACGGGCGGCCGATGCCGAGCTCTTCGAGACGCTTGACCAGCGAGGCTTCGGAGAAGCGCGGCGGCGGCTGGGTGAAGTGCTGCTCGGCGTGAACCGCCTTCTTGGCGGGTGCATCGCCCGCGGACATGCGCGGCAGGCGGCGCGAATCCTCGTCGCCTTCATCGTCGCGGCCTTCCTCGTACAGCGCGAGATAGCCGGGGAAGAGCACGACCTGGCCAGTGGCGCGCAGGCCGTGCTGGCCGCTGCCGTCCTCTAGATCGATGGTGGTGCGTTCCATGCGCGCCGACGCCATCTGGCTGGCGAGCGCGCGCTTCCAGATCAGGTCGTAGAGGCGGCCGTGATCGCCAGAACCCGCCTTGTCCTTCGAGAAGTCGGTCGGGCGGATCGCCTCATGGGCTTCCTGCGCGTTCTTGGCCTTGGTCTGGTACTGGCGCGGCTTGTCCGGGACATAGCCGCCGTCATAGCGCGTCGCGATCGCCCTGCGGGCTTCCTGGATCGCGTCGCCATCCATCTGGACGCCGTCGGTACGCATATAGGTGATCGCGCCGTCCTCGTAGAGGCCCTGCGCGATACGCATCGTGTGGCTCGCCGAGAAGCCGAGCTTGCGCGCAGCCTCCTGCTGGAGCGTCGAAGTGGTGAAGGGCGGCGGCGGATTGCGCATCGCCGGCTTGGTCTCGACCGAGGCGACCGAGAAGCGGCCTTCCTCCACTGCCCGCTTGGCGGCTTCGGCGCTCTTGCCGTCGCCGATCGTCAGGCGATCGATCTTGTCGCCCTTATACTTGACCAGCCGCGCGACGAACGGCGTGCCGTCCTGCTCCATGTCGGCGGTGACCGACCAATATTCCTGCGGCGTGAAGCCTTCGATCTCGCGCTCTCGATCGACGATGATGCGCAGCGCGACCGACTGGACGCGTCCCGCCGACTTGGCACCGGGCAGCTTGCGCCACAGCACCGGGGAGAGCGTGAAGCCGACGAGATAGTCGAGCGCGCGGCGGGCGCGATAGGCATCGATCAAGTCGGTATCGAGCTCGCGCGGCGCCTTCATCGCGGCGAGGATCGCCGGCTTGGTGATCGCATTGAAGGTGACGCGCTCGACTTCCTTGGGGAGCACCTTCTTGTTGCGGAGCACTTCCTGGACATGCCAGCTGATCGCCTCGCCTTCGCGATCGGGATCGGTCGCGAGGATCAGGCGGTCGGCCTTCTTGGCGAGATCGGAGATTTCCTTGAGCTGCCGAGACTTGTCGGCATAGGTCTCCCACTCCATCGCGAAGCCCTCATCGGGGTTCACCGATCCGTCGCGCGCGGGCAAGTCGCGGACATGGCCGTAGGACGCCAGGACGCGATAGTCCGAGCCGAGATATTTTTCGATGGTCTTCGCCTTGGCGGGCGATTCGACGATGACGAGCTGCATGGGGGTAAGCGATCCTCACGTGTACGCGTGTAAGGTGGGGACGGGTTTGCCGGGCCGTCAAGCGGGCGCGGAACGATCGTCGTCCGAACCAGCCAGAAGCGCATGGACCGCGACGGCGAAATACCAGGAGCCGATCGACGAGGCGAAGAAGAGCGCATTGGCGGCAAGCGCCAGGGCGAGGGGCGCCGGGCCGTACGGGGGATAGAGATACAGGATCGCAAACAAGCCCGCGACATAAGGCAGATTGATCAGCACCAGTGCCGCGGTGATCGATGTGGCCGCCGGCCGGGTGCGCCGCCAGCTGCGCGACATGGCCTCGCTCATGCTGGCGCCTTCCCCAATGACGAGCGGAGTCGCGACGACCCACCGCGCATAGAGATACAGGCCCGGCAGGATCAGCAGGAACAGTCCGATCATGATCGCAAGTCCGGTAACGATACCGAGACCGATATAAGACGCCACCCGCCCCGGCATGGCCCAGGCCCGATGCAGTTCCTCGCCCCGCAGCAAGGCACCGGTGATCGCAAAGTGAGCGAAGATCTCCGGTATCGTGATGACGAACTGGATCCGGGGATCGCCGTCGCCAAACACATCGACGGCGGTGCCGAGGGCGACGAGCGCGGTGAACCACAGCAGCCCCGGAAGCGGATGCGCCCGGACGAGCGCGGCTATTCGACGGAACAAGGCGTTGGTGTGAAAAGTCATGCAGGCCCCATCGCTACGCGGACGGAATGAGGCGCGGCAGATGTCGCCGTCAAGCGGGCTCGTTACGGAACCGTGCGGACTGCCGGGCGTATCCAGCGCGCGCAGCTTGGAGGCCGCATTGACCAGCGAGGAGAACCTGCCGCCCCCTGCCCGCCGCCATCGGCGCATCTGGATCGTCCTGGCGATACTCGTGGCGCTGATTGCCGCGGGCGCCATCGCCCTCCTGATCTTCGCACGTGACACGACGGTGGAGCCGCCGCCGCGCGTTACCGATCCGATCGAGACGCCGCGCCATGTCTCGGCGATCGCCGTGCCGCTCGACGTCAACACATCGGTGTTGTCGCAGGCGCTGGAGCGGGCGATCCCGCGCACGCTCTGGTCGATCGACCAGCATCTCGACGAATGCGTGCCGCCGACGCGGGTGCGGCTGTTCAAGAAGAAGCTGAAGGTCACGCCGTCGCTGGGCTGCACCGTCACGGGAACGGTGACGCGCGCGCCGATCCGGCTGCGCGGCCAGGGCGAGGACATCATTGCCGATATGCCGATCCACGCCACGATCGCCGCGCGCGACGTGGGCGGGATACTGAAGGGCGAGACCGCGACCGGATCGGCGATGGTCCATGCGCGGGTTCGCCTGACGCTGAACGAGGACTGGCGCGCGACCGCGAAGGTCCAGCTTCATTATGACTGGACCGAGCCGCCGGGCATCGACTTGCTGGGCAAAAGGATCACCTTCACCGACAAGGCCGACGAGAAGCTCCAGCCGATCGTCCGCGAGCTGGAGCGCACGCTGCCGCGCGAGATCGAGAAGCTCAACATCCGCGCCAAGGTCGCCGACGCATGGCGGCAGAGCTTCACCTCGCTGTCGCTGAACGAGGAGAATCCGCCGGTGTGGATGCGGATCACGCCGCAGAAGCTCAGCTATGGCGGGTACAGCCTCTCCGGCGGCAAGCTGCGGCTCAAACTGGGGATGGCGGCGCTGACCGAGACCTTTGTCGGCCCGCGTCCGCAGGATCCCGCACCGATTCCATTGCCGCCGCTGACGCGCGCGGCGGGCGGAGAGCAATTGCGCTTCTTCGTGCCGGTGATCGCCGATTATGCCCAATTGGAGCCGGTGATCCTCAAGGCACTGACCAAGCGATCGCAGCGGCCCTTCGTGCTGCCGGGGATCGGGCCGGTGGCGGCGCGGTTCGAGAAGGTGGTCGGCTATGGCACGGCCGGCGGACGCATCGCAGTTGGGCTGACGCTGGCGGCCCGGCCCGAAGGCAGCAGCGAGGAGACCCGCGGGATCGTCTGGATCACCGCCAAGCCGGTCAACGCGCCCAATTCGCAACGCGTGTCGTTCGAGGGACTGGCCGTGAACGGCAACACCGATGGCGTCGGCGGCGACATCCTGGTCCAGCTCGTCCGCAACCCGGCGGTCGCCAGCGTCGTCGCGCAATCGCTCACCCAGAATTTCGAGCGCGATTTCCAGAAGCTGCTCGGCAAGGTGGAGCGCGCGATCGTCGAGAAGCGGACGGGCGATTTCGTGATCCGCGCCGATATCGGGCAGGTCCGCACCGGCGTGCTGCAGGCCGGAGGACAGGGGCTGTATCTGCCGGTCTGGGCCGACGGATCGGCCCGGGTCGAATATCGCCCGCATTAAGTGGTGAGGCTGACCTTGCCGCCGGCGTGACGCTCCAGCCGGCCGGCCAGTTCGAGTTCGAGCAGCACGGTCTGGACGATCGCGGGGCTGAACCCGGCCTGGCGGACGAGTTCGTCCACGGCGACCGGCACCGGGCCGAGCAACCCGGTCACCCGCCGGCGCTCGGCATCGCCGGCGTCTTCGGGCGGCGGGCCTTCGAAGCGGCTCGTCGGCGATCGTACGGCGCGGGCGTCGATCGGGCGGATCGCCTCGAGGATGTCGTCGACCGACTGGACCAGGGTCGCGCCCTCGCGGATCAGCAGATTGCAGCCCTGCGCGCGCGGATCGAGCGGCGAGCCGGGGACTGCCATGACCTCGCGCCCGGCTTCGGCGGCGATGCGCGCGGTAATCAGCGAGCCCGAACGCGGTGCGGCCTCGACCACCACCGTGCCCAGCGCGAGCCCGGCGATGACGCGGTTGCGCGAGGGGAAGAAGCGCGCGAGCGGCTCGGTGCCCGGCGGTTGCTCGGCGACGAGCAGGCCCTCCTGCGCGACGCGCTCCTGGAGCTCGGCATTCTCCGGCGGGAAGGCGATGTCGATCCCGCTGGCGATCACGCCGACGGTGCCGCCGGCCAGCGATCCGACATGCGATGCGGTATCGACGCCGCGGGCGAGGCCGGAAACCACCGTCACGCCCTGGTCGGCCAGCCCGAGCGCCAGCTGGCGGGCGAAGCGGCACGCGGCGGCGGAGGCGTTGCGCGCGCCGACCATAGCGATGCAGGTGCGCCGGGCGAGCGCGACGTTGCCGCGGACAATCAGCGCAGGCGGGGCGCTATCCAGTTCGGCGAGTAGCGGCGGATAGTCGGAATCGCCGAGGAACAGGTAGCGCGCGCCGATCTTCTCGACTCGGGCGATCTCGCGGCGGACCGCGCCGGCATCGGCGATCGCGGGTGCGCGGCCACCACCGCGTGCCGCGAGCATCGGCAATGCGTCGAGCGCCGCGGAGGCGGAGCCGAAGCGCGCGATCAGCTGGCGCCAGGTGATCGGGCCTATGTTCGCCGAGCGAAGCAGCCGCAACGGTGCCTCGCGCGGGTCGCTCATGCGCGGGCCGGCGCCGGCGCGTCAGTCACGCGTCTTGCCGACGCGCGGCTCGGTGCCGCTCAGCAGCCGGTCGATATTCTCGCGATGCTTCCACAGCACGATCAGCGCGAGCGCGAGCAGCGGCAGGACCAAGTCGATGCGGCCCCAGAATGCGGCGCTGACCGGCGCGCTGATCGCCGCGGTGATCCCGGCGAGCGACGAGATGCGCAGCCCGGCGAGCAGTCCTAGCCACACCGCCGCATAGACCAGCCCCGACGGCCAGTGCAGCGCGACGACGATGCCCATCAGCGTCGCGACGCCCTTGCCGCCGCGAAAGCGCAGCCAGAGCGGATAGCAATGGCCGAGAAAGGCGCCGACGCCCGCGAGCACCGCGGTTCCGGGGAACAGCCAGCCGGCGAGCAGCACTGCGGCGGCGCCCTTGGCGAGATCGAGCAGCAGGGTCGCGGCCGCCAGCCCCTTGCGCCCGGTGCGCAGGACGTTGGTCGCGCCGATATTGCCCGAGCCGATCTGGCGCAGGTCACCGGCGCCCGCCATCTGCGTGAGCAGTACGCCGAACGGGATCGACCCCAGCAGATAGCCGAGCAGGATCGCAGCGGCAGCAGGCATCCAGACGATTTCGGTTGGCAAAATAACCCCCTGTCCCCGCCAGCATAATCCATGTCGGGCGGGGTGCAACCGCCGCCTGCCGCGCAGTTGACGCCGCACCGGCCGCGCGCCATGCGCCCGCCATGGCCGATCGCCGCCCGATCCTGTTCTTCGATTCCGGCGTCGGCGGGCTTTCGGTGCTCGCGCCGGCCGCGGCGCTGCTGCCACAGGCGCCGCTGGTCTATGTCGCCGATTCGGCGGGCTTCCCATACGGGACGCGCAGCGAAGCCGAGATCGCCGCGCGGGTGCCCGCGCTGCTCGGCCGGCTCGCCGAGCGCTATGATCCGCGGCTGATCGTCATCGCGTGCAACACCGCCTCGACGATCGCGCTGCAGCATGTCCGCGCGGCGCTGGACATTCCGATCGTCGGCACCGTTCCCGCGATCAAGCCCGCCGCCGAAGCCAGCCGGACCCGCGTCATCGGCGTGCTCGGCACTGCCGCGACGGTGCGCCAGCCCTATGTCGACGATCTCGCCGCACGTTTCGCCGCGGATTGCGTGGTGCTGCGCCACGGTTCGGCCGAGCTGGTCGAGATGGCCGAGGCTGCGCTGGGCGGGGACCGGCCCTCGGTGGAAGAAATTCGCGCGGCGCTGGCGGGGCTGACGGGGCAGGACCGCGGCGAAGACATCGACGTGATCGTCAATGCCTGCACCCATTTCCCGCTGCTCGCCGACGAACTCGTCGCGGCTACCGGCGGCAGAATCCACTTCGTCGATGGCGGACCGGGGATCGCGCGGCGCATCGCGCATCTGACACAAGGGCAGCAATGGCCGGACCAGCCGCTTCCCGGCCGGGCGGTGTTCACCGCGACAAGTGCGCGCACCGAAAGACTGGCGCCCGCGCTGGCGCGATTCGGATTGCGCGAAATAGAATCGCTCTAGGCGGCCGCGCCCGACGAGCCCGAACCCGAGCTTCGCACCAAGGTCGAATAGCGTTCCGCCATTTCGAGATGGATGCGCTTCGCAATCAAATCGTCGGCGCGCGCGGCATGACCGCGCTCCTGCCGCTCGCGCTGGCGATAATAATCGAGATCTCGCCCACCCTGACTGTCGCTCATCTTGCCGCTCCGTAGAACAAGCGGGAGCACCCTGGCTCTCAGTCGCGCGCCTGCTTGATAGCCGAGTCGCCCGCGATGGTTTCATTCTTACCACATCTATCGCATGTCCAAGCTGATCCGGATCAGCTTGGACAAAATGTCCCAGCGCACTTTCGATCGCCCGGCTGTACCAAATGCGCTCCGCGCAGGGCCGCGCCGAGAGTACCCCGATCGGGTGGGTGGCAATTCGTGACTTTTGGAGATAGTGGGACTCGCATGCGCATCGAGGAAAGCCCTTCGCCCGCAGTCGATTATTCGCGGGTCTTCAATCAGGCGATCGACCGGCTTCACGCCGAAGGTCGATATCGCGTGTTCATCGACATCCTGCGCAACAAGGGCGCCTACCCCAACGCACGCTGCTTCGCCGGGCATAACGGGCCCAAGCCGATCACCGTGTGGTGCTCCAACGATTACCTCGCCATGGGGCAGCATCCCAAGGTGATCGCGGCGATGGAGGAAGCGCTCCACGACGTCGGCGCGGGCTCGGGCGGGACGCGCAACATCGGCGGCAACACGCATTATCATATCGAGCTAGAGCATGAGCTGGCCGACCTGCACGGCAAGCAGGGCGCGCTGATCTTCACCTCGGGCTATGTCTCGAACGAAGCGACGCTGGCGACGCTGGGCAAGATCCTGCCCGGCTGCATCATCTATTCGGACGAATTGAACCACGCTTCGATGATCGCGGGCATCCGCAATTCGGGCTGCGAGAAGCGCGTGTTCCGCCATAACGACCTGGCGCATCTCGAAGAGCTGCTCGCCGCCGACGAGTCGAGCGCGCCCAAGCTGATCGCATTCGAGAGCGTCTATTCGATGGACGCCGACATCGCACCGATCGCCGAGATCTGCGACCTGGCGGACAAGTACAACGCGCTGACCTATCTCGACGAAGTCCATGCCGTGGGCATGTACGGCGCGCGCGGCGGCGGGATCTCGGAGCGCGATGCCGTTGCCGAGCGGCTGACGATCATCGAAGGCACGCTGGGCAAGGCGTTCGGGGTGATGGGCGGCTATATCGCCGCCGACCAGATGATCATCGACGTGATTCGCAGCTATGCGCCGGGCTTCATCTTCACCACGTCGCTGTCCCCCGTGCTGGTCGCCGGCGCGCTGGCGAGCGTCAAGCATCTCAAGGCATCGAGCGTCGAGCGCGAAGGCCAGCAGGCGGCCGCGGCGCAGCTCAAGGCGCTGATGGCCGAGGCCGGGCTGCCGGTGCTGCCATCGACCACGCATATCGTGCCGCTGATGGTCGGCGATCCGGTCAAGGCCAAGAAGATCAGCGACGTGCTGCTCGCCGAATACGGCGTCTACGTCCAGCCGATCAATTACCCCACGGTGCCGCGCGGCACCGAGCGGCTGCGCTTCACCCCCGGGCCAGCGCACGACGAGGGCATGATGCGCGAACTGGTAGGCGCACTGGTCGAGATCTGGGGCCGGCTGGAGCTGCGGCGCGCGGCCTGACGGCGTGGGCGGGTCCTGACGCCCGCGACATCCCAACGTGGCGTCAGGCTATATTCGATACCCCTTCCTTGCAGGGACGAGAGTCTTTGGGCGGACGCCCCGGAGGCGGCTAGTCCTGGCCGAGCACTGCGCTCCACGCATAGCCGCGGTAGAGCGGAGTGAATTCGAGACTCATCCCATGCGCTTCGGCCACGCGCCGGAGCACCGCAGGCAGTTCGCGGCGGGGGTAGACGTGGAAATCGTTGAGCGACTTGAAGTGCAGCCGCTTCAGCGCGCCCGGCAACCGCTCATATTGGCCGAAGTCGACGATGTGGAGACTGCCGCCCGGCGCGAGGCTCGTCGCGCTCCGCTCGATCGCTTCCTGCCACGGTGGGATCATCGACAGCGTGTAGCTCATGAAGATCCGGTCGACCTTCTCCAGGCCGAACAGCCGCGCCGTATCGAAATTGCCGGCATCCCCCTGCGCCAGCGCGATCCGATCGGACAGCCCGGTGCGCGCAACCGACCTCCGCGCGGTCTCCAGCATCGCCTCGCTGATGTCGAAGCCGTGGAAGCGCGCATCTGGCCAGGCCTTTGCCGCGACGATCAGGTTGCGCGCGGTGCCGCAGCCGACTTCGACCACGGTTCCGCCCGGCGGCGGCGCGAGGTTGCGGATCAGCTGGTCGCGGCCGAGGAGGTAGAACTTACGCGTGAGGTCGTAGAAGTGGCGGTGGAGCGAATAGACATCGTCCATCAGCGCCTGCTGCCCGGCGGCGATCGTGCTCATGCGTGCGGCCTCAGCGTCCAGAGGTGAGTGGCGCCATAGACCGACGAGCGGTCGCGCCGCGTCCAGTCGTCGCGCCTTGCCGCATCGGCATAGTCCCATTGGTCGAGGATCGCCGCGGGCACATGGCCGGCGACGACGTCGGGCGCGGCGGCGGTGCGATAGAGTATGCGCGCGCCGGGCCTGGCCGTGCGGGTGATCTCGCTCCAGATCCGGGTGAGCTGCGCGTCGGTCATCCAATCCTGCGCGTCGAGCAGGATATAGCGGTCGAGCGACTGCGCCGGCATGCTCTCCAGATAATCGGCATAGTTGGTGTGGCGGATCTCGACGCGGTCGGCGCGGTCGCGGATCCCGGCATAATTGCCCGCCTGGAGATAGGGCGGCAGCGGCGCATCGTCATGCTTGCCATAACCGCGGCCGAACGCCTGCCAGGCGTAGAAATTGTCCTTGATGTCGAAGTCGCAGGCGAGCTTGCGCAGCCGGCTCTTGAGCGCGCCGGTAATGCCCTGTGCATCATCGACCTTGAGCAGATCATATTGCGCGGGCGGGATACCGAAGCCGAACAGGGCGGCGGGCTGATCGACCAGCCAGCGCAGGAATTTCTTTTCGAAGAACGGCGCGAGCCGCGTCTCGAAGATCGCGCGCTGCTCCTCGATCGACTGCGCCTTTAGGATCTCGCGCGGATCGATGCGATAGAGCCAGCCGAGGAAATGGACGAAGCCGATCAGCTTGCCGAGCAGCCCCTGGCGATAGAAGCCGGTCGCGAAGCCAGAGATGCGGCGGCGGCCGTTCCACTCGCGTCCTTCCCAATAAGCGCGGGTCGTTGCGTCGAGATGCGGGCGCAGGTGGCGCTCGTACAGCGCGATATTCTCGGCACGATCGGCATGTGCGAAAAAGCTGCGCAGGCTGGCATGATCGGGCAGATGCAGCGCCGCAGCCTGTTTGAGCTTGTTGAGCGCGACATGCGCGGGGTTGAGATCGACTGCGGTGATCGCCCTGGGATTCGCAGTCAGATAGGAGAAGACGTTGCAGCCGCCCGAGGCGATCGTGACGACATGGCAGTCGGGCGTGATCGCCAGTGCCTCCATGTCGATGACCGGGTCTTCCCATATCTGGGCGTAGACGAGACCCCGGAAGGCGAAGGTGAAGGCGCGTTCGAGCAGGCCTTCCTTGCTGAGATGCTCGTGGCGATGCACCGCACCGCGAACCGCGCCGTTCTTCGGCGCCCTTGCAAGAGTTCCCATGGCCGGACTCCAGATGCGCACCGCCCGAGCCGCCGGGCGGCGTCGCGCCCTGCTAGCCCGGGCGTGTGACGCCTTCCTGTCAGTCAGGTCACGGTTTCGTGACGCCGCCGGCTTCGGGCCAGTCGGTGTCGCCGGCGCGCGTGAGCGTCATTTCGAAGAAACGCTGGGGCGGCTTGCCGTCGGCGACATAATCGCCGGTCTCGATCCATTTGTCGGCCGAGAGCGTGGCCGAATAACGAATCTTGGCGGGGCCGGCGGGAATGTCCCAGCTCCAGCCGGTGTCGGTGACCTTGAGCTCGAAGCGCCCGCTGCGCCCCTGAGCATGGCTGTTCATCCAGTAGGTCTTGGCCGCGGGATCATAGGAGATCGTGGCGAAGGCATGGAAGCCGACCTTGCCGTCTTCCAGGAAGCCCTTGCCCTCGACCAGGGTGAGCGTGCCGTCGAGGAACGGGCCGACGCGCTCGGTCTGGGTGAGGCTGACTTCGCCGTGCTGGCCGCGGCTAACGCCGGTGCCGCGCCATAGACCGCGCATCGGCGCGATCCTGGCCATCGCCGCCTGCTGCGCCGCGACGGCCGCGGTATCGGCACCCTGGGCGTGCGCCGCCACCGGAAGCGCCAGTGCGAATGCGCAGGCCAGAATCATCGTCTTCATTGAAGTCCCCGTTGCTCTGCCGGGTGCGCGATGGCAGCCTTTCCGCCATGCCTGCAGCCCCGACCACTCGCCAGAACCGCCGGGATGCCGCGTCGGACAAGCTGCGTTTCGCGAACCGCGTTCCCGGCTTCGCGAAACGCGTATGGCGCGATCCGCCGCCGGGATTTCCCCTGCTGTGGATCGCCTGCCTCGGCGCGGCGGGGCTGATGGTGGTGACCGGCGGGTTTGGAACCGGGCGCTTTGCGATCGGCCCGCGCATCGCCTTCTGGCTACTGTTGATGGGCTGGAATGCACTCAAGTGGCAGCTCTGGTTCGCCTGGCGGGTGCGCAAACCCGGCGACTGGCCGCGCGCGTCGCTGATCGGCACGCTATTGCTCAATCTTTCGCTGCCGGTCGAAATTGCGCTGTGCGGCGTCGCGGTCGGCGCGCCGTTCATGCTCGACCCGTTCGAGACCTGGGGAAACGCGCTGGCGATCTCGGGCGTGATCATCGCCGTCGCCTCGATGGTCGCGTGGGTGGTGCTCAATCGGTCGAAGCCCGAGGTCCCGCCGATTCCCGACAGCGGTCTGCTCGGCCGTGCCCGGGTGACGCCCGAAGCGCTCGCCGCAGTCGAGGCCGAGGACCATTATTGCCGGGTTCGCAGCCGCGACGGACAAAGCGCACTGATTCATTATCGCTTCGGCGACGCGCTGATCGAACTGGCCGGCCTGGACGGTGCGCAGGTGCATCGCGGCGCCTGGGTGGCGGGGGACGCCGTGGAGGGTGCGGAACGCGACGGGCGGCGGTGGCTGTTACGGCTGGTCGATGGCGCCGCGGTGCCGGTCAGCGCGACCTATGCGCCCGAAGCGCGGCGGCGCGGGTGGCTGCGCCGCCGCTGAGCCCAGTCAATCGCGGCAATAGCCTTCGCCCTGTTTGACGGTGAGGCAGTCCTTCTTGCCGGCGAGGTATTTCAGGCCGGTCGCATCGCCATTGGTGGCACGCAGCACCTGCTGGCCGTCGGGGCGGCGGAAGGCGATGCCGGCATCGGTGCCGGTGCCTTCGAAGCTGCCCTTGTCGTCGAGCGTATATTGCATGTCGAGCTTGTAGCGGCCGGGATCGTCGGTCTTGGCGATGGTCAGGATCGTGCCCTCGACACCGGTCCACTTGCCGACCCAGGCATCGCGATCGGTGGGCGCGGCGATGTTGGTCACCGTCTCGCCGAGCGAGGTGGCGCCTTCCTCGACGGCATTGGCGACTGCCGATCCCGTGGATTCGACGGCGTTGCCGGTCTCCTGGGCGGCCTGATCGGCGGTGTTGCAGGCGGCAAGGCCGAGGACGAGCGGGGCGAGGCCCAAGGCAAGGGGTGCGAGGCGCATGGCATTCTCTCCTGGATACGCGTCCGCCCGCGCGGGAAGGCACGGGCGGCTACTAGGGTCGGGACGGGATCAGCGCGTCGCGTTGTCGATCGCGTTGCCCACGCCTTCGGCGCGCTGGCCGACATCATCGGCGAAATTGTCGAGCTCGCGGCCGGCATCGTCGGTGGCGTTGGCGATCGTGTCGCCGGCGTCATTGGCCGCGTTCTCGAGCGAAGCACCGGTGCGGTCGAGCGTGGCGCTCAGATTGTCCTCCGCGCTTTCGGAGCAGGCGGCGAGGCCGAGCGCGAGCGCGGGAAGGAGGGCGAATATCGTCTTACGCATGTCGGTCTCCGAATAGTCGGTCTAGCCAGCGCGGTCCTCGGAGGGTACGGGAGCGCGCATGTCGCACCGCATCGCCATCGCTTCGGACCACGCCGCCTTCGCCATGAAGTCCGAACTCGCCGAATGGTTGCGTAACGAAGGCCATGATGTGCTCGATCTGGGCACCAACGGGCCCGAAAGCGTCGACTATCCCGATTACGGCTTCCGCCTGGGCCACGCGATCGAATCCGGCGACGCCGCGTTCGGCGTGGCGATCTGCGGATCGGGGATCGGCATCTCGATCGCCGTCAACCGCATCGCCGCC
This sequence comes from Sphingomonas sp. LM7, assembly GCF_002002925.1. NCBI lineage: Bacteria > Pseudomonadati > Pseudomonadota > Alphaproteobacteria > Sphingomonadales > Sphingomonadaceae > Sphingomonas > Sphingomonas sp. LM7. Next base: position 3,165,999 of record NZ_CP019511.1, on the reverse strand, counting down.
GCGCGCTGCGCGCTGGTTTCCGAGCCGCTTTCCGCCAGCCTTGCCCGCCAGCACAACGACGCCAACGTAGTCGCGCTCGGCGCGCGGCTGATCGGCATCGAAATGGCCAAGGCATGTGTCACCGCTTTCCTAGAGACCGAGTTCCTCGGCGATCGGCACCAGCGCCGGGTCGAGAAGCTCAGCAACCCGCAAGGAGCCTGAGATGAGCACCAACCCGCAAAATGCAGGGCTCCAGCCCGACGGCTTCTTCACCAGCGCGCTCGCCGACGCCGATCCGGCAGTATTCGCCGGCGTGCGCCATGAGCTGGAGCGCGAGCAGCACCAGATCGAGCTGATCGCCAGCGAGAACATCGTCTCCAAGGCAGTGCTCGAAGCGCAGGGCAGCGTGTTCACCAACAAATACGCCGAGGGCTACCCCGGCAAGCGCTATTACCAGGGCTGCCACCCCTCGGACGAAGTCGAGCAGCTGGCGATCGATCGCGCCAAGCAGCTGTTCGGATGCGACTTCGCCAACGTCCAGCCGCATTCGGGCGCGCAGGCGAACGGCGCAGTGATGCTCGCGCTGACCAAGCCGGGCGACACGATCATGGGCCTCAGCCTCGATTCGGGCGGGCATCTGACCCACGGCGCGCGCGCGGCGATGAGCGGTAAGTGGTTCAACGCGATCCAGTACGGCGTCGATCCGACCACGCATCTGATCGACTTCGACGAAGTGCTGGCGAAGGCCAAGGAGCACCAGCCCAAGCTGATCATCGCGGGCGGATCGGCCTATCCGCGGATCATCGACTTCGCCAAGTTCCGCGCGATCGCCGATGAAGTCGGCGCGATCTTCATGGTCGACATGGCGCATTTCGCCGGTCTCGTCGCCGGCGGCGTCCACCCGACCCCGTTCGGCCACGCGCATGTCGTGACCACGACCACGCACAAGACGCTGCGCGGCCCGCGCGGCGGCGCGGTGTTCACCAATGACGAGGCGATCGCCAAGAAGATCAACAGCGCGGTGTTCCCTGGCCTGCAGGGTGGCCCGCTTATGCACGTCATCGCCGCCAAGGCCGTCGCGTTCGGCGAGGCGCTGCGCCCCGACTTCAAGTCGTACGCCGCCGCGATCGTGGAGAATGCCAAGGTGCTCGCCGCGACGCTCAACGAGCGCGGCGCCAACCTGGTCTCGGGCGGCACCGACACGCACCTTGCACTGGTCGACCTCACCCCGCTGGGCGTGACCGGCAAGGATGCCGACGAGGCGCTCGAGCGCGCCGCGATCACCTGCAACAAGAACGGCATCCCCAACGATCCGCTGCCGCCGGTCAAGACCAGCGGCATCCGCGTCGGCTCGCCCGCAGGCACCACCCGCGGCTTCGGCCCGGCCGAGTTCCGCGAGATCGGCAACATGGTCGCCGACGTGCTCGAGGGCCTGCGCAAGAATGGCGAGCAGGGCGACGCGCAGATCGAAGCCAATGTCCGCGAACGCGTCCGCGCGCTGTGCGAACGCTTCCCCATCTATCCGGAGCTGTAATTGCGCTGCCCGTTCTGCGGAAATGAAGACAGCCAGGTGAAGGACAGCCGCCCCACCGAAGACGGGGCGGCGATCCGGAGGCGGCGGCAGTGCGAGGCCTGCGCCGCGCGTTTCACCACGTTCGAGCGCATTCAGCTGCGCGACCTGACGGTGGTCAAGAACCAGGATCGCCGCGAGCCGTTCGAGCGCGACAAGCTGATTCGATCAGTAACGCTCGCCGCGCGCAAGCGGCCGGTGACGTCTGCGCAGATCGAGCGGCTGGTATCGGGCATCCAGCGCCAGCTGGAGACGCTGGGTGACAGCGAGATCCCGTCGCAGCGGATCGGCGAGATGGTGATGGACGGGCTCAAGGGCCTCGATTCGGTGGCCTATATCCGCTTCGCCAGCGTCTATAAGGACTTCCGCGAGGCAAAGGACTTCGAGGAATTCGCCGGCAACGTCACCGAGGCGGGCAAGGGGTGAATCCCGTCGTCGTCCTGGTGCGCCCGCAATTGGGCGAGAATATCGGCAAGGCTGCGCGGGCAATGCTCAATTTCGGGCTGACCGAGATGCGGCTGGTCGCCCCGCGCGACGGCTGGCCCAATCCATCGGCCGGCCCGGCGGCGAGCGGTGCCGATGTCGTGCTGGAAAAGGCGCAGGTCTTCGGCAGCGTGGCGGAGGCGGTGGCGGATTGCGGCCAGGTCTATGCGACGACGGTGCGCAAGCGCGGGGTTACCAAGCCCGTCGTGACGCCCGAAGCAGCAGCGCGCGAAATCCGTTCGGCGGCCGAGCGCTCGGCGATCCTGTTCGGCCCGGAACGGTCCGGGCTGGAGACCGACGACGTGGCGCTTGCCCGCACGATCATTACCGTTCCGATCAACCCGGAATTCGGCTCCCTCAACCTTGCCCAGGCGGTGATCCTGGTCGCCTATGAATGGTCGAAAGGCGCGAATCTCGCCAGCCCGCCTGCCACAGAGCTCGATCCGCCCGCACCGCAGGAAGAGCTGGAAGGCATGATCGGGCAGCTGGAGGCGATGCTGGACGGGTCGGGCTATTATTTCCCGCCCGATCGCGTTCCCACCACGCGACGCACCCTGCGCACGTTGCTGACCAAGCCCGGGTGGACCTCCCCCGAAGTGCGCACGATGCGCGGTGTGCTCTCCGCGCTGAACGGCCGGAAGCGGCATCGCGGCGACTGACCACGCAGCGATATTGTTTCGTAACCAGAAATCGGCATAACAAGCGCATTCGAACAATGGAGATGTCGATGCGTTTGTTGCCTCTTTTCGCGTTGGTGGCTTTCGCCTCTCCGTCGGCTGCGCTTGCGCAGGACGCTGCATCCGAAGCCGAAGCGCCCGCGGCGAAATCGGAGAAGCCGGTCTGCAAGACCACTTCGACGACGGGATCGCGGCTGCGCAAGACGCGCTATTGCATGACCCAGTGGGAAGCGAAGGTCGATGCCGAGAAATCGCGGCGCGACGTCGATCAGATGCGCCGTCTCAATACTGCGCCGCCCGCGGGCACGCCGTTCTGACACGCCGACGGCTGGATCAGCGCCGGTCGAACGCCTCGAGCTCGTACGCAATCGAGGCTTCGACCAGCTGATCCCATAGCGCGCCGATCGGCGCTTCGGGGAGCGCTACTGCGCGCGCATGTGCCTGCGCATTGGCGATGACCTGCGCCTTTCGTCCTTCGTCCCGCACCTGCCCACGTTCGGGCTTGATGCGGGCTGCCGCGTCCATATAGCCGAAGCGGCGTGCGAGCAGCGCGACCAGCGCCTGGTCGACTGCGTCCACGCCGGCGCGGACTTCGGCCATCGTCGTGCAGGCTTCGGGATCGATCGTGTCTTGCATGGAGGTGCTCTTGGCGAGTGCCCGCGCGCCTGTCCAGCTTGACTCGGACGCACCCGGCGGCTAACCGCGCGCCTTCGCAATGGCCCCGCACCCCGGTGAAGCGGCGGCCCTGCCCTCGGCGACGAGCAAGCAGGCGGTACCGGGAACAACGTTGTTAGCGATTGCAAAGGATTACCATGTCGAAGCGTTCTAACGCAAAGCACAAGCTCGACCGCCGGATGGGCGAAAACATCTGGGGTCGCCCGAAGAGCCCGGTCAACAAGCGTGAGTACGGCCCCGGCCAGCACGGCCAGCGCCGCAAGGGCAAGGTCTCAGACTTCGGCATCCAGCTGCGCGCCAAGCAGAAGCTCAAGGGCTATTACGGCGACATCACCGAGAAGCAGTTCAAGCGCTCGTACGAGGACGCTTCGAAGATGAAGGGCGATACCGGTCAGAACCTGATCGGCCTGCTCGAGATGCGCCTCGACATGATCGTCTATCGCGCCAAGTTCGCGCCGACGATCTTCGCCGCGCGCCAGATCGTCAACCACGGCCATGTCCGCGTCGACGGCGAGAAGTGCAACATCGGTTCGCGCCGTATCAAGCCCGGCCAGATCGTATCGCTCTCGTCCAAGGCGCAGGAAATGGCGCTGGTGATGGAAGCGCAGAGCCTGTCCGAGCGCGACATCCCCGATTATGTCGTCCCCGAGGGCGCATCGAAGATCACCTTCACGCGCGTTCCGACGCTCGACGAAGTGCCCTATCCGGTCCGCATGGAACCGAACCTCGTCGTCGAGTTCTACTCGCGCTGAGTTTCGGCATCAGTCGATGAGAAACAAGGGCGGTCGCTTGCGGCCGCCCTTTTCTTATTGGGCAGCGCGCACGCCATGACGGGCTATGCGGGGCTTGCGAGCGAGAGGGTGCGCTGTCACACTCCAGGCCTGCGTATCTCTCTGCGGAACCCCCCATGCACCTTGCCAAGCTCGATACCCTGTTCGTCCGCGGCATCGCCGCATGACGCTCAGCCTTGCGGACTTTCAGACCGGCACGGTGTACGATGTCGCCGCCGGCGATGCGGCGTATCCGCTTGCGCTCGACAAGGTGCAGGCGCTGTCGGATTCGGGGCGCGAGGGCGGTTCGTTCCGGCTGGAATTCGTCGGCCCGGGCGAACCGATCCTGCCACAGGCAATCTATCGCTTCAGCGACGGCGGGGATGCCGGGCATGACATCTTCATCGTGCCCGTCGGCCGCGACGCGAACGGCGTCCGCTACGAAGCGGTGTTCTACTAGGCGGCCGCCCGCCATTCCCACAGGTCATAGGCGCCGCGATCGTCGTCGAGGATCGTGAAGCCCAGCCGGGCATAGAGCGTGCGTGCCGGATTATTCTTCTCGACATGGATGGTGACGCTGTTGCCGGCGGGCGCCGCTGCCGCGAGCACATCGCGTAGCAGCGCGGCGCCGATGCCGTGACGGCGCGCGTCGGGCATCAGCGAGATGTCCACGATCCGGACTTCGGCGGGCATTTCGTAGAGATAGAGCCGGCCGATCGCCAACCCGGCGCGCTCGACGATCATCGCATGCATCCCGCGATAATGCTGCTGGTAGTGCGCGTGCTGCGCGGCATGCTGCTGGGCGAGGAAGGACTGCTTGACCGTGTCGGGCCACGGCACCGGGGCCAGTTCCTCCAGGCGCGTCGAAGCATAGAGCGCGGCGGTGAACGGCAAGTCCGCGTCCGACATCGGGCGCAGCACCACGCCAAGCGCCGCCGCTTCTTGCAGGTGCAATGCCATGGTCAGGCTAGCCGCGCGGCGGGAACACGCCTTGCAGTGCGATGCTGAAATAGAAGGTGAGATACGGCATCATGTTGTTGTGCGGCTGGCCGCCGCCGGCCGGTGCGAGTGCCCCGATCGCCAGCGTGGCGGCGGTCAGCGTGCTCGAATAGATATTCAGGCTCGACCGGGTCAGGGCGTTGCCTGTCGGTATGTTGGTCTCGGCGACATCGCTGGCAGCGCCCTGCAAGGCGTGCGTATGCGCCGGAATTTCGGATTCGAGCAGAGTCACCGTTTCCGAACCGCCGATCTGGCCGAGGTCGTACAACCCCAGCCCGGGCCCCTGCCCCGGATGGAACGGCACCGAGCCCTGCAAGTCGGGAAGCGCGAAATTGCTCTTGCCGTTGCCGCCATAGGTAGTGCCCAGCAGCGAGAACAGCGCGGTATTCTGCGACAGCGGCAGCAATTGGCCATTGCACCACGCCCAACCCCTGGGCGCGAAATTGAATGGAAAGACCCGGATTTCGGCGACGAACGGATCGGCCACGGGCGGCTCCTCAGGTTGGGCTCGGGAAAATCCCGAACAGCGAGATGATGAAGTCGACGCAGAGATAGGGCTGCATGTTCTCGTGCGGCTGGCTACCGCCGATCGAAGACAGCGCAGTGGCGCTCAACGGATCGGTCGGCTGGGAATTGATGAAGGCATCGACCTGAGTCGACTTGCCGATCACCAGATTCGTCGGCGTCGGCGAACTCGCCGTGTTGGTCGATGCGAGCATCGGATGCGTGTGCGCGGGAAGCTGCTGCGTGGTCAGCGTGACCTGCTCGGTGCCACCGGTCTGGGCGAGGATGAAGCCGCTGCCCTGATGAACCGGAACCCGGCCGCGCAGATCGGGCAGCGCAAAGGTATCCTGCCCATCTCCGCCATAGGTGGTGCCGATCAGCTGGAACAGCGTCTCGTTCTCCGAGATCGGAATGAGCTGGCCTTCGCAGAACATCCAGCCGGCAGGCGGGAAATTGCCCGCGAACATCCGGATCTCACCGACATAGGGTTGCGCCATCGGCTGGGTTCCTCAGTTTGGCGAGGGGAAGATGCCCTGAAGCGCGATGCTCCAGGACAGCGTCAGATAGGGCTGCATATTGTTATGCGCCTGACTGCCGCCGACGGTGCTGACTGCAGCTGGAGCCATGGCGGTAAGCGCCGCCGCTCCGGTATAGAAATCGTTCGGGGCCGTGGCCGCGAGATACATGTTGGCCGCCGGGATATTGGCGTTGGCCGCCGACGAGGTCCCCTGCAGTACATGGGTATGCGTCGGCATCTCGGTGATCGAGAGAGTGTGCGCCTGCTCGCCGCCGCGCTCGCCCAGCGCATGGCTGTTGCCGACATGCATCGGCACGCGGCCGCGCAGATCGGGAAGCGCGAAGTTGACGCGTCCATCGCCGCCAAAGGTCGTCCCCAACAGCGAGAACAACGCCTGGTTCTGATTGATCGGCAGAAGCTGTCCATTGCACAGCGCCCAGCCTTTCGGCGCGAAGACAAAGGAAAAAAGCCTCAGCTCCGACAAAAACGGCTCAGCCATGCCTGAATCCCCCCCGTAGAGCTTCAACTTACTGCCGAAACGAAGTTGAGCAAGTATTATTCGTAGGCATCGCTGTGCTGCATTGCGAAATGCACGCCAAGTCAATGTTCTTGCCGGGAAAGATGGCTTGAAGCGAAGGCGATGAAGGCCGGCCAATTGTCGCGGTTGTCATGTCCGGCCCGATGCTGGCGGAACCCGACCTGACCTCCTGTAACGGGTGTCAGCACTTCGGGGAATTCGGTGGCGGTGAGACCCTTGCGGCCGAGCAACGCCCATGCCGGCGAAGCGGCCGCAGCGGCGAGGAAGCTGCCCCTGGGATCAACCCAGCCGTCGCCGGTTTCGACGGTCCCGGCGCCGATGAAGATCGGCCGCGGCGCCGCGAGCGCGATCAGCATGTGCGCGTCGATCGGCAGGTCCTGTTCAGTCAGCGGGCCGGCGTACCGAAGGAAGTTTCCGGCGAACCAGTGATATTCGCCGCTCGCCGCGAGATTGCCGATCCGCTCGCCGAAATTGCGCCGGTAGAGCGCCGCGCCGCCGGCGCCCGACGAGCCGATGAAGCCGATCGCAAAGCGCTGGTCATAGGCCATGGCGACGAGCGCGGCCTTGCCGTAGCGCGAAAGCCCCTCGATCCCGATCCGCTTCGAATCAATCGCCCGGTCACGCGCAAGAACGTCATAGGCGCGGCTGGCGCCCCACGCCCAGGCGCGCAGCACGCCCCAGTCCTCCGGCGCGCGCGGGCGACCCCGCAGCGATATGCCGATCACCCCGTCGCCCAGCGCACCGCCATTGTCCGCCTGCACCGAATTGGCGACGACCACGGCATAGCCGAAGCCGCGCTTGAGCAACTGCTCGGCAAAAGGCGGCCCGGGATCAGGCGCGCGCGGGGGACCGGGGAAGCGAAAGCCCTCGGGGAAGCCGAAGGAAAGGATCAGCGGGACGCGGCGCGCGCCGGCCGGCAGCGTGTAGCGCAGCGCGATCTCCGCCCTGGCGCCGGGTGCAGCGCGGTTGTCGGCGACGCCGGTCAGCCAGCGCTTGACCACCTTGACGCCGCCCTCCTCGGCGCGCGCCTCGCGATCTACACGCCAGCGGATTGCAGGCGCCGTCGCGGGGACCCGGCCATAGACTTCGCGGTCGAACAGCGCGACGATCTCGGGCCGGCGTTGACGCCACCATGTCCGCGCATCGGGGACGGGCCGCCCGTCGGCGAGGCGCAGCAGTGGAGGCAACCGGGGGACTCCCGCTTTGGCTTCGTCGTAATTGGCTGCGTTCGCCGCCTTGGGATCGAAGCCGTTTGCGCCCGGACGCGTATCAGCGATCCCCAGCCGGTCGAGCATCGCCCGCCGGTCCGCTTCCGCTGCGCGATAGTCCTGCTGCGCACTCAGCGGCGCCGCGAGCGTCGCCAGTACCAGGATCCCGGTTCTCCAGCGCATCCCTCTCTCCTGTTATCGCTATCATTGGTGCACCCGCATCCGCGCGACTGCAATGCTTGCTCGCGCCGGGTGCCGCTGCCACACTCGCCCGCATCGATCTTTCGCAGGAGTTTCCATGCGCCTCCTACTCACCACTGCCCTTCTGCTTGCGAGCACCGCCGCTGCGGCGCAGACCGCGCCGCAGCTCTCGCTCGACACGCTCAAGCAAGTCACCGAGCGGCTGTCGTCCGACGAATTCGAAGGGCGCGCGCCGACTACCGCGGGCGAAGAGAAAACCATGGCCTATCTGGTCGAGCGTTTTCAGAAGGCGGGGCTCAAGCCTGGCAACAAGGGCAGCTGGTTCCAGGACGTACCGCTGGTCGAGATCACCTCGCAGAACGTGTCGCCGCTCGTCTTCAGCGGCGGCAAGACCCCGGTCAGCCTGGAATATCGCAAGGATCTCGTGATCGCGACCTATCAGGTGACGCCCAAGACCGCCGTCAAGGACAGCGACGTCGTGTTCGTCGGCTATGGCATCAACGCGCCCGAGCGCGGCTGGAACGACTATGCCGGCCTCGACGTGAAGGGGAAGACCGTCGTCATCCTGGTCAACGATCCCGACTGGCAGACGCCCGAACTCACGGGCGAGTTCGGCGGGCGGGCGATGACCTATTATGGCCGCTGGACCTATAAATACGAGGAAGCCGCGCGGCAGGGCGCCGCCGCGGCGATCATCATCCACGACACCGAGCCCGCCGCCTATGGCTGGGGTGTGGTGCAATCCTCCTGGACCGGGCCGCAGCTGGAGCAGGACACACCGGGCGACCATATGGACCAGTCCAAGGCGATCGGCTGGATCCAGCAGGACGCCGCCAAGGCGCTCTTCGCCAGCGCCGGCAAGGATTACACCGCGCTGGTCGAGGCAGCGAAGCACAAGGGCTTCAAGCCAGTGCCGCTGGGCGTGAAGGCGAGCGTATCGTTCGACAATGCGATTCGCCGCCAGGCTTCCAAGAACGTCGTCGGCATCCTGCCCGGCAGCGCCAAGCCCGACGAAGTCGTGCTCTATTCGGCGCATTGGGACCATCTCGGCCGCTGCGACGCAGTAAACGGTGACGACATCTGCAACGGCGCGCTCGACAATGCGTCGGGCACCGCTGCGCTCGTTGCGCTTGCCGAGGCGCATGTGAAGGCCGGGCCGGCGAAGCGCAGCCTCGTCTTCCTGGCGGTCACCGCCGAGGAATCAGGGCTGCTCGGCTCCAAATTCTATGCCGAGAACCCGGTGTATCCGCTCGCCAAGACCGTCGGCGGGGTCAACATGGACGGCGTGAACAATGTCGGCCGCGCCAAGGATTTCGTGCTGGTCGGCGTCGGCAAGTCCGAGCTCGAGGATCTGGTGAAGCCGTTCGTGGCGGCGCAGGGCCGGGTGATCGTCCCCGAGCCTACGCCCGAGCGGGGCTATTATTACCGTTCGGACCATTTCAGCTTCGCCCGGCTCGGCGTGCCGATGCTGTATGGCGAAAGCGGCGAGGATCTGCGCGCCGGCGGCAAGGCAGCAGGCAAGAAGGCGTCCGACGACTATACCACCAACCGCTATCACAAGCCGCAGGATCATTATGATCCGAGCTGGAACTGGGACGGCGCGATCGAGGACCTGTCGATCTTCTATGGGCTGGGGCGCCAGCTGGCCGAGGGGACGAACTGGCCGAACTGGTATCCGACCGCCGAATTCCGCGCGATCCGAGACAAGAGCCGCGCGGGACAGTAAGAGCCCGCGCATGACTCTGCCTCCCCTGCCCGAATGGGCGCAACACGACGCCGTCTGGATCGGGTTTCCGAGCCACCCCGAATTGTGGCTCGAGGATCTCGAGCCCGCGCGCGAGGAAGTCACTGCCTTCGCCACCGCGGTCCATGCCGGCGGGCGCGGCGAACAGGTGATCCTGGTCGCCGCCGACGACGAAGCGGCGGCGGCAGCGACTCGCTACGCGGGCAATGCCGCGCGCGTCGTGGTCGAGCCGTTCGGTGACATCTGGCTGCGCGATACCGGCCCGATCCTCGACGGCGCCGGCCGGGCGCATGACTTCCGCTTCAATGGCTGGGGCGGCAAATACGACCTTCCGGGCGATTCCGATGTCGGGCTCCGGCTGGCCAAGCGCGAGCAGCTTTCCGTCGCGAGCCATGGCTGGATCCTTGAAGGCGGCGCAGTGGATGGCGACGGCACCGGGCTGTGCGTTACCACCGAGCAATGCGTGCTCAACCCCAATCGCAATCCGAACCTGGGCAAGGCCGATGTCGAGGCGCTGCTCGCGGCGGACCTCGGCTATAACCGCGTGCTGTGGCTCGGCGACGGGCTGCTCAACGACCATACCGACGGCCATGTCGACAATCTTGCGCGCTTCGTGGCCGAGAATCGGCTGCTGATCCCCGCGGCGACGGACAATGATCCCAACTGGCGCGTCTACCAGGATGCCGCCCGGCGCGCCGAGGCATTTGGCGTCGAGGTGGTCCGCTTCCCCTCGCCCGGCCGGGTGCTCAGCCCCGAGGAAGAGATCATCCCGGCGAGCTACATGAACTTCTATATCGGCAACGCGACGATCGTCGTCCCGCTCTACGGCCAGGCGAACGACTCGGCTGCGATCGACGCGCTGGCGGCACTTTTCCCCGGCCGCACGGTTGTCGGCCAGCGCGCCGACCATATCTTGACCGGCGGCGGCAGCTTTCACTGCATCAGCCAGCAGCTTCCCCGGCTCTGAGGAATCCATGACCGAGATCACCGTCGCGGCGCTCCAGCTCGCCTTCACCAACGATATCGACGCCAACATCAAGGCGGTGTCCGAGCTCGTCCGCGAGGCAGCAGGCAAGGGCGCACAGGTCGTGCTGCCGCCCGAATTATTCGAGGGCGAATATTTCTGCCGCGTCGAGGACGAGGGGCTGTTCTCGAACGCCAGGCCGGTCAACGAGCACAAGGCGGTGCTGGCGATGCAGCATCTCGCCGCGGATCTGGGCATCCACATCCCGACCAGCTTCTTCGAGGCCGACGGGCCGCATCACTATAACAGTCTGGCGATGATCGGCCCCGACGGGCGGGTCGAGGGCGTCTATCGCAAGAGCCACATCCCCGATGGCCCCGGCTATGAAGAGAAATTCTATTTCCGGCCGGGCAATACCGGGTTCAAGGTGTGGAACGGCCCCGGCGCGAAGATCGGCGTGGGCGTGTGCTGGGACCAATGGTATCCCGAGACCGCGCGCGCGATGATGCTGATGGGCGCCGAAGTGCTGTTCTACCCGACTGCGATCGGATCCGAACCGCACGACACCAGCCTCGACACCGCCCGGCTGTGGCGTCGCGCGATGGTGGGGCATGCGGTGTCGAACGTCGTCCCGGTGATCGCCGCCAACCGCGTCGGCGTCGAGCACGGCCAGACCTTTTACGGCACGAGCTTCATAACCGACGAACGCGGCGACATCCTTGCCGAGCTGGATCGCGAGGAAACCGGGGTGATCGTCGCCAAGCTCGACCTGGACCGGGTCAAGCGCCACCGCGCAGCGTTCGGCTTCTTTCGCGACCGGCGGCCCGAGCTCTACGGGCGGTTGGTGCAGGACATCTGAGCCGGCCTAACTTCGCAATTTCCCGCAGTTTTATCCCAGAAGCTGCGCGAGCAGGAAATCTTGTTGCGCTAGTGCTGACGGGTATCCGGACGGTTCAAGAGCCGGGGAAGTGCAGCACGGTATTTCCTGCATTGAAAGGCCGTCCCCGGATGGTAGGCGGCGGGCGTGATCACTGCTGTTTACGCGATCGCGCTGGGCTCCAATCGCCCCGGACGCCATGGCCGCCCCGAGGCCGAGATCGCCGCGGCGCTCGCGGCGCTGGGCGGCGTGGTCGCTGTCTCGCCGGTGCTGCGCACCCCGCCGCTCGGGCCCTCCAAGCGGCGCTTCGCCAATGCCGTCGCACTGATCGAAAGCCATGAGACGCCGCCGGCGCTGCTGGCGCGACTGAAGGCGATAGAGCGCGACTTCGGGCGGCGCCGCGGTCGGCGATGGGATGCGCGGGTGATCGACCTCGACATCGTGCTGTGGTCCGAGGGCGCTTGGGGCGAGCGAGAGCTTACCGTGCCGCATGCCGCGTTTCGGGCACGGGATTTCGTACTGCGGCCGTTGCTGGCGGTAGCGGCGGCGTGGCGCGATCCGGTGAGCGGCCTGAGCGTGCGACAGCTCGCTTGGCGGCTGGCGCGGCGCGCCCGTCGCTTTACGCCACGACCCTAGCCGGTCAGGAGGACCGGATGCACGACAGCAACTCGACCTTGACCTTCACTGCCGAGCTGTGGCGCTGGACGCCGCAGCCGCCGGCCAAGGCGAGCTGGCATTTCGTGACTGTCACCGGCGCCGTGGCGGACGCGTTGCGGGCGCGGGCATTCGAGCTGCGGGCGATGGGCGGTGCCCGCGGGTTCGGCTCGGTGCGGGTCGAGGCCTGCATCCAGGGCGTGCGCTTCGCCTCGTCGGTCTTCCCGCACAGCGAAAGCGGCGGCTATGTGCTGCCGGTCAAGGCTGAGGTCCGGCGCGCCGCCCGAATTGCCGCGGGCGATCTGGTGGAGGTCGAGATCCGCGCCTGAACGGCGTCAGGCGCGTTCGAGCAGCGTGTCCGCGAGCAGGAGGAGCAGCTTGACGTCGATCGCCACGCCCTCGGCACGCTTTCGTGCGACGAACGTGGGGATGTCGGCACGGGCGACGCGGTGGACGATGATGTCCTCGCCATCGACGCCGCCGCCTTCGCTCACCTTGGTGAGCCCGGTTGCGCGGACCAGCGTGAAGCCCTCGCTGACCATGCCCGGCGAGGAGTGGAAATAGCCGAGTTCCTCGACCGCGGCGCAATCATAGCCGGTCTCTTCGATCAGCTCGCGCCGCGCGGCATCGAGCGGCGTATCGCCGTCCTGCGTGTCGCCAATCAGCCCGGCGGGAAGCTCGAGGCAGCGCTGGCCGAGCGGCACGCGATATTGATCGACGAGCAGGACATGATCCTCGTCATCGATCGCGACGATCACCGCGGCCTGGATCCCGCCGGCGCGCGCGACGAACTCCCATTTGCCCTGCCGCTTGGCCGTGATCCATTTGCCCTGCCAGACGGTCTCGACGGGCTCTTCTTCGATGCTCATAGTTCGATCAGGCGATCCGGAAGTTCGTTGATGTCGTCCTGGCTGCGCGGGAAATGCTCGGCCAGCACGTTGCCGATCTGCGCGACTGCCTGTGCCATGCCTTCGCCGGGCCGTCCCTGCTTCACTTGCGCGATCAGCACCGCCATCGCCTCGCCCCAGACATCGGCCGAGACCTTCGAATGGATCGCTTCGTCGGCGATGATCTCCGCGCGGTGCTCGGCGAGGCTGAGATAGAGAAGGACGCCGGTGGAGGCGCGAGTGCGCTTCTCGGCGGCAGTGCGGAACAGGGCGAGCGCGCGGGCATGGGTGCGCCGCGTCTTGGTCCCGCCGGGGGTCAGCGCCAACCGCAGTGCATCGAGCGCGAGCAGCACGCGCGCGACGAGGAAGGTCACTGCCATCAGCACCAGCGCGAAGGTGAGATACCAGCGCGGCGGCGTATCCGACCAGGCGTCGATCAGCGCCGCATGGAGCCATTCGACCGGTGCCGGTATCCAGGCGAGCAGCGCCAGCACGAAAAGCATCGCGAGCACCGTCCAGTGCAGCGCGACATCATGATAGGCGTCCGAACGCCCCGCGACGACGGTGACGATCTCGCCATCGGTCGCCCGCTCGGCTTGCGAGACTGCGGCAGTTACGCGCGCGTGATCGGCTTCGCTCAGATGCATCACCAGCTCCCCGAGGCGCCACCGCCCCCGAACGATCCACCGCCGCCCGAGAAGCCGCCGCCCCCGCCGCCTCCCCAGCCACCGCCGCCGCCCCATCCGGACGAACCGCCACCGTGCCCCGCGTTGCGACCGATCTCGTTGGCGATGCTCCACAGGATGATCGGCAATGCGCCGCCATCGCCGCCGCCGCGATAGCGCCGGTCGCCCCAGGGGCCGCGCCGGCGCTTTCGGCTACCGAAGCCGCGCGCGAACATCGGCAGGATCACGAAGACGAGGATGATCCCCCAGAAAATCAGGCCCCAAGGAACGCCACCACCGCCGGAGCGCTGCCGCTGCCGGGGTGCCGCACTCGCCTTGTCCGCCTGCGCCTTGGCGCGCGCTTCCGCGGCTTCGAGCGGGAGCTTCATCTGCTCGCCGATCGCCTGCGCCCCGGCTACGATCCCGCCGGGCATGTCGTTGGCGCGGAAGCGCGGCAGGATCGTATCCTGGATGATGCTGCTCGACATTGCGTCGGTCATGATCGGCTCGAGCCCGTAGCCGACTTCGATCCGCACCTTCCGCTCGTTGGGTGCGACGATCAGCAGGATGCCGTTATTGGCGTCCTTCTGCCCGATCCCCCAGGCGCGCCCTAGCCGGTAGCCGTAATCGGCGATGTCATAGCCCTGCAGATCGGGGATCGTCGCGACGACGAACTGGCGCGTGCTCGCCTTGTTGATGTCCTCGGCGAGCGCGCTGATCTCGGCCTTTTGCGCGGCGCTCAGCAGGTTGGCGGCATCGACCACCGGCTCGCGGTCGCGCTTGGGAAAGGTCTGCGCCTGCGCCGCGAGCGGCACGAGCAGCAGCAAAGCGAGCAGAAACCGTAAGAAACGCATCACAGGATCTCGCGATTGTTGGCCGCGCGGTCGGTGGGGGTGCCATCGACCGCGCCGGCATGGGCAAGCTCCAGGATCAGCTGCCGTTCCCGAAATCGACCGTCGGCGCCTTGTCCGCGCCGGCCTGGGCCTGGAACGGCGTCATCGGCTTCGAACCGTAGAAGATCTTCGCGCCGACCGCGTCGGGGAAGGTGCGGATGCGGGTGTTATATTCCTGCACCGCGGCGTTGTAGTCGCGGATCGAGATCGCGATGCGGTTCTCGGTGCCTTCGAGCTGATCCATCAGCGTCTTGAAATTGGCCTGACTCTGGAGCTGCGGATAGGCTTCCTGGAGGCGCTGGAGCGAGAGCGACAGGCCGTTCTGCGCCTGGTTGAACGCCGAGACCTTGGACGGATCGGTCAAGTCGTCGCCGCTCAGCTGGATCTGCGTCGCGCGGGCGCGCGCGCTGGTCACGTCGTTCAGGATCTTGCCCTCGGACGCGGCGGCACCCTTCACCGTGTTGACCAGGTTAGGCACCAGATCGGCGCGGCGCTGGTAGTTGGTCTGGACGTCGGCCCAGCGCGCCTTGGCGGTCTCTTCGGATGTGGGGACGCTGTTGATCCCGCAGGCGGAGAGCAGGGCGGCGCCGGCGAGCGCGAGAACGGCACGAAACTTCATCACGTGGTTGATCCTCCGGATCTATCGAAGAGTGTCTTATACGGTGGCAACACTGGAGCCCGATAGCGAAATCGGACATGGTTATCCGGGAAACGGGTTTGAAGAGGAGCAAGGGCCCCATGTTGAAGGAATTCCGTACCTTCATCGCGCGCGGAAACGTGCTGGATCTCGCGGTGGGCGTGATCATCGGCGCATCGTTCGGCACGATCACCAAATCGCTCACCGACGACATCATCATGCCGGTGATCGGCTGGCTGTTCGGCGGGTTCGATTTTTCGAGCTATTTCATCCGGCTGGCGCCGATCCCGGCAACCTATACCGGATCGCCCGATAACTATGCTGCGCTCAAGGCCGCAGGCGTGCCGCTGCTCGGCTATGGAGAGTTCGTGACGGTGGTGATCAACTTCGTGATCCTCGCCTTCATCGTCTTCCTGCTGGTTCGCAGCGTGAACAAGATCATCGCAACCGCCGAACGCGAAAAGGCCGAAGGCGAGGCGCCTCCTGCCGCCGATCCGGCCGATGTCGTGCTGCTGCGCGAGATCCGCGACGAGCTGAAGCGCAAGAACGCCGGGGCCTAAGCCGCCGCCAGTTCCTCCGCGACGGCATCGGCGAGGCTGGTGCCGTCGAGGATGCGCGCAGTCTCGTCGCGCACGCGCGCCATGGCATGGCGGATCGCGCAGCTCGCTTCGTCCTTGCAATCATTACACGGACGATAGGCAGTGCGGCTGACGCAGGGGACCAGCGCGAGCGGCCCTTCGATTACCCGGATGATCTCGCCCAGGGAAATCAGATGCGGCGCGCGGGCGAGGCGATAGCCGCCCATCTTGCCGCGCGTCGACACCAGGAATTCGGCCTCGCGCAGATCGGCGAGGATGAGTTCGAGGAACTTCCTCGGCACATTGGCCTCGGCAGCAATGCGGTTCATCGGCACGGGTCCGATGGCGGACTGCTGCTGGGTGAGGAAAAGCATCGCGCGAAGCGCGTAGCGGGACCGCTGCGTCAACATGATGCACCCTCCATGCCAAGTGATTGGATCGGTGGAAAGGCCCTACCCCTTCCAACCTGACCTTTTCATTAAGCGATTGAGGTCCTATATGGGTTCTGCCGGGTTCGCCCGGCTATGGGGATAAACGACGGCGTGCAATAGGCGCAGCGGACCCGGGGGCAGTACCCGGCGGCTCCACCATAACCGGTGGTGTATCTGGACACCGTTTCTGACGGGGCCGAACCAGGATCGACGTGTGTTGAAAAGCGCCGACTATCTCTCAGCGTGGGCCACTGTGACGGTCTGAAACACAAGTGCCAACGATAACGAAGCACTCGCTATTGCGGCGTAACCCCACGGCCTAACGGCCTAAGGTTATTCTAAAATGCGCGGTTGGACCGCACCGGGCAACAGAAGCGGATTCCAGCGGTACGGGGAGCACCGGGCAACAGAAGCTCCCCACTTTCCCGTTTCAGCCGGCCTTGCAGCCCTCACCTTCGCGCTGGCTGACGTGGAACAGCAGCTCGTTTTCCAGGCGCACCCGATCGCGCAGCCGCGGCAGCATCGCGCGCGTGGCGGCGACGAATTCGGCGCGGTCCGCGGCGATGGCCTCGGCGCTCCACAGCGTCAGATAGGCGCCCCAATCGGTCTTGAGCTGCTCGAAGGCGGAGCGCATGCGCTCCGCGCTTCCCGCCGCAGTCCCCGAACTCGCCTGCATCGCCAGCGTATAGATCATCGCATCTTCTATCGACAGATGGTCGGCTACGGTTGCGACCAGATGGTCCAGCGTAAGCGCGAGCTCCGCGGCATCGGCATCGCGGTTGATCAGCGCCGCCAGGCGCGCGGACAGTGACTCGATCGCGGCGTGGTCGCGCAGCAGATCGGCGGCATTCGGTTTCGACATCTTGCCCCCCTCCCCGCGCATAGCGTCACGCGGGCGTTGCGCCTGCTCCGTACAATTGCAGTGGCTTTGCAGGGAAATCGGCGTCGTCAGGTGCGGAAGGGGACGTTGCAAACATCGACGCGCACGTCATAGCCCTTGCGCTCGAGATACTGCTTCACGCTCTTCCGCGTGAGTTCGATGTCCGGTCCGGGACCGATCTTGACCGCCTTGATCGGCAGACGCCCGTCCGCCCCGCCGATTTCGAAATAGGGCAGGATGACGTTGCGACGCGCGCGGAACTTCACGTCCTTGTGCATGGTCTCGTGCTGGACGACGAGCCGCCATTCGAGCTCGCCCTTGAACCCGATATGCTTGAAGCGCGGAATGAGCCCGCTCAGCAGGCGATAGACTGCGCCCTCGGGCGCATCGTCCGAAAACTTGTCCAGACGCGTCTTGAGCTCGGCATTGATTCGGCTCTTGGCAGTCACGACTCCATATTCGACCGGAGCGAGATAGCGCTCCTCCGTCCCGGCGAGTTCCTCCAGCCCCGAACGGCTGAACTGGATCGCCACGCCTTGTTCGCCGCCGCCATAGCCGCGCCACTGGCTCAGCAAGTCCGCTTTCTCGCAAAAGCAGGCGGCATAAGTGTCGGGCATCCGCCCCGATTCGATCTGGGCGACCACCGTCTCGATCGGCCCGGCCCAGCCGCTCAGCCTGGAATTGCCGACGATCCGGTCGAGCACCTTGCGCGCACAGCTTACACCGTGGAGCAGTTCCTCGCGATCGTTGAGATAGGCGACGTTCGAGGCGCGGATCACGCCTTCATCGACGATGCCGATCAGCCCGGGCAGGTCGGTATAGTGGCTGAGCCAGCCGGGAAGCTTCGAAGCGGAGGGCGTCTCGGTCATTCGCCAACCTTATTCCGGGAGCCCAAACGGAAAAAGGGGCCCGCGTCGCCGCGAGCCCCTTTCATCCTCTCCGAACTTTCGCCGGATGTGCTTGTGCATCTCTGGTCAGGCGTTCCACCCGACCGGAGAATGCTTAGTCCTTGTCGCCGGTCAGGAACGCGGGAAGGCCGATATCGTCACCGCCCTTGTCCTCGCCGCCTTCGCGCGGGGTGCGCGGGCCGCGGTCACCCCGGCCTTCGCCGCGCGGACCACGATCGCCGCCGCCTTCGCGACGCGGGCCACGGTCGCCGCCACGGCCACCGCCGCCGCCGCGCTGACGATCGCCACGGTCACCGCCACGGCCTTCGCCGCGCGGACCACGATCGCCGCCTTCGCGGGGCTCACGCGCCGGACGCGTATCTTCCAGCTCGGCGCCGGTCTCCTGATCGACGACGCGCATCGACAGGCGAACCTTGCCGCGCGGATCGATCTCGAGGACCTTGACCTTGACTTCCTGGCCTTCGCTCAGAACGTCCGAGACCTTCTCGACGCGCTCGTTGCGGATCTCCGAGACGTGGACGAGACCGTCCTTGCCGCCCATGAAGTTCACGAACGCGCCGAAATCGACAAGATTGACGACCTTACCGGCATAGACCTTGCCGACCTCGGCCTCTTCGACGAGGCCCTTGATCCACTTGATCGCGGCTTCGATCTGCGACGTGTCCGACGACGAGACCTTGATCACGCCTTCGTCGTCGATGTCGACCTTGGCGCCGGTGGTGGCGACGATCTCGCGAATCACCTTGCCGCCGGTGCCGATGACTTCACGGATCTTCGACTTGTCGATCGTGAAGGTCTCGATGCGCGGTGCGTGCGCCGAGAGTTCCTCACGGGTGTGATCGAGCGCCTTGGCCATTTCGGCCAGGATGTGGATGCGGCCGTCCTTGGCCTGGTCCAGCGCGACCTTCATGATCTCTTCAGTGATGCCGGCGATCTTGATGTCCATCTGCATCGTGGTGATGCCTTCGGACGTGCCCGCAACCTTGAAGTCCATGTCGCCAAGGTGATCCTCGTCGCCGAGGATGTCGCTGAGAACCGCGAATTCCTTGCCCTCGAGGATGAGGCCCATCGCGATGCCCGAAACCGGACGCTTGATCGGCACGCCGGCGTCCATGAGCGCAAGCGAACCACCGCAGACCGACGCCATCGACGACGAGCCGTTCGACTCGGTGATGTCCGAGGTCAGGCGGATCGTGTAGGGGAATTCTTCCTTGGTGGGCAGCACGCCGTGCAGCGCGCGCCACGCCAGCTTGCCATGGCCGACTTCACGACGGCCCGGCGCGCCGAAGCGGCCGACTTCGCCGACCGAATAGGGCGGGAAGTTATAGTGCAGCATGAAGTGCTGGTAGCTGAGGCCACCGAGACCATCGATCATCTGCTCGCTGTCACGCGTTCCGAGCGTGCAGGTCGCGATCGTCTGGGTCTCGCCGCGAGTGAACAGCGCCGAGCCGTGCGCGCGCGGCAGGAAGTGGACTTCCGCGACGATCGGACGGACCGTCTTGGTGTCGCGACCGTCGATGCGGCGGCCTTCCTTGAGGATCGCGGTGCGGACGATGTCCGCCTCGAGCTTCTTCACCAGCTTGAGGCTGGCGAGATAGGCCTGGGGATCGCTTTCCTTGAGGTCGGCCATGCCGTCACGCGCCTTGGTGCGCGCCTCGTTGATCGCGGTCTGGCGGGCCTGCTTGTCGGTCAGCTTGTAGGCCGCCTCGAGGTCCTTGCCGATCAGCTTCTTGAGCTTGGCCTTAACCTCGACCTTGTCGTCCTGGACCTTGAGTTCCCAGGGCTCCTTGGCAGCCTGCTCGGCCAGCTTGATGATCGCGTCGATCACCTTCTGGCTCTCGCGATGCGCGAACATCACGGCGCCAAGCATGACGTCTTCCGAAAGCTCCTTGGCTTCGGATTCGACCATCATCACCGCGTCCTGCGTCGCCGCGACGACGAGGTCGAGGAGACCGGAATCGACCTGCTCGTCGGTCGGGTTGAGGATATAGTCGCTGCCGTCATAGCCGACGCGCGCCGCGCCGATCGGGCCCATGAAGGGCACGCCCGACAGCGTCATCGCGGCCGAAGCGGCGACCATCGCGAGGATGTCCGGCTCGTTCTCGCCGTCATACGACAGGACCTGCGCGATGCAGTTGATCTCGTTGTAGAAGCCCTCGGGGAAGAGCGGGCGGAGCGGACGATCGATGAGGCGGGAGATCAACGTCTCCTTCTCGGTCGCGCCGCGCTCGCGCTTGAAGAAGCCGCCCGGGATACGACCCGCGGCAGAGAACTTCTCCTGATAGTGGACGGTCAGCGGAAAGAAGTCCTGGCCTTCCTTCACATGCTTGGCCGCGGTCACTGCGCACAGCACCACGGTCTCGCCGAGCGTCGCGATCACCGCGCCGTCGGCCTGGCGGGCAACCTTGCCCGTTTCGAGAGTCAGCGTCTTGCCGCCCCACTCGATCGATACAGTCTTCTTGTCGAACATTGGATTTCCTTCACTCCCGCTGCCAGATGCGGCGGGGGCCTATGTCCGGGCTATCCGGCCCGGGTCGGTTCGGGATGGTCTTCACCCCTGCCAGAGCCGCGGGCCGGATCGCCTGCGGCTCGAATGTCAAAAGGGCGCCGCAAGGGCGCCCTTTCTCGTTACTTGCGAAGCCCGAGCTTCGCGATGATGCCGGTGTAGCGGGCCTCGTCCTTCTTCTTCAGATAGTCGAGGAGGCTACGGCGCTTGTTGACCATCAGCAGCAGACCGCGGCGCGAGTGATTGTCCTTCGCGTGGGTCTTGAAGTGCTCGGTCAGGTTGGTGATGCGCTCGGTGAGGATCGCAACCTGGACTTCGGGGCTGCCGGTGTCGCCGCTCTCGCGGCCATGTTCCTTGACGAGCGCGTCCTTGCGCTCCTGCGTGATCGACATGTGTTTTCCTACGACATCGTTTTACAAGTTGAAGCCGCGGACGACCCGGACGAGTCCGGACTGAGCCTCCACCAGCGCGACGGGCGTATCGCCCGCACATGCGAAGTATTGGCCATCATCGGCGGCAATCCCGGCCAGAACCTGCCCCTGTCGGAGCAGCCCTGCCTGGTCGGGGGTGAGGGATAGAGCCGGGATGTCGTCCAGCCCCGCCCTCAGCGGCAGGAGTAGGTGTTCAAGCGTGCGCGCCTTAGCGTGTTCCCCCAGTTTGTCCAGCGATATCGCGGATTCGAGGCCGAACGGACCGGCCCTGGTGCGGCGAAGCATCGTGACATGACCGACGGTGCCGAGCGCCAGCGCGATGTCCCGCGCGAGCGAGCGGATATACGTGCCTTTGGACACATGCGCGGTGAGGGTGATCTCGTCGATCGGCTCCAGTCCGTCACCCCGGACTTGTTCCCGGGGCCATTCCTCCAAACGGGAAGCCGCAGATTGTGGCGCCGTGGACCCCGGAACAAGTCCGGGGTGACGGATACTGAGCGAATGGATCGTCACGCTGCGGGGGGCGAGGATCACTTCCTCGCCGGCGCGGGCAAGGTCATAGGCGCGTTCGCCATCGACCTTGAGCGCCGAATAGGCCGGCGGGACCTGTTCGATCGGCCCGGTGAAGCGCGGCAGCACCGCCCGCACCTGATCGATCGTCGGCCGGACATCCGAGGTCGCGATTTCCCGCCCCTCGAGATCCAGCGTGTCGGTCTGCACCCCGAAGCCAATCGTGAAATCGTAGATCTTGTCGCTGTCGAGCATCCGCCCGGCGAGCTTGGTGGCCTCGCCGATCGCGATGGGCAGCACGCCGGTCGCCAGCGGATCGAGCGTACCGCCATGGCCGACCTTGGGCATATCCCTCTTCTTTGGGCCATAGCCGCCTTCGCGTAGCGCGCGCTTGACGGCGCTGACGCCCTGGGTCGAGCCGAGCCCGAGCGGCTTGTCGAGGATGATCCAGCCGTGCACCGGTCAGCCCGCCGCACCGGTACGCTGCATGAAATGGCGCCGGCACAGCGCGACATAGCGCTCGTTGCCGCCGATCTCCTTCTGCGCGCCTTCGCGGATGGCGTTGCCGCCATCGTCGACACGCAGGTTCATCGTCGCCTTGCGCCCGCAGTCGCACACCGACTTGATCTCGACGAGCGAGTCGGCAAGCGCAAGCAGCTCGGCCGAGCCCGGGAACAGCCGCCCCTGGAAATCGGTGCGCAGCCCATAGCACAGCACCGGAATGCCGATCTCGTCGGCAAGATGCGCGAGCTGGCGGACCTGCGCCGCCGACAGGAACTGCGCCTCGTCGACCAGCACGCAGGCGAGCGTCGCAGCGAAATGCGCATCCTCGGCGATCGTGCGCAGATCGGTATCGGGCTCGAAAGGCACCGCGCTTGCCTGAAGCCCGAGCCGCGAATCGATCATCCCCTTGCCGCCGCGATCATGCACGCCGGCGGTGAACAACAAAGTGCGCATGCCGCGCTCGCGATAATTGAAATCGGCCTGGAGCAAGGTGGTCGATTTCCCCGCATTCATCGAGGCGTAGTAGAAATAGAGCTTGGCCATGGCCGCCCTCCTTAGGGGCGCGCGTCGGGGAAGTCAGTCCTCCGATTCGCCCAGATCCTGCGCCACCTTGGGCGCGCGGAGCAGCCGATCGATATGCGTGCCCTCATCGAAGCTCTCGTCAGCAAGGAATTTGAGCTTGGCAGCGTATTTCATCTTCACCCGCGCGGCGACTTCACGCTGGAGATAGGCTGTGTTGGTGCGCAGCGCCTTGAGCACCGCTTCCTCGTCCTTGCCGAGCAGCGGCTTCACGAACACCGTGGCGTGGCGCAGGTCCGGCGACATGCGGACTTCGGTGACCGAGACCATGTGGCTGGCCAGCGTCTCGTCATGGACGTCGCCGCGCTGGAGAATCTCGCTCAGCACGTGGCGCACCTGTTCGCCCACGCGGAGCAGGCGGACGGAACGGTCTTCGGTCTGGGTGTGCTTCATGTTCAGTCCCGTCGCGCCATAGCGGCATCCATGACGCGGCCCGTAAAGGTGCCGCGGGCGACCAATATGCCGCCTTCGTCGTATAATTCGGCCTCGGTCACTGCAATCGTCTTGCCGAGGCTGACTACCCTGCCCTTGCCAATGAACCGCCCCGGCCGGGCGGGCTTGAGGCAGACGACATGGAAGTCGATCGTGGGCGCATAGACCGCACCCTGGGTAGCGGAATAGAGCGCCGGCCCCTGCGTATCGTCTAGCATCGCGGCGAGGAAGCGGCCCTGCACCGTGCCCGCAGGATTGAGGAAGCGATCATCGGCGACGAAGCCGATCTCGATCGACTGCGCCGCCACGTCCACCGCCCGGACTTCCCAGCCGAGCAGCCGTGCCGATGAGGGGACGGGGAAGTCGTCGAAGATCGATGGCATCCCGTCCTCCGCCGTGAACGCCCTCTCCCCTAGTGGGAGAGAGAGGGAGCCGATGAAATCGGCGGAAGGGTGCGGGGGAGCGGGCCCTAACCCCTTCACCCTTACCACTCGCTACGCGAGCGGGCCCTTTCCCTCTCCCACACGGGGAGAGGGAGATTTTACAGCGTGCGTTCGCGCATCTCGACTTCGAAGGTTTCGAGATAGTCGCCTGCCTTGATGTCGGTGAAGTTCTGCGTGAACGTGACACCGCATTCGAGGCCTGCGCGCACTTCGGCAACGTCGTCCTTGAAGCGCCGCAGCGACGCGATCTCGCCCTGGTAGATGATGACATCGTCCCGGGTGATGCGCGCCTTGAGCGCCTTGCGGATGACGCCTTCGGTGACGAGGAGACCCGCCGCCTTGCCGTGCTTGCCCGCGCTGAACACTTCCTTGATCTCGGCGCGGCCGACGATCGTCTCGAACGCCTCCGGCCCGAGCTGGCCTGCCATGCCGGCGCGAATCTCGTCGGTCAGTTCATAGATCACGTCGTAATATTTAAACGCGACCTTCTGCCGATCGGCGATCTCGCGCGCCTTGGCGTTCGGACGGACGTTGAAGCCGATGATCGGCGCGCCGCTGGCACCCGCGAGCGTCACGTCGCTCTCGGTGATGCCGCCCACACCTGCGTGCAGCACGCGGGCGCGAATGTCGTCGGTCGAGATCTTGTTGATCGCAGCGACGATGGCTTCGACGGTGCCCTGGGTATCCGCCTTGACGACCAGCGGATACTCCATCGCCTGCTTGTCCTTGAGCGCCGAGAACATGCTCTCGAGGCTGGCCGGGGCATTGGTGGTCCGCTTGTTCTGGATGACGCCGGCGCGATATTCCGCGACTTCGCGAGCGCGCGCCTCGTTTTCGACGACCTGGAGCGGATCGCCCGCCATCGGCACGCCAGAGAGACCGAGGATCTCGACCGGCATCGCCGGACCGGCTTCCTTGATCTGGCGACCCTTATCGTCGACCAGCGCACGGATCTTGCCGCTCTCGGCGCCGACGACGAACACATCGCCGACCTTGAGCGTGCCGCGATTGACGAGGATCGTCGCGACCGGGCCGCGGCCCTTGTCGAGCTTCGCCTCGATCACGGTGCCTTCCGCCTCGCGATTCGGGTTGGCGCGCAGTTCGAGCAGTTCGGCCTGGAGCTGGATCTTCTCGATCAGCTGGTCGAGCCCGGTCTTCTTGAGCGCCGAGACTTCGACGTCCTGGACTTCGCCGCCCATTTCCTCGACCATCACTTCATGCTCGAGCAGACGCTCGCGCACGCGCTGCGGATTGGCGCTGTCGAGATCGACCTT
Organism: Sphingomonas sp. LM7; assembly: GCF_002002925.1. NCBI lineage: Bacteria > Pseudomonadati > Pseudomonadota > Alphaproteobacteria > Sphingomonadales > Sphingomonadaceae > Sphingomonas > Sphingomonas sp. LM7. The sequence continues at coordinate 3,141,081 of NZ_CP019511.1, read as the reverse complement.
GTTGATCGCCACAATCATCGGCACGCCGGCCGCCTTGGTGTGATTGATCGCCTCGATCGTCTGCGGCATCAGCCCGTCGTTCGCGGCCACCACCAGCACGACGATGTCGGTGACGTTGGCGCCGCGAGCACGCATCTCCGAAAAGGCCTCGTGGCCCGGCGTGTCGAGGAAAGTGATCTTCGACTTGTCCTTCAGCGTGACCTGGTAGGCGCCGATATGCTGGGTGATGCCGCCGGCCTCGCCCTTGACCACATCGGTGCCGCGCAACGCGTCGAGCAACGAGGTCTTGCCGTGATCGACATGGCCCATGATCGTCACCACCGGCGGACGCGTCTCGAGCGTATCCTCGGCATCCTCGACGGTATCGGTCGCCAGATCGATATCTGCATCCGAGACGCGCACGATGTTATGGCCGAACTCGGTGACCAGCAGCTCGGCAGTGTCCTGATCGATCGTCTGCGTCATCGTGACGGGCGAGCCCATCTTGAACAGCGTCTTGACCAGGTCGGCGCCCTTCTCGGCCATCCGATTGGCGAGTTCCTGGACGGTGATCGCCTCCGGCACCACGACGTCGCGGACCTGCTTGGCCTGCGGCTCGCGCGCGCCGCCATAGGAACGGCGATGCTCCTTCTCACGCGCACGCTTGAGCGCGGCGAGCGAGCGGGCGCGGGCGCCGTCATTGTCGCCGAGCGCACGGTTGACCGTGAGCTTGCCCGACTGGCGGCGATCGTCGGCCTTGCGGTCGCGCTGCTGCGGACGCGCCGGCTCGGCCGGACGCCGCGGCGCGAGGCCGGGTGCGCCCGACGGCGCAGTACGCGGCGCAGCCGCCCCTGCAGCGGCAGGCGCGGATGCGGCCGCGGGGGCGCGCTCCTGCGGCTGCGGCTCGGGCTTGGGCTGCGGCTTGGGAATCTCGGGACGCTGCACCGGCGTGAACAGGCGCGGCGCAGGGCGGCTCGGATCGAGCTGGATGCCGACCGGCTTGGGCGGCGGCGCGGGCGGTGCGGCCGGCGCAGGCACAGGTGCCGCCGGAGCAGCAGCCACGGCCTCGGGCGCCTTTTCAGGCGTTGCGACCGGCTCGGGCGCAGGCGTCGGCGCGGCTTCGACCTTGGGCGCAGCAGCGGCTTCGGCCTCGGCACGGGCGCGCTCCTCGACACGGCGGACTTCGGCCTCGGCAGCCTCGGCACGCGCGCGCTCCTCGCGGCGGCGGGCTTCCTCGAGCGCCTGCATGCGCTGGTCTTCGGCCTCGCGCAGCATGCGGGCCTGGCGCTCCTGTGCGCTCTCGTTCGAGACGGGCGGACGCGGTGCGGGCGCAACCGGGGCCGGCGGCTGCGGCACGGGTGCCGCGGCGACAGGCTCGGGCGCAGCGGCCTGCGCGGCCTCTTCCTGCGGAGTCCCTTGCGGGCCAAGGACGCGGCGGCGCTTGACTTCGACCACCACGGTGTTCGAGCGGCCATGGCTGAAGCTCTGCTTCACCTTGCCCGTCTCGACCGTGCGCTTCAGCCCCAGCGGCGCGCGCATGCCCAGTTTCGGCTTTTCGTTCTCAGTATCGCTCATGCGCGTGCTCAAAGTCCTTCAGTCGAGTTCGTCATATTCTGCGACCCGTCCGGCGGGAACGCCGATGCGCCTTGCGAGCCTGTTTCGCAAGGGCGGGGAGCGGGGTCGGGTCCGATAAAGTGCAGCCAACGATCGAGCGCTTCGCTCACCCGCTTGGCCGCTTTGGCGTCGGTAAGGCCGGCATGTACCACATTTTCGCGGCCAAGGGCCAAGGACAATATGGTGCGCGGCAGGGGCAATGTTAACCCCCGCCGGCCGCTGCCTTCCATATCCGATCCGACTCGCCATGCCTGGGCCAGCTTGCCGGCACCGTCTTCGCCGGCATCGGAGGCGTGGAGCAGCAGATGCAGCTTGCCCGAGCGGGCGGCCTTGTCGAGCCGCTCGCCGCCGATCGTAACGTGTCCGGCCTTGGATTCGAGGCCGAGCCGATCGAGCAGATTGCGCTGAAGCTGCGCTTCGATTCGCGCGCCGAGATCGTCGGGAATGCGCAGATCCTGCGTCTTGAACGCGCGCGACAATGCGCCGCGCAGCTTGCCCTTGGCCTGCGCCGCCTCGAGCTCGACGCGCGCGACGCCGATCCACGCGCCGCGGCCGGGGGCCTTGGCGCGGATATCGGGAAGCACATCGCCATCGGGCGAGAGCGCGAGTCGGATCAGCCCCTCGCGCGGGGATTCCTCGCGCGACAGGATGCAGGTGCGCAGCGGCTCGCTCGCTTCCCTTGCAGGAAGCGAGGAGTCGGCCTTGGCGGTTACGCCAGCGGTATCATTGCTCGGATTCCGCAACAGCGTCCTCCGTGCCGGATGCCGGCTCTTCGTCGGTGAACCAGTGCGCGCGGGCAGCCATGATGATCTCGTTGCCCTGATCGTCGCTGAGGCCGTACTCGGCGAGAATCCCGCCCTTGTCCTCGGCGCGCTCGGACGTCTTGGCGTTTTCGGCGCGGCGGCGCGGCTCCTGGCGCTTCTTCTGGACCAGCTCGTCGGTCGCCAGATCGGCGAGGTCGTCGAGCGTCTTGATGTTCGCCTTACCGAGCGTGACCAGCATCGCTTCGGTCATGTACGGCATCGTCGCCAGATCGTCCTCGACGCCGAGTTCGCGGCGCAGCTGGCGGTTGGCTTCCTCGCGGCGGTCGAGCGCTTCCTGCGCGCGGCTTTGCAGCTCCTGGCCAAGCTCCTCGTCGAAACCTTCGATCCCGGCGATCTCGACGAGCTCGACATAGGCGACCTCCTCGAGCGACCCGAAGCCCTCGGCGACGAGCAGCTGGGCCAGCGTCTCGTCGACGTCGAGCTCGTTCTGGAACAGCTCGGAATTCTGGACGAACTCCTTCTGGCGCTTCTCGCTGGCATCCTGCTCGGTGAGGATGTCGATTGCCTTGCCGGTCAGCTGCGACGCCAGGCGGACGTTCTGGCCGCGGCGGCCGATCGCGAGGCTGAGCTGGTCGTCGGGAACGACGACTTCGATGCGGTCATCCTCTTCGTCGATCACCACGCGGCTGACATTGGCCGGCTGGAGCGCATTGACCACGAAGGTCGCGGTGTCGGGCGACCAGGGAATGATGTCGATCTTCTCGCCCTGCATTTCCTGCACGACTGCCTGGACGCGGCTTCCCTTCATGCCGACGCAGGCGCCGACCGGGTCAATGCTGGAGTCATGCGAGATGACGCCGATCTTGGCGCGCGAACCCGGGTCGCGGGCAGCGGCCTTGATCTCGATGATGCCGTCGTAGATTTCGGGGACTTCCTGCGCGAACAGCTTCTTCATGAAGTCGGGATGCGCGCGGCTCAGGAAGATCTGCGGCCCGCGGTTTTCGCGGCGGACGTTGAGGATGATCGACCGGACGCGGTCGCCGACGCGGACGACTTCGCGCGGGATCTGAGCGTCGCGGCGGATCACGCCCTCGGCGCGGCCGAGATCGACGACGACATGGCCGAACTCGACGCGCTTGACCACGCCGGTGATGATCTCACCCATGCGGTCCTTGAATTCCTCGTGCTGGCGTTCCCGTTCGGCGTCGCGGACTTTCTGGAAGATGATTTGCTTGCTGGCTTGCGCCTGGATGCGGCCGAACTCGATCGGAGGCAGCGGATCGACGATGAAGTCGCCGATGCTCGCGTCCTTCTGGAGCTTCTGCGCACCCTTCAGATCGACCTGCTTGAAATAATCATCGACCGCCTCGACCACTTCGACGACGCGCCACAGGCGAAGATCGCCGGTGGTGGGATCAAGCTTGGCGCGGATGTCGTTCTCGCTGCCATAGCGGTTCTTGGCGGCGCGCTGGATCGCGTCCTCCATCGCCTCGATGACGATGGCGCGGTCGATCAGCTTTTCCTTGGCGACCGAATCGGCGATCGCGATCAGCTCTGCGCGATTGGCAGTAACGGCAGTGGCCATCGTGCTTACCCTTCTACTTCGATGATATCTTCGGCGCCCTCGGTCGAGAGCGGCGCGGTGGCGGCAATCAGTGCGTCGGTCATCAGCAGCTTGGCGTCCGCGATCTGCGCGAACGGCACCGTGACCTGCTTATATTTGTGAACATCGATGCTGACCTGCTCGCCTTCCGCGCCGAGCAGGATGCCGGTGAACTGCTTGCGGCCATCCTCGGTCGGACCGACGAGATTGAGCCGGGCCTCATGACCCTTCCAATCCTCGAAATCCTGGAAACGCGTGAGCGGGCGATCGATGCCGGGCGAGCTGACTTCGAGCCGGTAGGCATATTCGATCGGATCGCGGCCCGCGGCTTCGAGTTCGTCGAGCCGGTCCGAGATGCGGCGCGACAAGTCGGCGCAGTCGTCGATGCTCAGCTGGCGCGTGTCGGGACGCTCGGCCATCACCTGCAGCGTCGGATCCGACTGGCCGCCGAACATCTTGACGCGCACCAATGCGAGCCCGAGCGCCTTGGCTTCGGGTTCGATCAGACTGGTCAATGCGGCGATGTCCGCCATTTGGTCTCCGGCAATCAGGTAAGCAGGTTCGGCGCCGGAGCCCTGCGGGCCCCGACCTCGGCATGTGTCACGATGTCGAGAAAGCATGTGCGATATACGCGCTCGCTATCGCGCAGGCAAGTGGGGCTAGCCGGGATTGTGCACGGCGAGGAACTTGCCGACCCGAGCGAGGAAGTCGGCGTTGTCGCGCTGACCTTCCAAACTATGCCCCTGGCCCCGGTACGCGACATAGTCATGCACGCGGCCGCGCCGGCGCAGTGCCTCGTGGAGCCGCAGCGACTGGTCCGCCGGCACGGTCTCGTCCGACATGCCATGCGCGATCAGGATGGGAATAGTCAGCGCATCGACTCGCGCAATCGGCGAAAGTGCGTCGAGCGAAGGCGCGCGGCCCTGGATGCGATGCTTCCATGCACGATAGTCGCGCTCGTCAAAGGTCTTGCGGTCATAGGCGAGCTGGGCGGCGACATCGGAGATGCCGGCAAAGCTGATCGCGCAACGATAGCGCGGCGACGGGTGAGTCGCGGCCCACATCGCCGCATAGCCGCCATAGGATGCGCCCATGATGCACACCCGGCCGGGATCGGCGACGCCTTGCGCCGCGAGCCAATCGACGCCGTCGTCGACATCATCCTGCATGCCCCTGCCCCATTCGCCATCCCCCTTGGCGACGAAATCGCGGCCAAAGCCGGTCGAGCCGCGATAATTGGGCTGGAGCACGGCATAGCCGCGATCGGCGAGATACTGGACCCAGGGGTCATAGCCCCAGCTGTCGCGCGCAAACGGGCCGCCATGCGGCATGACGATCAGCGGCAGGCCCTTCGCCGCGCGCCCGGCAGGCAAAGTCAGATAGCCGGAGATTTCGAGTCCGTCGCGGGCACGATAGCGCACCGCCTGCATCTCGGGGCCGCGCGCGCCGGCCAGCGCAGGGCTAACTGCGCCGACCAGGGTCACGCGCCCAGCGTCGTAGAGATAATAGGCGCCGGGGTCGGTCGATGATTCGCTGAACACCAGCGAGCGTGCGCGATCGCTGCTCGACGACAGCAGGCGATTGGCACGGCCGGGCAGCGCCACGTCGATCTGCGCCTGGCGGCGAGCCATTGCCGGATCGAGCCAGCGTATCGCGGGGCGATCGGCGGAATATTCGACGCCGAGCAGCCGCCCGTCCGAATCGGCCTGGAAGCCGTCGAGATCGACCTGCGGGTCCTGATAAAGCAACGCGCCACGCCGCCCGCGCGCGAAATCATAGGCATAGAGCCCGACGCGCCCGGCAGGGGTCTGGGCGAGCGCATAGCCGCGATCGGCGCCGCGGACGGGGACAAAGCGTTCGGTGCCCGCATCGATATCGCCGGCGCCGCGCGCCGATCGACTGAAGCTGTCATGCTCGCCCTTGCGATAGAGCAGCCACGACCGCTTTCCCTCCATCGCCAGCCCGGCGCGAATCACACCCGCCGAATCGGCATACCAGTCCCAGACATGATCCTGCGGCGCGACGGCGAGCTGAAGCGCGCCATTGGTCAGGTCGAGACGGTATACGCCGGGCGTGGGCCTGCCGGCGACGTCCGACTTGAGCAGAAGGAAGCTGCCGTCGGCGGCGATGTGGAGCACTTCGTCGCTCGCTTCTGCCGGACGCCGCGCGCCAAGCTGCATGAAGACGCCCGTGTCGATATCGATGGTGGCGAATCGCGCGCTGGGCGAATCGCCTTCGCGCAACAGGCTGACCAGCAGTCGGCGCGGAGTCAGCCAGCGATGCCATTCGAGGCGCTCTGCGTCCGGCAGGCCGACCGGACGGAGCACAGGAGCGTCGCCGGAAACGTCGAACACCGCGAGCCGCGGCCGGCCATCGATCAGCGCGCGCGCCGCGACCCGGCGCCCGTCGGGCGACAGCATGGCGTCCTCGATCGCCGGCTGGGCGAAATAGGCCGCAGCCTCGATCGGCGCGGACTCGGCCGCCGCCGCCGCCGGAATTGCCTGAACGACCGCGAACGCCAGCAAGGCGCCGCGCAAATACCGCCACGTCATGGACTCGCCCCCAAGTCTCGAACGCAACAACCATGCTGGATGGAATAAAATTGCGCAATATGGGGAAAACCCGCAAGTTTTTGATACACTTTCGTAATGATGCAGCGTGTTTCGATAGCCCGGCTCGACAGCGGACCGCATTTGCCGGATGCGCGTTCAGACGCGACAGCCAAGGGGTGAACGATGCGCAAGTTTCGGGTGATTTTTCCGGCAGCGGCGCTGCTGGCAGCGTGCAATCCGCAGTCCGGCGCGGTGGCGCAGGACAATGGCAGCACGCCCGCTGCTGCCGGACTGCCGTTCCGCGTCACGCCAGTCGCCGATTTCGATGCGCCCTGGGCAATGACCTTCCTGCCCGATGGATCGATGCTGGTGACCGAAAAGGCGGGAACGCTGCTCCATGTCTCCGCCGACGGGAAAACCAGGACGCCGGTGAGCGGCACGCTGCCGGTATCGAGCGCAGGACAGGGCGGGCTGATGGACGTCGTCCTCCACCCGAAATTCGCCCAGAATCGCCTGGTCTATTTCAGTTTCTCGGAAGCCAATGCCGCGGGACTGAAGGGTGTGGCGCTTGCACGCGGAAAGCTCGCTGCGGATGCCAGCGCACTCCAGAATGTCGAAGTGATCTTCCGCGCTTCGCCCTATGTCGAGGGCAACGGCCATTTCTCGGGCCGAATCGCCTTCGCCGCCGACGGGAAATTGTTTTTCACCAATGGCGAGCGGCAGAAATTCGATCCGGCGCAGGATCCCAAGGCGACGCTGGGCAAGGTGCTGCGCCTGAACGACGACGGCACCCCGGCGGCGGGGAATCCGCTCGCTGCGAAGGGCTTCCATCCGGCGGTGTGGTCGTACGGCCACCGCAACCTGCTGGGTATCGCGTTCGACGCGAAGGGCAATCTCTGGGAGCAGGAAATGGGCCCCAAGGGCGGCGACGAAGTAAACCTCGTCCTGCCGGGCAAGAATTACGGCTATCCCAAGGTTTCGAACGGCAGCCATTATGACGGGCGCGACATCCCCGATCATGCCCCCGGCGACGGTTTCGAGGCGCCCAAGGTCTGGTGGAACCCGGTGATCAGCCCGGGCGGACTGATCGTCTATTCGGGCAAGCTGTTCCCGCAATGGACAGGGGATTTGTTCATCGGCGGGCTTTCGAGCCAGGCATTGGTGCGCGTCGACGTGAACGGCACCGATGCCAAGAAGGGCGACCAATGGCCGATGGGCGCGCGCATCCGCGACGTCGAGCAGGGGCCCGACGGCGCAATCTGGCTGCTCGAAGACGGGGACGATGGCTCCCAAGGGCGTTTGCTGCGTTTGACTCCCGCCGGCTGACTCATTGGCCGGCGGGAGGAGCAGGTAATGCGGTGTACCCTCTTGCTGGCAGGCGCTGCGCTGGCGGTGCTTTCGGGATGTGGCGGCAATAGTGGCGGCGGCGGATCGGTGGTGACGCCGACTCCGACACCCTCGGCAAGCGCGTCGCCCACGCCTACGCCGTCACCCAGCGCGTCGCCGACGCCGACACCGATCAGTTCGGTCACATCGACAGCGGTGGCGACCTTCACCTCACCATGGGCGATGGTATTCCTGCCCGACGGTCGCGCGATGGTCACCGAAAAGGGCGGCACGCTACGGATCGTCACCCAGGCCGGGCTCAAGTCTGCGGCGCTGGGCGGAGTCCCCGCAGTCGCCGCAGCCGGCCAGGGCGGGTTGCTCGACGTGGCGCTGCATCCCGATTTCGCGACCAACAAGCTGGTCTATCTGAGCTACGCCGAATCGGGCGCCGGCGGCGCCGGGCTCGCGGTGGCGCGCGGGACGCTGGTCGAAGACGGCGCGGGCCCGCGGCTGACCGGAGTATCGGTGCTCTGGCAGCAGAGTCCCAAGGTTGGCGGCTCCGGGCATTTCGGCGGACGCATGGCGTTCGGGCCGACGGGGCATCTGTTCGTCACCGCGGGCGAGCGGCAACAGGGCTCGCCCGCGCAGGATCTGACCAGGACGCTCGGCAAGATTGTCCGGCTCAACGCCGACGGCACCATTCCCGGCGACAATCCCTTCATCGGCACCGCCGGCGCGCGGACCGAGATCTGGTCGTACGGCCATCGCAACCCCTATGGCCTGTTCTTCGACTCCGCCGGGCGGCTGTGGGAGAACGAGATGGGGCCAGAGGGCGGCGACGAGTTCAACCTGATCGCCCGCGGCGGCAACTATGGCTGGCCCAATGCGTCGAACGGCCAGGATTATGGCGGCGGCAACATCCCCGACCACGCGCCCGGCGACGGCTATGTCGCGCCGCTGGCATGGTGGACGCCGGTGATCGCGCCCGGCGGGATGATCCTCTATTCGGGGTCGCTATTCGGCGCGTGGCAGGGCGATGCAATCATCGCCGGGCTGGTTAGCCAGGGGCTGGTGCGGGTGCGCTTCACGGCGACGAGCGCAGCCGAGGTGCAGCGAATCGCGCTCGGCCAGCGCATCCGCGAAGTCGAGCAAGGGCCCGATGGCGCGATCTGGGTGCTCGAGGATTCGACCACGGGCAGGCTGCTCCGGCTGACGCCGGGCTGAGCCTGCCTAGCGCACGATCAGATAGTTCATCCGCGCCGCAGCAATCGGGCGTTCGGGTTCGTCCTGCCACACCACCGCCTCGACATTGGCGACACGGGTGCCGAGCCGCGTGACGGTGCCGCGGGCCCGGGTCGGCTTGTCGCGGCCGCCGCGCATATAGTCGACGGTCAGGTTGATCGGCTTGATCCGGCCACCGCCCTCGGCATCGAGCGCCTGCTTCAGCGCACCGATCGCCGCGACTTCGAGCAGCCCGCCGATCGCGCCGCCATGCAGGAAACCCGGGCGCCCGACCACATCGATTGCAAAGGGCATGACGAAGGTCGGCGCGGTCTCGCCCGGCTCGATGCTGAGCCCGAGCAGTTCGGCATAGGGGATCATCGATAGCCCTCGACTGCCATGAAGGTGCCGGCGACATGCGCGAGCGGATCGCCGGGGTCGCCGTCATGCGCCTGGCCGCGGACGAACGCGATCGAGCGCGTGATGCGATAGCATTCGGCGCGGCCGATCACGGTGTGGCCGGGACGTGCAGGACGCAGATAGTCGATGCGCAGGTCGAGCGTCGCGTGCGCCTTGAACGCATCGAGCTTGAGCCACACCGCAACGCTGGCCGCCATGTCCATCAGCGCAAGGATCGGGCCCGAGGCGATGACTCCCGAGGACACGTCGCCGACCAGCGCGGCGTCATAGGGCAGCGCGAGCTCGGCCCAGTCGTCGCCGCTGTCGTGATAGACGATCCCCAGCCGGCCGCCGTGCCCGCCGAAGCGGCCACCGAACAGCTTGCGGGGATCGAAGGCCCGCGCCGGGGGCGTCTCGCTGTCGGTCATGGCGATGCCCCTAGCGCGCCGGACCGACCCGCGCAAACCGGGGCGGAGTCGCGACATTACAAGGATGTAACGTGCTCTGCGGCGGCGCCGCGCGCTAGCACCGGCCTCGGGCATTCGCAGGGGGGCGGCACATGAAACTGGTGCAGATCGATCAGTCGGAGATCGTCGAACTGGATACGCAGGTGGCAGTGCACGGCGCCGTGCGGGCAGCGGAGATCGCGAGCGGCGACGACCTGTTCGAGCTGCTCGTCGGCATCGCGGTGCTGATCTACGAACTCGCGCCGCGCTGAGCGCCATGCCCGCTACGATTCTGGCGACGCGGGAGGCGCTGATCGCGGCCGGTGCGCGAAGCCGGGCGACGATGCTGGAATGGCGCGAGGGCAGCGCGTACCGGGCAGCCGGCGCGGCCTTTGCCGATTGCGGCGACTCGCCCGAACATGCCGCGGACTGCGCCGAGCGGCTGCTGGCGGATCCCGACTGGGCCGGAGCATTGCTCGCGCCGCTGGTGCGGGCATTGGCAGCCGACCCGCTGTTCGAGCCTGCGCTCAAATTCCACCGCGATGCGTTGCGCGTCGGAGCGGTGCTGTTCGATTGCCCCACCGCCTCGATCGCGGCGAGCGTCACCGGCGCCGCGGCGATGGCGACGCTGCCGCCGCCTGCAACGATCGTATTCACCGGCAGGCTCGCCGTCACGCGCACGATCCGGGCAGGCGGTGCCTCGCTGCGCCGCTGGATCGCCGCGCCGATGCACGCGCAGTTCGGCTCTACCGGCGCCGGCCGCTGCACGCCGGACGACGTCCGTCCGCTCCACGACGACGCGGTGCATCGCACCGACGGCCGAACCCAGGCCCAACTGATCGTCGACGCGGCGGACGATGTCGTGACTCTGGTCGCGACGATCCGCAGCGGCGCCGCGCCGCTGATGCGCGAATACGACATCGCAACGGGCGTGCTGCTGCGCGTCGCGGATGCGGACGACCGGCCATCGCGGAAGGGGATGTTGCTACACTTCCTCCGCGTCGCCGGCCGCGCCGATGCGCAGGACCGCTTCGAAGCCGAGACCCGAACGGACGACTTCCACCTGCGCTGGACGGCGATGCGCGAATGGCTGGCACTCGATGCGGCGCGGGCGATGCCGCGGCTCGCCGAAATGGCCGCCGCAGATCCGAGCGACGAGGTCCGCCGCGCCGCGGTGCGAATGCTGCCGGTGGTCCAAGGCCGGCTGGCGGATGCGCGATGCCCCGCCTGATCGCACCCGGCGATAGCGCGCCGATCGGCCTCGACGACTTGGTCGAGGCGCTCGACACCACTGCATTCGACGCGCGCGACGAGGATAGTTTCGCGGCGCTGGGACCGCTGCTCGCCCGGCTGGGGCACAATCCCGACTTCCTCGCCGAACTGGCGATCGACGAGCTCAAGGGCCGCTGCGAAGGCCAGCGTCGCGGCAATGGCTATGGCGCGCAGGTCTTCCTGCTGCGCCCGCCCAACGGCCGCTATGTTCTGCGCGCCAATTTCTGGCCGGCGGCAGGCGATCCGGTGGTGCGCGCCAGCGGGCCGGCAGCGTTCTATTACGGACTGCCGCACGACCATAATTTCCCGTTCCTGACCTATGGCTATCTGGGACCGGGATATTGGAGCGACTATTTCGACTATGACGTCGACGCGCTTGTCGGCGTGCCCGGCGAGGATGCCAAGCTGCGCTTCGTCGAACGTTCGCGGCTCGAGCCGGGCAGGCTGATGCTCTATCGCATGCGCCGCGACATCCATGTCCAGCTGCCCCCGGACGCGTTTTCGGTGTCGCTCAACATCCTCGGCGCCGATCCGGCCCAGCCCTGGCTCGACCAATATCGCTTCGACATCGGCCGCGGCGTGATCGCCGAGGGACTGACCTGCACCGGGGCGGAGGCGCTACTTGCCGTGGCGGCGCACATCGCCGACGGACAGGATCTCGCGGCCGAGTTCGCCCGCCAACACCCGTGCGACCGAATGCGCGTGACTGCGATCGATGCGCTCGCCTCGGCACAGCCCGAACAGGCGATAGCGATCCTCGAACGGGCGGCGTCCGCCCCGAGCCGCTATGTCTCGGGCCACGCACGGCTGCGGCTGGCGATGCGCGGGGCGGCACGAGTTGCTCCGTAACGGAGATGTTTTGATCCGGATCGGACAAATGGGCGCTAGACTGTTGCGGTGGCCGGACTCGTCGCATGCGCGCTCCACATCCCGAGACTGAGAGAGGCCGCCGGCGCGCGGGGGCTCGATATCGTCCCCGTCGCCGCCGCCGCGCTGGCGCATAGCGGCGCGCAGATCGCGATCATCGGACTGGAGGGACGAGATCCGGCCGCCTGCGTGGCGATGGTTCGCGCGCAGGGCTGGCGCGGGGCACTGATGCTCGCGCTATCCGACGGCGGTGGCCTGAGCGTCGCCCGCGCACTCGATGCCGGCGCCGATGATGCCGTGACGCTTCCCGCCTGCGCCGGCGAAATCGCCGCGCGGCTAGCGGCGCGGCTCCGCGGTCGGGCGCCCGCAGTCGAGGTTGGGGGATTGCGGATCGATCCTGTCGAACGGCGCGTCGAGCGCGAGGGCCGGGCCGTCGCGCTGCTGCCGCGCGAATATGCGCTGCTGCTGCACCTCGCCCGCGCGGCGGGCCGCTGCGTCGGGCGCGCGGAACTGCTCGAGGCAGTGTGGGGGCTGCGGTTCGATCCGGGCACCAATGTCGTCGAGGTTCATGTCTCGCGGCTGCGCGCCAAGCTCGACCGCGGCTTCGCGGCGCCGATGCTGGTGACCGAACGCGGCCGCGGCTATCGGCTCAGCGAACGGGCTGACCCGTGACCGCGCTTTGCGCTAGCGTGCCGGCAACAGGAGAGGAACCGGAATGACCGAACAGCGCGTCACCATCGCATTCGAAGACCATGTCGCCAATGTCCGGCTGGCGCGACCGGACAAGCTCAATGCGCTCGATCCGGCGATGTTCACCGCGCTGATTGGCGCGATCGCGCAGCTGGGGGCGATGCCCGGACTGCGCGCTGTAGTGCTGTCGGGAGTGGGGCGCGGCTTTTGCGCGGGGCTCGACATGGCAAGCATGGCGAGCGGCGGATCGGGCATCGACCTTGCCGCACGGACGCACGGGCTCGCCAATGATTTTCAGCAGGTGGCGTGGGGCTGGCGGACGCTCAAGGTGCCGGTGATCGCGGCAGTGCATGGCGTCACCTTCGGCGGCGGGCTGCAAATCGCCAGCGGCGCCGATGTGCGGATCGCGGCGCCCGACACGCGGCTTTCGGCGATGGAAATGAAATGGGGAATCGTCCCCGACATGGCCGGCTTCGCACTGTGGCGCGGCAATGTCCGCGACGATGTGCTGCGCGAGCTGGTTTACACCGCGCGCGAGTTCGACGCGGAGGAAGCGCAGGCACTCGGCTTCGTCACCCGCATCGCTGCCGATCCGCATGCCCAGGCGATTGCGCTGGCCAAGGCGATTGCAGGGCGCAACCCCGACGCGGTGCGCGCTGCAAAGCGGCTCGCGAATCAGGAGAGCGATTCCGCCGGCATCCTGATCGCCGAAAGCGTCGAACAGGCGGCGCTGCTCCGCTCGCCCAACCAGATCGAGGCAGTGATGGCCAACATGCAGAAGCGCGCGCCTGCCTTTACCGACTGAGTCTTGCAATCGGGGCACGTTCCACTAGAGGGTTTGCCATACCCGAAACTCGAAACGTGAGTCCCGAGATGCGAGAGGCTGTCATCGTTTCCACTGCACGAAGCGGCGTAGGCAAGGCCGGGCGCGGCTATTTCAACGATACCGAAGCGCCGGTCCTCGCCGCGCATGTCATGAACGCGGCAGTCGAGCGCGCAGGGATCGATCCCGCCCGGATCGATGACGTATTCTACGGCATGGGCAATCAATGGGGCACGCAGGGCGGCAACATGGCGCGGCTCGCGCTATTCGCCGCGGGCATCCCGCACAGCGTTCCCGCCTTCAGCCTCGACCGCAAATGCGGTTCGGGACTGACGGCGATCGCACTCGCCGCGCGATCGATCATGACCGACGAAATCGACGTCGCACTGGCTGGCGGCATGGAATCGATCAGCCTGACGATGAAGAACGCGCCTCGGGTAGTGAACCGCTCGGTAATCGATCCGGTGCCCGCCGCGTACATCCCGATGATCGAGACCGCCGAGATCGTCGCAGAGCGCCACGGGATCAGCCGCGCCGCGCAGGACGCATTCGCCGCAGCAAGCCAGCAACGTGCCGCCGCAGGGCTCGCGAACGGCGCCTTTGCCGAGGAGATCGTGCCGATCACGGTCCACAGGGTGATCTTCGACAGGGAAGGCAACCGCACCGGCAGCGAGACCGTGACGGTAACCCAGGACGAGGGCATCCGGCCGGGCACTACCGAAGAGGCGCTCGCCGGACTCAAGACGGTGTGGAAGGACGGCGACTTCGTACAGCAGGGCCGGCACGTTACCGCCGGCAATGCCAGCCAGCTCTCCGACGGCGCCGCCGCGCAGATCCTGATGGCCCGCCAGACCGCGCAGGCCGAGGGCAAGGAGATCCTCGGCATCTATCGCGGCTTCCAGGTCGCCGGGTGCGAGCCCGACGAAATGGGGATCGGGCCGGTATTCGCCGTGCCCAAGCTGCTCGCGCGCGCCGGCCTCACGGTCGCCGATATCGGGCTGTGGGAAATCAACGAGGCGTTCGCCAGCCAATGCCTCTATTGCCGCGACACGCTCGGCATCGATCCCGACAGGCTCAACGTCAATGGCGGCGCGATCGCCATCGGCCATCCATTCGGCATGACCGGATCGCGGCTCGTCGGCCATGCACTCATCGAGGGACGGAAGCGCGGCGTGCGCTATGTCGTCGTCTCGATGTGCACTGCCGGCGGCATGGGCGCCGCCGGTCTGTTCGAAATTCCATAGGGTCCGGACACAGTTGGATCGATCGGGTGCAGCTTGGCGGCGGCCGTTCCCGGAGGCCGAGGGGCCTGGCTGCGGCCTGACAACAGCTTGAAATGTAGGATTTCGCCTGCTGAAATCGACGCTGGGGCACTTGGCCCTCGCTCTTTGACAGTGTCGATCCCAGCCGGAACGCAGATTCGCGCTGGGGTGACCGTTGCGATTTTCCGTATCGTCCCGCCGCCGCTGGAACATGCGCGACAGTGTGACCCTGGTGTGACCTTTGCTGTCGCAATGCCCGCTGGGACAGCCCTCGCCCGCCCAGCCAGGGCTTCCGATCTGGCCCGGACCCTAGCCCAAAGCTGCAACCGCCCGCGCTTCCGCCTCGGCATGAAGCGTCCAGAAATTGGCGACACGCTCGCCGGCCAGCCGCTTTTCGAGCACGGCGAGATGCGCGCCCCAGCCGCCGCCGAAATTCTTCGCATCCGGCGCGCCGCGCAGCCCGGCATGGGTGAGCGTGAGCGTCGTCCGCACCGCGCCGGCCTCGGCCAGCTCGATCGTCACTTCGCCGGCGTCGCCGTCGTTCCAGGTGAAGGCGAGCAAATGCGGCGGCTCGATCCGGGTGATCGTCTCCGACCATGCCTTGCCCTGATTGCCGGCATAGCGCTCGGGGTTGGGGACATCGTCGTCGGAGAGATCTTCATGCGCAAAGGTGAAGCCGAGCTTGCCGCCTTCGCGCGCCTCGGTCGGCCCGCCCATGAACCAGCGCGCGCGCAGTTCGGGATCGATCAGATATTGCCATACCGTCTCGACCGGCGCGGCCAGTTCGCGCTCGAAGCGCAGCGTCTCTGCAGTGATCGTGTCGGCCATGTCAGTTCTCCAATTTCCGGGCGAGGCTTTCGAGGACGTCATTCAGACCTTGCGGGCCTGGGCCTCGTATCCCGCGCATTGCGGTCGATTTAATGGGTGAGCGTGCGTGCGAAGATCATTTCAGGTTGATCTGCCACGCCACGCCGAACTTGTCGGAGACCCAGCCGAAGCGGCGGCTCCAGCCATAATTGTCGAGCGGCATCAGGATCTGCCCGCCTTCGCCCAGCGCGGCGAACAGCAGTTCGCAGTCCGATTCGTCCTCGCACTCCAGAAAGAACGACCAGGACGCCGTGAAATCGAAATCGTGGGTGATGAAGCTGTCATGCGCCATCACCGGCTGCCCGGCGATCACGGCATGTGCGCGGAGCACCGTGCCTTCGGGGCCCGGGCCATCGGGGCCGAATCGATCGAGGGAGACGATGCGGCTGTCGGGGACGGTCGCGACATAGAAGTCCAGCGCGGCCCGCGCCTTACCGCCCTGGAACATGAGGAAAGGCGTCATGCTGGTCATTTCTGGTCCTCCTCGATGAGCGACGCGAGCCGATCGAGGCGCACGTTCCAGAATTGCTCCCATTGCCGCAGCCATTTGTCGGCTTCGGCCAGCGGCCCGGCATTGAGGCGGCAGAGCTGGTTTCGTCCGACCTTGCGGCGCGCGACGAGACCCGCGCCTTCGAGCACTTTCACGTGCTTGGCAGCGCCGGCGAAGCTCATCGAAAAGGGCTCGGCGAGCTCGCCAATCGATCTTTCGCCGAACGCGAGCGTGGCGAGCATGCCGCGCCGCGTGGGATCGGCCAGCGCATGGAAGGTGGTGTCGAGTCGTTGTTCAACCATATGGTTGAATTAGCACAGGCCGCGCCATTTAGTCAACCATATGGTTGAATATCATTCGGGTAATACTGCTGGTGCCGGAGCGCGTACGGCGCGGATCGCGTCGAACGCGTAGAGTGCGCAGCCCGTCCAGATCAGCCCGAAGGTGACGATATGGGCGGTTTGCATCGGCTCGCCGAAGATCAGCACGGCCTCGGCAAATTGGAGCGTGGGCGCGATATATTGGAGCAGCCCTAGCGTTGCGAGCGGCAGCCGGCGTGCGGCGGCGGCGAATAGCAGCAGTGGTGCGGCGGTGACCACCCCCGCGAGGACGAGCAGCCAGTCGAGATGTGGCGATGTGCCGAACGCATTGGTGCCTGCCTGGCTGGCGTGAAGCAGCAGCGCGATGCTGAACGGCGCGAGTAGCAGCGTCTCTACCGTGAGTCCGCCGAGCGCATCGATCGGCGCGATCTTGCGCAGCAGCCCATAAATTCCGAAACTTGTCGCGAGCAGCAGCGAAATCCACAACGCGCCACCGCCGCTCGCCGCGAGCACCACGACGCCCAACGCCGCGATCCCGATCGCCACGCCCTGGAGCCGCCGCAGCCGCTCGCCGAGAAACGCGAAGCCGAGCGCGACATTGACCAGCGGATTGATGAAATAGCCGAGGCTGGCTTCGAGGACATGCGCGTTCTGCACCGCCCAGATATAGACGATCCAGTTGATCGCGATCATCAGCGCGCTGCCGACGAGCAGCAACAAGGTACGCCCCCTTGCCGCGGCGATGATCCCGCGTGCGCGGCGCAGGACGAGGATGAGGATCGCGAGCAGGAGCAGCGACCAGAGCACGCGGTGCGCGAGCACCTGGAGCGCCGGCACGCCCTTCAGCAGATGGATGTAGAGCGGCAGCACGCCCCAGAGCGTGTAGGAGCCGACGCCGAACGCGAGACCCGCGGCACCGGGTTGGGACGAGGTACGCATGCGCCTCCCTTCGTCCGGTTGGGCGCGATCGGCAAGCCGCACCTGCTTTGTCCGCGCAAAGCCGCGCTACGCTGCCCTCTTGCCTGCCGCCCGAACTCGGCTACTTCCTACGTCCAAGGGGAGAATTCATGGACGATATCGAAGAAGCGGGTCGGCAGACCCCGTACGACCATCCGGTGATCGCGACGCTCGCTGGGGCGGCGATATTGGTGCTCGGCGCACTGCTGGCGCCACGCTTCGTGCCGCAGCAGCCGCTGGGAACGCTGATCGGCGCCGGTCTCGGCCTGGCGCTGCTGCTCTGGGCGATCGGCTTCGTAGCGACGACACGCTATTCGACCTTGCCGTGGAAGCTGGGCTCGCTCGCGCTGCTGCTGGTTGCGGGCGCCGTTGCAGCGACGATCGCGCATGGCCAGTATGAGACGCTGTCGCGCGCCGATGCGAGCAGCTTCGCCGAAGTCGAGTTCGGCCCCGGCAGCAACGTGAAGCTTCCCGCCGGCGCCCCCGCGCGCGGGCCGCTGTCGAAGCGGTTCGCCGAGGGTGTGGCGGCCGACGCGCAGGCACAGCGCGATTTCGGCACGGCGTTCGGCCGGCTCGGCGTCGCCAACCTGACCAGCCCCTATCTGCTCGAACAGGATCCCAAGGCGCTGTCGCAATGCGACGCAGTCAAGGCGATGGCGACGTTGGCACAGTCGCAGGCGGCGGCGCGCGTACAGCGCAACGAGGCAATGGCCGACGCGCTCGCCAAGGCCAATTTGCCGGCAAAGGCGAAGGAAGGGATCGGCCTGATGGCGGGACCGCCGGCCGGGACCGGCGATCCGCGGCTCGACAACCAATTGGCTATGGTTGCCGCGACCTCAGACCTCTGCGCGCTGCTGGCAAAGCGGGGCTGGTTCAACAATGGCGGCTATTTCGGCTTCCGCAACGGTGCCGACGAGACTCGCTTCCGGGCATTGTCGAAGGCCCGCATGGAACTGACCGGACAAGTCGAGGCGATCGAGCGCGCATCGCAGGAGCGGATGGCGCGCGGCCGAGATATGGTCCGCGACGTGCTGAGCAAGTCGATCTTCGCGGGCAGCTAGGGCGGTCGCACCGGGCTGGCTGCCTCCTCACCGACAACAGTGATCCAGGGCCGGACGCGCCAATGCGTGACCAGCCCTTCGGTCACATAGGGATCTGATTCGGCGAAGACGCGCGCAGCATCTGCATCGGTGAACAGCAACAGCGCCGTTTCGACCGGATCGCCGACGGCGCCGCCGAGCAGCAACGCACCCCGCTCTACTGCTTCCCAGGCAAGCGCCAGATGCGCGTCACGCAGCGCCACCCGGCGCTCTAGATAGTCGGACGCCAGTTCGTAGCGGAGCAGGAAGTGCGCCACCTCAGTCGGCGAACAGAAGCACCGGGGTCTCGAGCAATTTCCGCACTGCCTGGACGAAGCTCGCCGCATCCCAGCCATCGACGACGCGGTGATCGCAGCTGATCGAGAGGTTCATCAGCTTGGCGCGGACGATCTCGTCGCCCTGGAAGATCGGCCGTTCGACGATCTTGTTGGGGCCGATGATTGCAACCTCGGGACGGTTGATTACCGGCGTGGTGGCGATGCCGCCGAGCGGGCCGAGCGACGTGATCGTAAGCGTCGATCCGCTCAGTTCCTCGCTCTTGGCCTTGCCGGTGCGCGCGGCCTCGGCGAGGCGGCCGATCTCGGACGCGAGCTGCCAGACGTTGCGATCCTGCGCGTCGCGGATCACCGGGACCATCAGCCCGGCATCGGTCTGCGCGGCCATGCCGAGATGGACGCGGCCGTGGCGCGTGACCACGCCGGCCTCGTCGTCGTAGCGCGCATTGATCATCGGGAAATCGGGGATCGTCCGGCAGATCGCGACGATCAGGAACGGCAGCATCGTCAGCTTGGGACGCTGGCCGCGATTGGCGTTCAAGTCGCCGCGCATCGCTTCGAGCGCCGTGACGTCGATCTCGTCGACATAGGTGAAGTGCGGGATCGTGCGCTTCGACGCGGCCATGTTCTCGGCGATGCGGCGGCGCATGCCGATGACCTTGATGGGCTCGTCTTCGCGCGCGCGGCTGGCATGTGGGGCGTGATAGCCCTGGCCATGGCCGTAGCGGAGATAGGCGTCGAGATCGGCGTGGCGCAGGCGGTCGCCCTCGGCTTTCACGGAGGCGAGATCGATGCCGAGGTCCCTGGCGCGCGCCCGGACCGCCGGGGAGGCGAGGACGTGCTTTTCTACTCCCCTCCCTTCCAGGGAGAGGCCGGGGGTGGGTTGGCTAGCGACGGGGCTCGATGCCCCGGCGTCGGCCTTTGGCGCAGGCGTGGTAGGCTCGCTTGCGCTCGCACCCACCCCCGGCCCCTCCCTTGCAGGGAGGGGAGTTTCAGCTACTTCCTCGACCCCAGGATTTTCGGCTTCGAGCTGATCCTCTTCCGGTTCCTGCGGCGCATTGGCGTCACCGTCGGTCTCGACCACCATCAGCGCCGATCCGATCGCGACCTGGTCGCCGACTTCGCCAGCCAGCTCGACCACTACGCCCGACACCGGCGATTCCATCTCGACGGTGGCCTTGTCGGTCATCATGTCGGCGACCTGCTGGTCTTCCTCGACGCGCTCGCCGACCTTGACGTGCCAGGCGACGATCTCGGCTTCGGCGATGCCCTCGCCGATGTCCGGCAGGCGGAAAGTGAAGCGGGCCATGCGGATCAGTCCTTCAGGAGTTTCTTGAGCGCGGTGCCGATGCGCACCGGGCCGGGGAAATAGGCCCATTCCAGGCTGTGGGGGTACGGCGTGTCGAAGCCGGTGGCGCGCTCGATCGGGGCTTCGAGATGATAGAAGCAGCGCTCCTGGACGAGCGCGGAAAGCTCGGCACCAAAGCCGCCAGTGCGGGTAGCTTCGTGGACGATCAGGCAGCGGCCGGTCTTCTTGACCGATGTCTCGATCGCTTCGATGTCGAGAGGGACGAGGGTGCGCAGGTCGATGATCTCGGCGTCGATACCCATTTCCTCGATCGTATTGGCGACGACATGGACCATCGTGCCATAGCATAGGATTGTCACTGCCTCGCCGGCACGAACCGTCGCGGCCTTGCCGAGTTCGACGCGGTAATGGCCCGCGGGCACGTCGGCGCCCGGATGATCGGCCCAGGTCTTGGCCGGACGATCATAATGGCCATGGAACGGGCCGTTGTAGATGCGCTTGGGCTCGAGGAAGAGTACGGGGTCGTTGTCCTCGATCGCGGCGATCAGCAGCCCCTTGGCGTCGTACGGCGTCGACGGGATTACCGTCTTGATACCCGAGACATGGGTGAAGATGCCCTCGGGCGACTGGCTATGCGTCTGGCCGCCGAAGATGCCGCCGCCATAGGGCGAGCGCACCGTGATCGGCGCGGTGAAATCCGCCGCCGAGCGATAGCGCAGCCGCGCAGCTTCGGAGACGAGCTGGTCGAGCGCGGGATAGATATAATCGGCGAATTGAATCTCGGGAACCGGGCGCAGGCCATAGGCTCCCATGCCGATCGCGACGCCGATGATGCCGATCTCGGTGATCGGCGTGTCGAAGACGCGGGTCTTGCCATATTTCGCCTGGAGCCCGGCCGTGGCGCGGAACACGCCGCCGAAATAGCCGACATCCTCGCCCATTACGACCACGTCGGAGTCGCGCTCCATCATCACGTCCATGGCGCTGTTGATCGCCTGGATCATGTTCATATGCGCCATGGCTCAGCCCTCCCGCACGATAAAGCGGTCGCCGGGGGCGGCCGAGGTCTCTACCAGTCGCGCCTTGGCCGCGGCATCGCCGGGGAGATAGGCCGAGAGGAAGCGCCGCGCCGCAAGCTGGCCACGGGTAAAGCCGCCAGTGCCGGCCTCGCCGATCAGACCGTGGCCGCCGTCCTTGATCACAAGAGCATATTTGTCGCCGGCCGGGCTCAGCTCGATTGGCTGAAGGTGATCCGCCGGGTTGGTGACGAAGCCGGGCACGCGGTCTTCGGTGCCGGTGATCAGCATCGCCGGGACAGCGAGCGACTGATAGGCGCCAAGCCGCACCAGCCCGGGTATCGCGCCGGGCGAGGAGAAGCCGAGCACCGCAGTGACGCTCGGGTCGCGCATCGGCATCAGATTGGCATAGGCGCCGCCCATGCCTAGGCCAATCAGCGTGCCGAAGCTGTGGCCCATCGCCGCGACGGGAATGCCTGGGAAGCTCTTGGCGGCATGCGCGCTGGTCGCCTTCATGTCGGCGACGCGCTCGAAGAATCCGGTTTGCGCGTTGAACTTCTCGCGATCGGGATGGCGCATCGAATCGACATGGAGCGGCGCGAGTACGGCATAGCCGTCCGCGACCATCGTTCCGATGATCGCCTCATAGCGTTCGGGCCACGAGCCGTGCCCCGTGGAGAACAGCAGCAGCCCGCGCGGAGTGCTGGCCGGACGCCAAATGCTGAGCTTGGTGGTGCGTGCACCGACGGTCAGGTCGATCGTCTCGGGGCCGGCAGCGGCAGCGTGCAGGCTCGGCGGGAGCAGCGCGATCCCGCCGAGCGCCGCGGCGCCCTTGAGCAGCGTGCGGCGATTGAGGATCCAGTTCACAGTCCGGCGGCCTTTTGTTCGTCGAGCATCTGCTGCTGCTGTTCCTTGAGGTGCCAGGGAATGTCCTCGAACACGCCTTCGAACATCGAATCGAACGGCTGGTGCATGCCGTGGCCGAGAATGCCGTTCTTCTCGGCTTCCTTTTGCGCGCGCTTCACTTGCTCGGCGAGTTCGAGGTCCTGCGCGGCGTGGCGTTCCTCGTCCCATTCGCCGAGAGCGATGAGGTGCTCCTTGAGGCGGCGGACCGGATCGCCGAACGGCCAGGCATTGGGCTCGCCGGCCGAGCGATACGCAGTCGGATCATCCGAAGTCGAATGGCCCTCGGCGCGATACGTGAAATGCTCGATCAACGTCGGGCCCTGGTTGGTCCGCGCGCGCTCGGCCGCCCATTGGGTGGCAGCATAGACTGCGAGCGCATCATTGCCGTCGACACGCAGGCCAGCGAGGCCATAGCCAATCGCACGCGCGGCGAAGGTCGTCGCCTCCGCCCCGGCGAAGCCCGAGAAGCTCGAGATCGCCCATTGGTTGTTGACCACGTTCATGATCACCGGGGCCTTGTAGACCGTCGCGAAGGTCATCGCGGAGTGGAAGTCGCCCTCGGCTGTCGAGCCCTCGCCGCACCAGGTCGCCGCGATGCGGCTGTCGCCCTTGGCGGCGCTCGCCATCGCCCAGCCGACTGCCTGCGGATATTGGGTGGTGAGGTTGCCCGAGATCGAGAAGAAGCCGAAATCCTTGGCCGAATACATGATCGGCAGCTGGCGGCCCTGCAGCGGATCGCCCTTGTTCGAGTAGATCTGGTTCATCATCGTGACCAGCGGATAGCCGCGCGTGATCAGGATGCCCTGCTGGCGATAGCTGGGGAAACACATGTCGTCCGAAGCGAGCGCCATCGTCGCAGCGACCGACACGGCCTCTTCGCCGGTCGACTTCATGTAGAAGCTGGTCTTGCCCTGGCGCTGGGCGCGGAACATGCGCTCGTCGAACGCGCGGACCATCGCCATCGAGCGCAGCATCTTGCGCAGCGCATCGGGATCGAGCCTCGGGTTCCACGGGCCGACTGCCTGGCCAGAGTCGTCGAGCACGCGGATGAGCGTGTAAGCGAGCTCGTGGAAGCTGTCAGCGGGGGCGGCGGTGTCGGGACGGCGGGCCGATCCCGCGGACGGGACATCGACATCGCTGAAGTCGGCTTCGTCGCCGGGACGGAACTTCGGTTCCGGCACGTGCAGCGAAAGCGGCGGCAAATTGGCGCGCGGAGCGTCCATGATCTCTCCGAATTGCGGACCGTATCGCTTCTATGAACGCACGGGCCCGGTTTCCGGACGCTTGTTATAAAATTTCAAAAGCCTTGTCGAGTAGGTCAGCAAGCCTGACCTTAAATTCGATCCCGCTCAGTGGCGGAAATGCCGCATCCCAGTAAACACCATCGCGAGCCCGGCCTCGTCGGCAGCGGCGATGACTTCGTCGTCGCGGATTGATCCACCCGGCTGTATCACGGCGGTAGCCCCGGCCTCGACTGCGGCGAGAAGGCCGTCGGCGAAGGGGAAGAACGCGTCCGAGGCGACTGCCGAGCCGATCGTGCGCGGCTCCGCCCAGCCGGCCTTGTCGGCAGCGTCCTTGGCCTTCCACGCGGCGATGCGCGCCGACTCGAGGCGATTCATCTGACCCGCCCCTACACCGGCGGTGCTACCGCCCTTGGCATAGACGATCGCGTTCGACTTGACGTGCTTGGCGACGGTCCAGGCGAAGCGGCAATCGGCGAGTTCCTGCGCGGTCGGCGCGCGCTTCGTCACCACCTTCAAGTCCGCATCGGTGACGATGCCGTTGTCGCGCGACTGGATCAGAAAACCGCCCGCGATCGATTTCATCGCCCGCCCGCGCCGTGCGGGATCAGGCAGGTCGCCGGTGAGCAACAAGCGAAGGTTCTTTTTCCGCGCGAACACCGCGCGCGCCGCTTCGTCGGCATCGGGCGCGGCGACGACTTCGGTGAAGATCCCCGAGATCGCCTCGGCGGTCGGGCCATCGAGCGGACGATTGACGGCGATGATCCCGCCGAACGCGGAGACGGTGTCACAGGCGAACGCCGCTTCATACGCCTCGACCAGCGTGTTCCCGGTGGCGACGCCACAGGGATTGGCGTGCTTGACGATCACCACCGTCGGCGGGCCGTCGCGGAATTCGCTGACCAGTTCGAGCGCGGCATCGGCGTCGTTATAGTTATTGTACGACAGCTCCTTGCCCTGGATCTGCCGCGCCTGCGCGACGCCGTTCACGCCGCCGGCGGACTGGGTGTAGAGTGCGGCGATCTGGTGCGGGTTCTCACCATAACGAAGTTCGGCCTGCTTGATCATCGGCACTGCGACGCTTTCGGGGAAGCGCTCGCCCTGGTCGACATGGGCGAACCAGCCGGCGATCGCCGAATCATAGGCGGCGGTGGCGGCATAGGCTTTGGCGGCGAACTTCTTGCGCTGCTCGAACGTGGTGCTGCCGCCGTAGACCAGCGGATAGTCGGCAGGATCGGTGAGGATCGCGACCGAATCGTGATTCTTCGCGGCCGAGCGGACCATCGAGGGGCCGCCGATGTCGATATTCTCGATGACCTCGTCGCGCCCCGCGCCGCGCGCGACGGTCTGGGCGAAGGGATAGAGGTTCACCACCACCAGATCGATCGCGCCGATGTCATGTTCGTCCATCGAGGCGACATGCTCGGCATTGCCGCGCACCGCGAGCAGCCCGCCATGGACCTTGGGGTGAAGCGTCTTGACGCGGCCGTCCATCATCTCGGGGAAACCGGTGAGATCGGAGATATCGCGCACCTCCAGCCCCGCATCACGCAGTGCCTTGGCAGTGCCGCCGGTCGAGACCAGCTCGACGCCGTGCGCAGCGAGCGCCTGGCCGAGTTCGACGATGCCGCTCTTGTCGGAGACCGAAAGGAGCGCGCGCTTGATGGTGACCTGATCCATGGCCCGTCCTCCTAAGGATCGAGCCCCGCCCCGCAACCCCTAATTGCCGCTACTTGGCGCGGTGGAACAGCCAGCTGACATTGGTGCCGCCCGCCGGGCTCGCGCCGGTGACGACAAGTTGCTGGCTGGTGAGCGGGCGGCCGCGCCCGTCGATCCAGATACTGTCCTCTACCGCGAGGCTGCCGCCCTTGCAGCGGAACTGCCAGAGATGACCCGAGGCTGTGCGCAGGATCGCCGCCAACCCGTCGGCAGTGGGCGTGACCTGGACCTGCGGATGGAGATGGAACCGCGCAGTGAACACCGTAGGCGCCTTGTGCTTGCGCCGATCGGCGGGGAGCAGCATGTCCTCGCCGCGCACGTCGCGCCCGTCGGGCGACATCGCCAGCACGCGGCGGTGGAGATAACCGAGCCGGCGGACATAGCCATCATGGCTCGCCTCGATCCGGCTGGCGGTGTCGGTCTCATGCCGCACCAGCTCGACTTCGACGACGCCGCGGCCAAGCGTGCCGTCGGCGTGGATCGCCGTCGAATTGGAATTGCTGAGCACCAAGGTCGAATGCGCGGCGGTGGTGCGCAGCCCCTCGGCGAGCGCCGGGGGAACCTGGGCGTTGGCCGCACGCGCGCCGCCGCAATTGACGACCAGGCGATCGGCACCGTCGGAGAGCTCGAACGCAAGCGTAGAGGCGCAGCCGCCCTCGACCAGCCGCGCGAGCGGCGGCGGCGCGACGTCCATGATCAGCACGCTCGTTCCAGCCGACAGGCGCTGATAGCCCCATTCGCGCGCCTGTTTGAGCGGGCGGGTGCGCACGCCTGTGGCTTCGACCAGCTGCTCGATGACGTCCCCGGGGATGGGGCCGGAGCCCTGCCAGCTCGAAAGCCCCTTGTCGCCATGGCACAGCCCTAGCAGCGCCGTGACCATGCGGCCGCGCGTCTCTTCGATGAACCCAGGCGCGGTGAGGCGGCGCGCGGCATAGGCTTCGCCGAGCACGGTGAGCAGCTGGATCGATTCGAGCTGCGCGGCGGGCGAGCGCGTGACGCTGCCGCCATCCTCGAACACCGATTGATCGAGCGCGCGGCGAAGACCATTCTCGCCATAGGCCCGGCGCGGATCGCCGCCGGGCATCGACAACCCTGCGACCAGCACGCCCGACCATGCAGCGATCAGTCCCGCGCCCGGCTGGACGCGATCTGCGCCACGATCGAGGTGCCGCGCGCCGCGGGCCAGCGCGTGGAGCACGCTGGAACGATAGACGAGGTCGGTCGAGGACAGGATCAGCGGCGCGTGCGCGGTCCAGAACAGGATGCGGCGGCCCCAGATGTCGGCGCGCCACGCGGGATCGGACACTTTCTCGCCATGCGCCGCCAGCCAGCGCCGCATGATCGCTTCGGCGATCGGCACGCCGCGTGCGCGGGTAGCGACGCTGGAGAGATCGCGCAGCCAGGCGAAGCTCTGGAGATAGTCGCCGAAAGCAGGCGTCCAGTCTGGCCGGGCGAAATCGAGCTTTTCGATCGGCCGATCCTCGCCGCGAAAGCGGACCACACCTTCGAGCAGGGCGTTGCCGCGATGAGCGTCGCCGAAAAAGGGATCGTCGGGAACTGCGATCAGCTTGAGCGGGTGCCGCCCGCGCAGCCGCATGGCGTGGAGCGGCGTGCCCCAGGTGAGGCGATTGAAACGCTCGGAAATCCGCTCGGCTAGGCTCAGGCCGCGATCGCCGCCGGTGCGGATGAGCCGTTTGCCTTCCTCGACTCCGTCGGCACCGGACTCGGGCGGCGCGTCCTTCATCCGCCTCGTAGCGCAGCGATGTTGGCGGCGTAGCGATCGGGCCCACCGGTGAAGGTGGCGGTGCCCGCGACCAGCGCATCGGCGCCCGCGGCGATCACTCGCGGCGCAGTGTCGCGATCAACTCCGCCATCGACTTCGAGATCGATCGCGCGGCCCGACGCCGTAATCCGCTGGCGAAGCTCGGTGATCTTGGGGAGCTGGCTCTCGATGAACTTCTGCCCGCCGAAACCGGGATTGACGCTCATCACCAGGATCAGATCGAGCATGTCCATCACATGATCGACAACGTTCACCGGCGTCGCCGGGTTCAGCACCACGCCGGCGCGCTTGCCCAGCGCCTTGATCGTCTGGAGCGTGCGATGAAGGTGCGGGCCCGATTCAGGATGCACCGAAATGGTGTCGGCGCCCGCATCGGCGAAGGCGGCGAGCATCGGATCGACCGGCGCGATCATCAGATGGACGTCGAACGGCTTGGCAGTATGCGGCCGCAGCGCCTTGATCACTGCCGGCCCGATCGTGATGTTCGGCACGAAATGGCCGTCCATGACATCGACATGGATCCAGTCGGCGCCCGCCGCGTCGATCGCGCGGATTTCCTCGCCCAGGCGGGCAAAGTCGGCGGAGAGGATCGAGGGGGCGATGCGGACGGCGGACATATTCGTTGCTCTAGCATGGCATGAGTCGCGCGCAACCGGGGTTCACGCCCGTGGAGGTCTCGATCAGGAACGCCGCAGCCGCGCGATGAAGAAGCCGTCGAGGCCGCCCGCTTCGATGAGCGCGCCCGGCAGGAGACGCAGCGTGCCGTCCTCGCGCGGGGTGATGCCCTGCGGGAGTTCGTCGGGCGTAATCGGCACGATCTCGAACCCTGAATGGCTTCCGAGGAAGCGATCGAGCTGTGCTTCGCCTTCCTGCGGTTCGAGCGAGCAGGTCGAGAAGACGAGCGTACCGCCCGGCGTCACCCATTGCGCGGCGCGGGCGAGCAGGCGCGTCTGGAGCGCTGCCATCTCGGCGATCAGCGAGGGACGAACGCGGTGGAGCACATCGGGATGGCGGCGGAAGATGCCGGTGGCGCTGCACGGCGCGTCGAGCAGCACCGCGTCAGCGAGCTCGGATGGCTGCCATTCGAGGAGATCGGCGGCGACAACCTTCGCCTCCAGGCCGGTGCGTTCGAGGTTCTCATGAAGTCGCGCCAGACGACTTTCCGAGACATCGACGGCGGTCACTTGCCAGCCCGCGGCGGCGAGCTGGAGCGTCTTGCCGCCGGGCGCGGCGCAGAGGTCGAGCGCAGTGCCGCTGCCGTTGCCGATCAGCCGTGCGGGGATCGACGCAGCGAGGTCCTGCACCCACCAGTCGCCCTCGGCATAGCCTTCGAGCGTAGGGACGGCCGCCTTCTCGTCGAGGCGGAGATGGCCGGGGAGCAGGATCGTGCCGGCAAGATCCGGCGCGCGGGCGGAGTCGCGTAGCGTCAGGTCGAGCGGCGGCGGCACGGCGATCGCGCGCTCGGCATCCTCGATCATCTGGTCGCCCCAGGCGGCGTGCCAGCGTAGCGCGACCGGATCGGGCAGCGTCGGCGGCTCGGGAAGCGTCGCGCCCTGGCGGACCAACGTGCCGAAAACGCCATGGACGAGTTTACGAGGGCCGCCATCGACCAGCGGCAGCACGGTAGAGATCGCGGCGTGACCCGGCGTGCCGAGAACGAGCGCCTGGACCAGCCCGATGCGCAGCGCGAAACGCGCCTTGGCGTCGTCGGGAAGCGGGCGCTGAGTCGCCGAATCGATCAGCGCATCGAGATCGGGAAGGCGGCGCAGCGTCTCGGCGGCGATAGCGTGAGCAAGGCCGCGATCATTGGGCGCAAGCCCGGAGGCCGCCGAATCGAGTGCCTGTTCGAGCGCGAGGCCGCGGCGCAGTACGGCATCGAGCAGTTTCAGTGCGGCGCGGCGCGCGGGGACGCCGGGGCCATCGGGCTCTTGACCGCTAGGGCGGCGGGGACGATTGGGAGTTTTGTTCATTGGAGCCAGTGCCATGGGCCAGCGCCCGAGCCATGTGAAGCCCCCGAAATACCTTACGGAGAGCCCGCCGGTCCCCAAACCCGCGCCGGCTGTCCCGGCAAAGGACCCGCTCGACCCGACGCGCTACGGCGACTGGGAGCGCAAGGGCGTCGCGATCGACTTCTAGGCGGCGAGCATCGCCCGCAGCTTGCCGACCGTATTCCAATTGCGCGCCGTGGCGAGTGCAGGGAATTTGAGCTTCGCCAACGCACGATCGAGCTTCGATTCGCCGATATTCTCGGGATAGTCGATGAACAGTTCGCGGCCTTCGGCGTGAAGTTGCTCGGGGCCGGTGTGGATTTCCGCCACCTTGTCGATCAACCCCGTCGGGAAGGGGTCGCGGTGGAATACCACCAGCAAATGGCTCGGATGATCGGCGGCGGCGTCGGGATAGGGATTGGCGGCGATCGCTGCGTCGATCTCGTTCAGGTCGCGGAGGATCACTTCGGTCTTGCAGCCATGGCCGGCGAGGGCGGACTCCAGCTTCGCCACGATCTCGGCGGCGGTGTCCGGCGCGTCGAACACGATGTTGCCCGAGGCGAGCAGCGTCTTCGTGTTGATGTAGCCGAGCGCTTCGACCAGCACCCGCAGCTCGGCCATCGGCAGCTTGCGGTTGCCGCCGACATTGACGCCCTTGAGCAGGGCCGCCCAGCGCTTCACGCTTTTTCCTCACGCAACGGGCGGCTGAGCAGCGCCTCGATGACGTCGCGCACCGCCGCGCCTTCGAGCAACGCGTTGACAGCCTCGGTCACCGGCATGTCGACGCCTGCGTCGACTGCAGCCTCGCGCAGCACCGGCGCGGTATGCGCGCCTTCGGCGACGGTCTTGCGATCGGCCATCAGCTCGGCGGCGCCGCGGCCCTGGCCAAGTCCGACACCGAGCGAGAAGTTGCGCGAGTTGGTCGAGGAGCAAGTGAGGACGAGATCGCCCAGACCCGAAAGCCCGGTGAGCGTCTCCGCCTGGCCGCCGCGGGCGAGACCGAATCGCGTCATCTCGGCGAAACCGCGGGCGATCAGCGCGGCGCGGGCGTTGAGCCCGAGACCGGCCCCCTCGACCACGCCGCACGCGATGGCGAGGACGTTCTTCACCGCGCCGCCGATCTCCGCGCCGATCACATCGGCCGAGCCATAGGTGCGAAAGGCTGGGCCGGCGAGGCGTTCGGAGAGCCGGTTGCGCAGCACCTCGTTTTCGCAGGCTAGCGTCACCGCAGTGGGTTTGCCAGCGGCGACTTCGTGCGCGAAGGTAGGCCCGGAGAGCACTGCGATCGGCGCATCGGGCGCGGCCTGATGCGCGACTTCGCCGACGAGCAGCCGGGTGCCCGCCTCGATTCCCTTGGCGCACAGCACCAGCGGGGTGCCGCCGACCGGCGCGGCGGCGAGCACGGCGCGGACATGCTGCGCCGGCGCGACTATGAGCAGCGCGTCGTGACTGGCGAGATCAGCGAGGTTTCCAGTGGCGCGGATCGATTCGGAAAGCGGCACGCCGGCGAGGAACTGGCGATTCTCATGGGATCCGTTGACGCTTTCGACCACATCGGGTTCGCGCGCCCACAGGGTGACGGGCTGCCCGTCCCGCGCTGCGACCTGCGCGAGTGCCGTGCCCCAGGCGCCGCCGCCTATCACTCCGATCCTCATGCCTTCACTCCTGCACCGCGCACCTTCTCCGCTCCCGGATCGAGCGGCCAGCGGGGTCGCGCCGGGAAATCGAGCGGATCGGTGAGCCCGGCGGCGAAGCGCTCGGCACCGGCCCAGCCGATCATCGCGGCATTGTCGGTGCACAGCCACAAGGGCGGCGCCACGAAGCGCAGGCCATGTTCGGCGGCTAGTCCCGAAAGCGCGACGCGGACGCTACCATTGGCGGCAACGCCGCCGGCAACGACCAACGCCGTCACATCGACCGATTGCAGCGCACGGCGCGTGCGATCCAGCAAGCAGTCGACCACCGCCTGCTGGAACGAGGCGGCAATGTCTTCGGCGTCGTACAGGCCGACGACGCGGGCGACGGCGCTCTTGAGGCCGGCGAAGGAGAAATGCGGCTCGGGCGAGCCGAGCAGCGGGCGCGGCAGCGGGACGGCACGCGGATTTCCTTGCGCCGCCGCCTTCTCGACCGCGGGACCGCCGGGAAAGCCGAGGCCGAGCAGCTTGGCAGTCTTGTCGAACGCTTCGCCCGCGGCATCGTCGATCGTGGTGGCGAGGCGGCGATAGGCGCCGACGCCCTCGACCAGCAGCAATTGGCAATGTCCGCCCGAAACAAGCAGCAGCAGATAGGGGAAAGCGAGGTCTGGGTCGGTCAGCCGCGGCGACAGGCCATGCCCCTCGAGATGGTTGACTGCAACGAGGGGCTTGTTGCTTGCCAGCGCGAGCGCCTTGGCGGTGACCAGGCCGACCATCACACCGCCGATCAGCCCGGGGCCGGCGGTTGCGGCGATGGCGTCCACATCCGCCAGCGTCACCCCCGCCTCGGCCAGCGCCGCCTCGACCAGCGGACTCATCACTTCGACATGCGCGCGCGCTGCGATTTCGGGGACGACGCCGCCATAGGGTCGATGCGCCGCCTCCTGGCCCGCCAGCTTGTGCGCGAGGATTTGACGATCGCTCGTCACCAGCGCGGCGGCGGTTTCGTCGCAGCTCGATTCAAGGCCAAGGATCAGCGCCATTGCATCCATCTAATTGCTGGGGGCATTAGCACAACCCATGCTCCAGTTCCGCCTTGGCACCCGCGGCTCGCCGCTCGCCCTCACCCAAGCCCATATGGTGCGCGATGCGCTGCTCGCCGCGCATGCCCTGCCGGCCGACGCCATCGAGATCGTTCCGATCCGCACTACCGGCGACCGGGTCCAGGACCGCGCGCTCGCCGAGATTGGCGGCAAGGCGCTATGGACCAAGGAGCTCGATCGCGCACTGATCGACGGCGCGATCGACGGCGCAGTCCATTCGATGAAGGACGTCGAGACCGTCCGCCCGCCCGAAATTACGATCGCCGCCATCCTTCCCCGTGCCGACGTGCGCGACCGGCTCATCGGCGCCGAATCGATCGAAGCGCTGCGTCACGGCGCAGTCATCGGCACCAGCTCGCCGCGACGGGCGGCGCAGATCCGCAAGCTTCGGCCGGATGTGGAGATCATCGTGTTTCGGGGAAATGTCGAAACGCGGCTGGCCAAGCTGGCGGCGGGCGAGGTCGATGCGACGTTGCTGGCCGCCGCGGGGCTCGAGCGACTCGGGCGTCATGACGTCGGCGTGGCGATCCCGATCAACGTGATGCTCCCTGCGCCGGCGCAGGGCGCAGTGGGGATCGAGTGCCGCGGGACCGACTCGCATGCCCGGGCGATGCTGGCGAAGATCGACGATCCGCAGACGCATGCTTGCGTCCTCGCCGAGCGTGCGCTGCTCGCCGCGCTCAAGGCCGATTGCCATTCGCCGGTCGGCGCGCTGGCGACGATCGAGGGCGCGATCATGACACTGCGCGCCGAGCTCCTTTCCGAAGACGGCAGCGTCCATGTCTACGCCCAGGAGGCCGGCGCGCCGACCGACCAGGTATTGCCGATCGCCGTGGCGCGCGACTTGCTGATCGGAGCGCCCGAAGAAATCCGCCGGCTGTTCGGCGGATGACTCGCCAAATCGCGGTGCTGCGACCCGAGCCGGGCAACCGCGTGACTGCGGCGGCGATCGAGGCACGGGGACGCACCGCGATTCGAATGCCGCTGTTCGAGGTTCGACCGGTGGCGTGGGGCGTTCCCGCTGCCGAAGCCTTCGATGCGCTGATCCTGACCAGCGCCAACGCCGTGCGCCATGGCGGCGCCGGTCTTTCGGCGCTGCATCGACTGCCGGTCCATGCCGTCGGCAAGGCGACTGCCGATTCGGCGCAGCGCGCGGGCTTCGACGTCGTCTTTGTGGGCGAGGAGGACGCGGCAGCGCTAACTGCGAACGCCCAGGCGGCGGGGATAGAGCGGGCGCTGCATCTCGCCGGGCGCGAACGGACGATCGAGCCGGGCGGGGTCATCGCGCAAGTGATCACCGTCTATGCGAGCGAGACGCTTGCGCCACGGGACGTGTCTCAACTCGACGGCTGCATAGCCCTGGTGCAGTCCGCCCGCGGAGGCGTGCGGCTAGGGGAGGTCGTCGATGCGGCGGCGATTTCGCGCAGCGGAATGGCGATCGTCGCGCTGAGCCAACGCGCGGCAGCGGCCGTCGGAGGCGGTTGGGAGCAGGTCGTGGTGCCCGAATCGATCTCCAGCGAGGCGCTGATCGACGCCGCAATCGCGCTGGCCGATTGACCGCGCGGGCAGGGCAGCGAATAAGGGGGCATGAGCGACGAGCCCCTCGCGCCGGAGCCGGCCCGCGGCCCCGAGACGCGGACACCCTATCTTATTGGCGGACTTGCCTTTGTCGGCGGCATCGCCGTGACGGCGGCCGCATTCCAACTTGCTGGCGGAATCGGATCGCCGCGCAATGCGCCCGTGCCCCCGCCGATCGAGGCCACGCAACCGGCGAACCCCGTGGCATCGCTGCCGCCCGGCACCGACATGGCGACTTTAGGCGCGCGCGAGCAGGAGCTTGCCGGCAAGCTCGACCAGCTCGAGCTGCGGCTGCGCGATATCGACGGCAGCGCCCGCAACGCGTCTTCCTACGCTACTCGCGCCGAGCGGCTGATGATCGCGGCAGGCGTCCGCCGCGCGATCGAACGCGGCCAGCCGCTGGGCCAGTTGGAAGGCCAGCTGCGCCGGCGCTTCGGCGAAGCGCGCGGCGAAGCAGTGGGAATGATCCTACGCGCCTCGGCCGAACCGGTGACGCTGGGCGATTTGCGGCTCGCGCTTGAGACGATCGCGCCGCGGCTCGCCAGTGGCGCCGATGACAGCATGTGGATGGGCGTTCGGCGGCTGCTGAGCGACCTAGTCGTGCTGCGCCAGGCCGAATCGCCGAGCCCGCGCACGTCAGATCGGCTGCGCCGCGCCCGGCTCGCGCTCGACCATGGCGATGTCGAGACAGCACTCGCCGAGGTGGTGCACATGCCCGGCATGGTCAGCGCCGAGAGCTGGATCGTCGCGGCGCGCCGCTATATCGCCGCGCGGCAGGGATTGCTCGAAATCGAACGGGCCGCGTTGGAAGCGCCGCCCGCCACGCCGCCGGTTGCGGCACCCCCGCGCCCGGCCGCCACCTGAGGGAAGTGACATGGCAGAGATGGGCCGGTTCGACTGGCAGGATCCGTTCGCGCTCGACGCGCAACTGACCGACGAAGAGCGCATGGTGCAGGGCGCCGCGCGCGATTATGCGCAGGGCGAATTGCTCCCGCGCGTCACCAGCGCGTTCCTCGACGAGCGATTCGATCGCGAGATCATGTCGGAGATGGGCGCGCTTGGGCTGCTCGGTCCGACGATTCCCGAAAGCTATGGCGGCGCCGGGCTCGGCTATGTCGCCTATGGGCTGGTCGCCCGCGAAGTGGAGCGCGTCGATTCGGGTTATCGTTCGGCGATGAGCGTGCAATCCAGCCTCGTGATGCACCCGATCTATGCGTACGGCACCGAGGCGCAGAAGCGGAAATACCTGCCCAAACTGGCAACCGGCGAATGGGTCGGCTGCTTCGGGCTGACCGAGCCCGATGCCGGCTCCGATCCCGGCGGGATGCGCACTCGCGCCGAGAAGGTGGACGGCGGCTATCGGCTGACCGGCACCAAGATGTGGATCACCAATTCGCCGATCGCCGATGTTATGGTCGTCTGGGCCAAGTCCGACGCGCATGGCGGCGGGATCAAGGGCTTCGTCCTCGAACGCGGCATGAAGGGGCTGTCGACGCCCAAGATCGACGGCAAACTCAGCCTGCGCGCCTCGGTTACCGGCGAAATCGTCATGGACGGCGTTGAAGTGAGCGAGGACGCGCTGCTGCCCGAGGTCCAGGGGCTGCGGGGGCCCTTCGGCTGCCTCAACCGCGCGCGCTACGGCATCGCCTGGGGCACGATGGGTGCTGCCGAGGCATGCATGCACGCCGCGCGGCAGTACACGCTCGATCGCGCCCAGTTCGGCAGGCCGCTTGCCGCGACTCAGCTGGTCCAGCTCAAGCTCGCGAATATGGAGACCGAGATCGCGCTAGGGCTACAGGCGGCGCTGCGCTGCGGCCGGATGTTCGACGACGGCACATTGAGCCCAGAGGCGATCAGCATCATCAAGCGCAACAATTGTGGCAAGGCCCTCGATATCGCGCGCATCGCCCGCGATATGCACGGCGGCAACGGCATCTCGGCCGAATTCCACGTGATGCGCCACGCAATCAACCTCGAGACGGTCAACACCTATGAGGGCACACACGACGTGCACGGGCTGATCCTCGGGCGCGCGATCACCGGGATCGCGGCGTTCTGATATCGACATCATTCTGATGCCTCCGTTTGTTTCGAGCGAAGTCGAGAAACGGAAACGGTGACAAAGGCTTCTCGACTGCGCTCAAAGCGAACGGAGGAAATGTGATCGAGCTGGATCGCCAACCGACACTGACGGGTGACCGCGTGATCCTGCGTCCCAGCACGGCGGAGGATTGGGATGCGCTCTACGCCGTCGCGTCCGATCCGCTGATCTGGGAAGTTCATCCCGCGCATGATCGCTGGCAGGAAAGTGTATTCCGCGCCTATTTCGACGCCGGGATCGCCAGCGGCGGCGCGCTGACCATCCTCGCCCGCGCGACTGGCGAAGTCATCGGATCGTCGCGCTTCGACAATTGGAAGCCGGAGGCCTACGAGATCGAGATCGGCTGGACCTATCTCAAGCGCGACTATTGGGGTGGTGATACCAATCGCGAGATCAAGCGGCTGATGCTCGACTACATCCACCGCTTCGTCGGCACCGTGGTGTTCACTGTCGGTGAGAACAATGTCCGCTCCCGCAAGGCAATGGAGAAGAATGGCGGCGTGCTGCGCGCGGGACCGCCCGAGCTGCGGCTGATGGCAGGCGAAATGAAGCCGCATGTGATCTACGAGATTCGCAGGCCGTGAAGCCCCTCGAAGGGCTTCGAGTCATCGAGCTGGCACGGATCCTTGCCGGGCCGTGGTGTGGCCAGTTGCTCGCCGATCTGGGGGCGGAGGTGATCAAGGTCGAGCGTCCCGGCTCGGGCGACGATACCCGGCATTGGGGGCCGCCCTTCCTGCACGGCGCGGACGGCGAGACGCTCGACGCAGCCTATTTCCACGCGACCAACCGCGGCAAGGAGAGCCGCGCGATCGACATCGCTACGCCCGAGGGGCAGGCCGAGGTCCGCGCGCTGATCGCCGGCGCCGATGTCGTGATCGAGAATTACAAGGTCGGCGGGCTGGTCAA
This sequence comes from Sphingomonas sp. LM7, assembly GCF_002002925.1. NCBI lineage: Bacteria > Pseudomonadati > Pseudomonadota > Alphaproteobacteria > Sphingomonadales > Sphingomonadaceae > Sphingomonas > Sphingomonas sp. LM7. The sequence goes on along the minus strand of NZ_CP019511.1, from coordinate 3,104,970 downwards.
ATACGGGCTCGATCCCGTCAGCCTGCGCGCGGCCGATCCGCGGCTCGTGGTCTGCTCGATCACCGGCTTCGGGCAGGACGGCCCCTATGCCCATCGCGCCGGATACGATTTCATCATCCAGGGCATGGGCGGCGCGATGTCGCTGACCGGCGAGCCCGACGGTCCCCCGCAAAAGGCCGGGGTCGCCTATGCCGACATATTCACCGGAGTCTATTCGGCAGTGGCGATCCTCGCTGCGTTGCGACGTCGTGACGTCACTGGCGAAGGCGCGCATATCGACATGGCACTGCTCGACACCCAGGTGGGAGTGCTCGCCAACCAGGCGCTCAACTGGATGGCCAACCCCACCAAGGTGCCCCACCGGATGGGTAACGGCCATTCCAACCTCGTGCCGTACCAGGCCTTCGAGACGCGCGACGGCGCGCTGATCGTCGCGGTGGGCAATGATTCGCAGTTCCGGAAGCTGTGCGACGTACTCGGCCTCGATCTGGCCGATGATCCGCAATTCGCGACCAATCCGGCACGGGTGACCCACCGCGCACTGCTGATACCGGCGATCGAGGCGGCGGTCCGGGTTCGGGCAAAGGCCGATCTCTACGAAGCGCTCGAAGCGGTAGGCGTGCCGGCGGGACCGATCAACGCTGTCGATGAAGTGTTCGCCGATGTCCAGGTGACGGCGCGCGGCATGCAGATCGGGCGCGATGGTGTGCCCGGGCTGGCGAGCCCGATCGTCATCGACGGCGAACGGATGGTATCCGACAAGCCGAGCCCGAAGCGGCCGTAACTGGCCTCCCTCCCAAGGAGGGGTCAAGCTAGCCGGCGAATCAGTTCCTGCGCTGCGGCGGGGGCGCGGACCTTGCCGCCGTGGATGAAGAAGACGAACGTCTCGCGCGGTTGCTTGGGCGGGGTCTTGGTCTCGACATAGGGCAGACCGTCGGGCCGACCACCGGCCGCCCACACCTCCGCCGCTTGCGTCCAGCGCGGGAAATCGGCCTCCGGGTAGCAAAGCGGGTTGTCGTCCTCACCTGCCTCCAGCCGGGCATAGATGAAGTCGCCTGTAATATCGGCGATTGCCGGATATTGCGGCGAATCGGCATAGACGATCGCGACGTCAGCCTCCCGGCACATCGCCACGAATTCGGGGACATGAAAGCTGTCGTGGCGAACCTGGATCGCGTGACGGAGCTTCACCCCAGCCTCCTCGCGCGGGAGTAGTGCCAGGAAGGCGCGGAAATCCTCCGCGTCGAATTTCTTGGTCGCCATGAACTGCCAAAAGAGCGGGCCGAGCTTGTCGCCGAGCTCGACCAACCCCTGCGACACGAAGCGCTGGACCGATTCGCCCGCCTCGGCGAGAATTTTGCGATTGGTGCAGAAGCGCGAGCCCTTGACCGTGAAGACGAAGCCTTCGGGCACGGTCTTCGCCCAGCCTTCGAACGTCGCGGGCTTGAAGCTCGAATAATAGGTGCCGTTGATCTCGATCGCGCTGAGCTGCTGCGAGGCGTATTCGAGCTCCTTCTTCTGGACGAGCCCTTCGGGGTAGAAGGTCCCGCGCCATGGCTCGAAGGTCCAGCCGCCGATGCCGATTCTTATGGGTGCGCTTGCCATGATTTCGACTCTAGCCGAGAAACCGCACCCGGTCAGTCCCGGAAGCTGCGTTCGAATTCAGCTGATGCGTTTCCACGTCTGCGACTTGCAGATCACGCCGAACAATACGCAGCCCTTGCCGACCATCGTGTTCGAATCGGTGAAGCTGAGCGTGCCCGAGAAGGTTTTGCGGATATCGGGCACGAATACCTTGCCGTGCCATTTGCTGGCCCCGGAGGGCTCGAGATCGCGGAACAGGCGGGTGCCTATCAGATTCGGCGTGCCGCCGCGGCGGGCATCGGCCTGGGCCTTGTCGCTGGCCCAAGTCACCGTGCCGCACAGCTTGCCATCGCATTTGTCGATGCGGACATGGACGCTGTTGCTCGGATTGCGCCATTCGGTCGCGATCGGCGTCGGCGGCTCGTCGGCGAAGGCGGGGGTGGCGAGGGGCAGCGCGACAAGGGCGACCGCCAGCATTTTGGAAACGATAGAGTGCATCACGCGTGCTCTATCAAACAATCGGGATGGCCGCACGCTGAACGGAGTGGAACTCGGAAATCGCCTGGCCTCGGCGCCGGCGGTGCTTCTCGCTGATGTGATCTAGCGCCGCTGGATCACGGCGAGAAGCTGGAGCGGGCGAAGGGATTCGAACCCTCGACCCCGACCTTGGCAAGGTCGTGCTCTACCCCTGAGCTACGCCCGCTCTGGCGTTCTGCCCCTTCGCGACTTGGCGCTGGGGGCGGGTGAGGCGCGGCCACTAGCAGCGGGATTCGGACAGCGCAACCCCCAACGACCGATTCTGGAAAAGGCTTGGCGCGGGAAGCATGAACGCCCACATAGCGGCGCAACCCGACATTACGCTCAGGAGCACCCCGTTGGCCACGCTTGGACTGTCCCCCGCCGAGAAGGAAGCCGTCGAGGCCTTCCGCCGCGACGTCGTCGAGCCGTCGATGACCAGCCTCGTCGTCATCGACTTCTGGGCCGAATGGTGCGGCCCGTGCAAGGCGCTGACTCCGGTGCTGGAGAAAGTAACCGCCGACTATGCGGCGAAGGGCGTGACGCTCGCCAAGGTCGATGTCGACGCGAATCAGTTTATCGCGGCCCAGTTCCAGGTCCGCTCGATCCCGACCGTCTATGCGATGTTCCAGGGCCAGCTCGTTGCCGATCTGACCACCGCCCGCACCGAAACCCAGCTGCGCACGATGCTCGACCAGATATTGCGCCAATTGCCCGTCCAGAGCGAGGAAGCCTCCGCCGAGGCTGAGCTGGAGCCACTGATCGCGATGGGCGAGCAGGTGCTGGCCGAAGGCGACCACGAACGCGCGCTCTCGGTGTTCGAGCAAATCGCCGAGGTGGCGCCCGAGCATCCGCAGATCGCCGCGGGCCGCGCACGCGCGCTGCTCGCGCTGGGACGGACCGACGATGCCGAAGCCGTGCTGGCTGCATTTCCCGAGGATGCAGCCAAGGGCCCCGAGATCGAGCAGGCGCGCGCCGCGCTCGCGCTGGCGAAGGAAGTGGTGCCGGTCGAGGATCTGTCCGGGCTGGAAGCCAAGGCCGCTACCGGCGACATGGATGCGCGCTACGAACTCGCCGGCGGCCAGATGACCAGCGATCGCGAAGCGGCTGCCGCGACCTTGCTCGCGATGATCGCCGAAGACCGCGACTGGAACGAAGGCGCCGCCCGCGCGCGCCTGCTCAAGCTGTTCGAAGCCGTCGGTCTCGAAGATCCCTGGGTCTCGGCGCAGCGGCGCAAGCTCTCGGCGATCCTGTTCGGATGACCGTGACGCGGCTTTCGGTGTTTCCGCTCGCCGGGGCGCTGCTGTTCCCGCGGATGCACCTGCCGCTCCACATCTTCGAGCCCCGTTACCGCGCGCTGATCTCGGACGCGCTAGCCCGCGATCGGCGAATCGGCATGATCCAGCCGCGCGACGCGGGCGATCCCCCGGCGCTGTTCGACATCGGCTGTGTCGGCCGCATCGCCGAAGTCGAGGCACTGCCCGACGGCCGCTATGATATCGTGCTCGAAGGGCTGGCCCGCTTCACGGTACTCCGCGAACTCGACGTCACGACCCCGTTCCGCCAAGTCGAAGCCGAGCTGGAGGCTGCCGGCGAAGGCGAAGTGCTCGCGATCGCCGAGCGCGCCTCGCTCGAAATGGAATCGCGCCGCTTCGCCGACGGGCTCGGCTATGCCGTCGACTGGGAAGCGGTAACCCGGCTCGACGACGAATCGCTGGTCAACGGCATCGCCCAGATCGCGCCGTTCGACACCGCATCGAAACAGGCATTGATCGAAGCCGACGGGCTTTCCGCCCGCGCCGACCTGATCGTCCAGCTGATGCAATTCTTCGGCCGCCACGGCGAAGAAGGCGGAGTGACCCTGCAGTGATCGACCCGTGGCTGCTCGAAAAGCTGGTGTGCCCGGTTACGCGTACGTCGCTGCGCCATGACGAGGCGCGGCTGGAGCTGGTGTCCGACGAGGCCGGCCTCGCCTACCCTATTCGCGACGGCGTGCCCGTGATGCTCGTCGAGGCGGCGCGGATGCTGCCTTAGACGCTCAGCCCTTGCAGCAGCTTGGGCACGTCACCGCTTTCGCCGCGCGCCTCGGCCATGAACCAGTCTTTGAGCGGCGGCAGCTTGTCGACTGCCGACAAGCCAAAGCGGCGGACCGCGGCGGCGGTCTTGCCGGGAATGCCGAACAGGCGAGTCAGCCCGTCCGTAGCGGCAGCGACCATAAAAGTGTCGAGCCCGCGCCAGCGCTGGTAGCGCGCGAGCAGCTGCGGATCGCCGAGGTCCATGCCGAGCCTTTTGCCCTCGACTAGCACCTCGACCAGCGTCGCGACGTCGCGGAAGCCGACATTGACGCCCTGCCCCGCGATCGGGTGGATGCCGTGCGCGGCGTCGCCGACCAAAGCGAGCCGGTTCGAAGTGATCCACGCGGCGTGGTGAAAGCCCAGCGGATGGCTGAACCGGCCCGAAAGCGGCCCGAGCGTGCCGAGAAAGCCGCCCATGCGCTTCTCCGCCTCGGCGAGATAGGCGCGGTCAGAGATCTTGTTCATCCCCGCCGCATCGCGGGCATTGACCGTCCAGACGATCGCCGATCGATGGCCATTGGCATCGTCGAGCAGCGGCAGGATCGCGAACGGCCCCTCCGGATAGAAGATTTCGAAGGCGATATTCTCGTGGGAGCGCTCGTGCCCGAAGGTCGCGACCATTGCGGCATGGTCATAACTCCACCGCGCGGTCTTAAGCCCGGCAGCATCGCGCGTCGGCGAATTGCGGCCCTCGGCAGCGATCAGCAGCGGTGCACGGACCACTGCACCCGAATCGAGCGTCGCGGTAACGCCGAACTCACCGCGCTCGACCGAAACGGCGCGCGTCTGCATCCGCAGATCGACGCCCGGCGCCGCCTGCGCAGCCTCGAATAGGGCAGTCCGGAGAATGCGATTCTCGAACATATGGCCGAGCGCGCCACCGTCGGCATCGGGCGTGAAATCTAGCTTACCGGGGGCGAGGCCGTCGCTGACTCGGATGCCTTCGATCGGGCACCCCTTGCCGGCGAGCCGCGGCGCGACGCCGATCGCGTCGAACATCCGCATCGGCGCGCTGGCGATCGCCGAGGCGCGGCCATCATACCCGGCGGCGAGGATCGTCGCGGGATCGGCGGGGTCGATGACGATTGCGGTGAGGCCATGCGCGTCGAGCGCGGTCGCCAGCGCACTGCCGACCAGTCCGCCGCCGAGGATGAGTACGTCTGCGCTATCCATGTGTGTGGCACTAACCACAAGGCCGTCAGAGAGGAAGCGCGAAGACACGATCCACAGGTCACGGTGGAAGTACAAAAACAGGTCCATCTTGACGTCAGAGTCCGCGTAGGCGATGATTCCGCCGCACCCCCTGACATTTTGGAGAACGGGCCATGGCGTCCCGGGCACAACCGTCGCTGGTACGCGACACGATGAAGGCGGGCGTCCGCCGTAGCGGCGCGCTGATCGGCGGGACGCTGCTGTTCCTGGCGACCGTCGGGATCATCCTGGCGCTGCTCACTTATAATTCTCAGGACCCGTCGATGAACACCGCCTCGGGCGGGCCGGCGCGCAATCTGCTGGGGCTGCCGGGCGCTTGGATCGCGGATCTGCTGCTCGCCACGTTGGGTTTGCCTGTGGCGCTGATCGCCCCCGCCGGGCTGATCCTCACCAACCGGCTGTGGCTCGATCGGCCGCTGGGCGATTGGAAGCGGATGCTCCGCGGCGTCGCGATCGGCGTGGTGCTGATGGCGACTGCGCTTGCATTCTTTTCCAGCGATTCGGTGCTGTGGCTGGTCGGCGGCTGGGGTGGCGTGGTCGGCCTGTCGATCGCCGCGCTGTTCGGATGGATGATCGGCTTTATCGGCGATCCGACGATAATCTTCTGGATGGGACGCGCGCTTGGCCTGATCTTCGCGCTTGTCGGGCTGTGGATCTGGTGGCGCAGCCTCGATTTCACGTTGCCCGAGCGCTCCGGCATCGGTCTCAGCATGCCGCGGCTGTTCGGCCCCGCCAGGACGCCGCTGCTGCGCGGCCCCGATCCGCAGGAGGTGCGCGAGACCCGCGAGCTTCGCGAAGTCCGCGAGCCGCGCAAGCTGGTGGTGCCCGACAATCGCCCCGGCCCGGTGATCGCCGAGCCGAGCATCGCGCCTTCGCCTGCCAAGCCCAAGCCGCCGGTGCAGAGCAGCCTCGACTTCAAGGACACCTACAAGCTGCCGCCGCTCGACCTGCTCAAGGCCGCGCCGCCCAACCAGAATCCCGGAATCGACAAGCTCGCGCTTGAACGCAATGCGCGGCTGCTCGAGAGCGTCCTCGACGACTTCCACGTCAAGGGCCAGATCGTCGAAGTGAAGCCGGGCCCGGTGGTCACGATGTACGAGCTCGAGCCCGCCGCCGGGATCAAGGCGAGCCGCGTCATCCAGCTTGCCGACGATATCGCCCGCAACATGAGCGCGATCTCCGCTCGCGTCGCCACCATCCCCGGACGCAGCGTGATCGGCATCGAGCTCCCCAATGCCAAGCGCGAATCGGTCAATCTCCACGAGCTGATCGGCAGCGAGGCGTTCGAAGCGCAGGGCGCGACCCTGCCGCTGGTGCTCGGCAAGAACATCGCCGGCGATCCGGTGATCGGCGATCTCGCGCCGATGCCGCATCTCCTCGTCGCCGGCACCACCGGCTCGGGCAAGTCGGTGGGCCTCAACGCGATGATCCTGTCGCTGCTCTACCGGCTTACCCCGGACCAGTGCCGGATGATCATGATCGATCCCAAGATGCTCGAGCTGAGCATCTACAAGGACATCCCGCATCTGCTCGCCGATGTGGTCACCGATCCGCCCAAGGCAGTCCGCGCGCTCAAATGGGCGGTGGAGCAGATGGAGGACCGCTATCGGATGATGGCTAGCGTCAACGTCCGAAGCCTCGCCAGCTTCAACGACAAGGTGCGCCAGGCCAAGGCCAAGGGACAGAAGCTCGGCCGCAAGGTCCAGGTGGGCTATGATCCCGATACCGGCCGGCCGATCTACGAGGAAGAGACGCTCGACTTGCAGCCGCTGCCGCAGATCGTGGTGATCGTCGACGAGCTTGCCGATCTGATGATGACCGCGGGCAAGGAAGTCGAGTTCCTGATCCAGCGGCTGGCGCAAAAGGCGCGCGCCGCTGGCATCCATCTGATCATGGCGACGCAGCGTCCGTCGGTCGATGTCATCACCGGCGTGATCAAGGCCAATCTGCCGACGCGAATCAGCTTCCACGTCACCTCGAAGATCGATTCGCGCACGATCCTCGGCGAGCAGGGCGCCGAGCAGCTGCTCGGCAAGGGCGACATGCTTTACATGCCCGGCGGCAAGCAGATCGTCCGCGTCCATGGGCCGTTCGTCAGCGACGACGAGGTCCAGGCGGTCGCCGATTTCTGGCGCGCGCAGGGAGCCCCGGACTACATCACCGCGGTCACCGAAGAGCCCGAGGACGGCGGCTTCGCGCTGGAGGGAAGCCCGGACGGCGACGATTCGCCCGAGGACCAGCTCTATCGCCGCGCCACCCAGCTGGTCGCCGAGAGCCAGAAGGCATCGACGTCATGGCTGCAGCGCCAGCTCCGCGTCGGCTACAACAGCGCGGCGCGGCTGGTCGAGCGGATGGAAAAGGACGGGCTGGTCTCGCGCCCCGACCATGTCGGCCGCCGCGAGGTACTGATGGACACGGACGGCCGCCCGCTGTGAGGATCGTTTCGGAGGGATGAGGGTTCAGGGGGCATTCAAGCCGCCCCCGCTACGGCCTCGCCCAAAGCTTTCGGAGAAGATAGACGTGTTTGCACGGTCCCTAGCCCTCACCCTGTTCGCCGCGCCGATGCTGGTCTCGGCGGCGCCCGTCGCGGACGAGCTGGCGCAGGTTCAGCAGCATCTGGCCGGCGTCACCAGCATGACCGCCGCATTCAGCCAGACCGACCGCAACAATCGCGTGCTGACCGGCACGATGACGCTCAAGCGCCCCGGCAAGATACGCTTCCAATATCAGAAGGGTGTGCCGCAGTTGATCGTAGCGGACGGAAACAGCCTCTATTTCATCGATTATCAGGTGCGCCAGGTCGATCGCTGGCCGATCGGCAATTCCCCGCTGGCGGTTCTGCTCAACCCCAAGCGCGACATCGCCAAGTTCGCCAAGCTGAACTCGACCGGCGATCCCCGCGTCGTCTCGATCGAAGTCCATGATCCGGCGCATCCCGAATATGGCCGGATCACGATGATTTTCCAGAAGAACGCTGCCGGGCCCGCGGGGCTGGTGCTGCAGGGCTGGGTCGCGCTGGATTCGCAGAACAATCGTACGACGATCCGTCTATCCGGCCAGCAGATCAACGGCAGCGTGTCCGACGGAGTGTTCCGCTGGAACGACCCGCGGAGGCAAGGCCCGCGGAATCGCTGAGTTTTCTGACGATCGTTCATGTTGCCGACAGGTTGCAGCCCCTAGAAACGGTCTTGCGGATGTGGGGCGGTACTCGGGATTTTCCCCCTGTTGCTCGGGATCGAACCACTTCCCGCCTGCGTGACGAACGCTAGGTCGGCCCTCGCTCCATTGCCCCCGGAGCGGGGGCCTTTCCTTTTGGCGCGAGCGCCGTTGTCAGCCCGCCGATGCCGCAACGCCGGTAGCTAGCCAGCGCAGCGCGTGGCCTGCGGGCCCGCGTACGCCCTTGCTCGGATCGTAAGGCCGATCCTGCTGAACCCGCGGATGCGCGACGAGCCGCTCGAATACCGCCTTGCCGCGCACGAGTAGCGTGCGCTCGGGTATCGGCGTCGCGCCGTTCTTGTAGATCGCGACGAGCGTCAGATGCGCGGCGCTCGCGTGTTGCCAGATCGTGTTGAGGCGGATGCCGCCCAAGTCCGGGGCAGAGCCCAGCCGATCCAGACAATCGACGATCGCGCCCAGCGCAGCGGGATCGACGCGCTTGCGCGCGATGACCGCCGCGGCATGCAACGCAGCGGGGCTGCAGCCCGGCCAGGCCTTCGGCGAGGTCCTCCCCCGAGAGGTGCACCGCACGAACCTTGATACCCTGCGGGGTCGCCACGGGTCCGGTCGCACCGAGCTTCTCGATCAGCGCGCGGACTCCGGAATGCGATTTCATCAGCTGCTGCCTGGTGTCCTTCAGCTCCTCCTTCAACGTGGCGAGCTCTAGCTCGAAATCGCCGAGCTTTACCCGCGAGATATGGCGCAGGATGTCGGGCTGGCAGATGACATACACCGTCAGGACGAGTGGGATCAGCATCCACAGATGATCGAGGATCATCTTGGTCCACTGGAAGACCGAGTCGTTCTCCATGCATAGGCCCCCTGCCCGCATTGCAGTCTGGCGCGCACCAGCCCCGGTGACAATGTCAGGTTGGCGACGGACCACTCCACCCGGCTACTGGAACCGCGCCCGAAACGCGCTACATGCCGGGCGATGAAGATCGCCTCCTGGAACATCAATTCCGTCCGCTTCCGCATCGAGATCGTCGAGCAGTTCCTCCGCGAGGAATCGCCTGACATCCTCTGCCTGCAGGAAACCAAGGTGATCGACGGCGACTTCCCTGAATCGCCCTTCCACGCGCTCGGCTATGATCACGTTATCAAGCACGGCCAGCGGATGCACCACGGTGTGGCGATCATCAGTCGCGTGCCGGTGGTGGAGGACGACCGTTTCGACTGGCAGGCCAACCAGGAAGCGCGGCACGTCGGCGTGCGGCTGCCCAACGGGGTGCGGCTCGAGAATGTCTATGTCCCCGCTGGCGGCGATGTGCCGAACCGCGAGGTGAACCCCAAATTCGGCCAGAAACTCGATTTCATCGAGCGGATGACGCGCTGGTCGGAAACGCTGACCGTCCCCTCGATCCTCACCGGCGACTTCAACATCGCGCCGCTCGAATCGGACGTGTGGAGCCACAAGCAGTTGCTCGACGTCGTCAGCCACACGCCGATCGAAGTGGCAGCGCTGGGCCGGCTGCAGGCTGCGCACGACTGGGTCGATCTGGGCCGCCACTTCATCCCCGCACCCGAGCGCTGCTTCACCTGGTGGAGCTACCGCGCCAAGGACTGGGCAGCATCGGACCGCGGGCGGCGGCTCGACCATATGTGGGCCAGCCGCGACGTCGCCGACAAGGCGACCGGCCACAAAGTGTACGAGCCGTGCCGAAGCTGGCTCAAGCCTTCCGACCACGTTCCAATCCTCACCGAGTTCGACTTTTGAGCGATCCGCGCGCCGTTGCCCGCGCAGTCGATGCGCTGCGGCGGGGATGGCCGGTGGCGATCCGCGGCCACGACGGCACCCTCCGGCTGCTCGCGATCGAGACCGCCGATGCGGAGCGGCTCGCGGCGTTCGACCCCGACGCCACGGCGCCGGTGCTGCTCTCGGCCGGCCGCGCAACGACGCTCAAGCTGGCCAATCAGCGCGCAGCGGCAGCGCCCGACGGACCGGTGCTAGTCGATCGCGTGCCGTGGCTCGACTTCGATACCGCCACCGCGCTCGCTGACCCGCAGCTCGACTTGGCGACGCCGCTCAAGGGACCGTTCCGCGCGATCGAAATCGCGCAGAGCGATGCCGCGAGCGCAGCGCTGCGGTTGGCGCGCGTCGCCGGGCTGCTCCCGGCATTCTTCGCAGCGCCCGGCGAGGCTGCCGACTCGATCACCCCCGCCGACATCGATGCGCATGAGGATGCCGACCGGTTGCGCATCGTCGGTCGAGCGCGCCTGCCAGTCGAAGGCGCGGAAGACAGCGAGATCGTCGCCTTCCGCACCGATGAGATGCCCGGCGAGCATGTCGCGCTGCTGATCGGCCAGCCCGACGGCAATCCGCCGCTGGTCCGACTCCACAGCGAATGCCTGACCGGCGACGTGCTCGGCAGCCTGAAATGCGATTGCGGGCCACAACTCCGCGCCGCGATCGCCGAGATCGAGGCGAGCGGCTGGGGGATCCTGCTCTATCTGCGCCAGGAAGGCCGCGGCATCGGGCTTATCAACAAGCTGCGCGCCTATGCACTCCAGGACCAAGGCTTCGACACCGTCGATGCCAATACCCGGCTCGGCTTCGCCATCGACGCGCGCAACTTCGCCGTGGCTGGACGGATGCTGGCGCTGCTCGGCCAGCGCAAGGTGCAACTGCTCACCAACAATCCCGACAAGGTCGCCGCGCTCGAAACCTCCGGAATCACCGTCATCGAACGCGTGGCGCACAAGCTGCCGCCCAATCCGCACAACGAACGCTACCTTGCCACCAAGCGCGACCGCACCGGGCACCAGCTCTGATGCGCTATTTCCTCGACACCGAATTCAACGGCTTTTGCGGCCCGCTGATATCGCTGGCGCTGGTGCCCGAGGAAGCCGACGCGGCGCCCTTCTACGCGGCGCTGGAATGCGCGCGGCCGACCGAGTGGGTGACGGCGCATGTGCTGCCCGTGCTCGGCACCGATCCGATATCGCGTGACGAACTGGGCCGCAGTCTGGCGCGCTATCTCGGCGACGACCCCGATCCGCTGCTGGTCGCCGACTGGCCCGAGGATATCGCGCACGCATCGATGGCGCTGATCGCGGCACCCGGACGCCGGCACAATATCGACCGTATCCGCTTCGAGCTGTGCGACGCATTCGGCTTCGACTCGAACCTGCTCAGCGCCGTGCCGCACAATGCGTATCACGACGCGGTTGCACTCCGCGCCCACCTGCTCGCGCGCGAGAATCGCTAGGCGATCAGGCGGGCGACGTCGTCGAAATCGGCCGCGATCGCCTGGACGTCCAGTGCGCGCAGGCGATCGGCGTGGCCGGGCGCGCAATGGGTGCCCGCGCACAGGCCGATGACATAGGCCCCCGACGCGACTGCCCCTCGTACGCCGACCGGCGAATCCTCGAGAATCACGGTGCGTCGGATATCGACACCGAGCGCTCGTGCGGCATGGAGATAGATGTCCGGCGCCGGCTTGCCGCGCGGGACATGTTCGCGGCCGCTGAAGATCCGGTCGCCGAATGCATCGCGCACCCCGAGATGGTCGAGGTGCCGGGTGATCCACTCGGTGCTGCTCGACGAGGCGATCGCGCGTGGCAATGCCGCCGGCAAGGTTTCGATGAAGCGGATCGCGCCGGCAACGGCGGGAAGCCCCTCCTCCAGCGCGCGATGGTCTTCCACGGCGCGCGCGGCGTGGAAATCGTCGGGGATCGTCCGGCCGATCCATTTCTCGATCGCGCCGAGGAAGCCCGCGCCGGACAGCCCCATGAAGTTCGCCACCGAATCCTCGGGGCTCGTCGGATGGCCGATGCTGGTCAGATACTCGGCGATCTGGCGATTGCCGGCATATTCGCTTTCGAGCAGCACCCCGTCAAAATCGAAGATGATCGCGTCGTACTTCATATTTCGCGTGTTCCGAACAGGGCAGTGCCAACGCGGACACATGTCGCGCCGATGTTGACAGCGGTTTCATAGTCGCTGGACATTCCCATACTGAGCCCGGAACAGTCGGAATCGCGCGCGAGCTTGGCAAGCAGCGCGAAATAGGGCGCCGGTTCCACATCCGCAGGGGGAATGCACATCAGCCCCGCCAGCGGCAGATCGGCGGCGCGCACCCCGGCAAGCAGCGCCGGGAGATCCGCGACCAGGCACCCGCCCTTTTGCGGTTCGTCGCCGATATTGACCTGGATGAAGCAGGCCGGGCGCCTGCCGGTCCTGTCCATCGCCTTGCCCAGCGCATCGACCAGCGACGGCCGATCGACCGAATGGATCGCGTCGAACAGCGCCACCGCTTCCTCGGCCTTGTTCGACTGGAGCTGGCCGATGAGGTGGAGCGCGATGCCCGAAGTCGTCTCGCGCAACTCGGGCCACTTTGCGGCGGCCTCCTGGACGCGGTTCTCGCCGAACACGCGCTGGCCCGCGTCGATCAGCGGACGGATCGACGCAGCATCGTGTGTCTTGGAGACTGCGATCAGCTCGATCGAATCGGGTTCGCGGCCGGCGAGGCTGGCGGCGCGGGTAATCTTCTCGCGAACGTCGGCGAGCCGGGTTGAGGCGTCGTCTAGGGGCATGCGCCGCGCTATAGGCGGGCAAATGCGACCCCGCCACCCTCTGCCGCACCTCTGGCTGATGACCGACGAACGGATGGGCGATTCGCTGTGGCACGCGCTCGCGCGGCTGCCGCGGGGCAGCGGCGTGGTGTTCCGGCACTACGGGCTCGCGACCGCCGAGCGGCGCGTATTGTTCGCGAAGGTTACGAAAGTGGCGCGGCGGCGGGGGCTGATAGTGATTCGCGCCGGTGCCGAGCCGCTGGGACGCGGCGAGCATGGCGTGCATGGCCGGCGCGGCGGCGGTCTGCGGACCTTCGCTGCGCATTCGCGGCGCGAGGCGGTGGCGGCGCAGCGTGCGGGGGCAGACCTGGTGTTCGTATCGCCGGTGTTCGCGACGCGATCGCATCCCGCCGCCCGAGTGCTGGGGCGCGTGCGGCTGGGGTTGCTGATTCGCGGGTTGCAGGTGCCAGTGATTGCACTGGGCGGGATGGATGCGCGGCGTGCGGCGGGGTTATGGCCGATCGGCATCCATGGCTGGGCTGGTATCGATGCCTGGAGCACCCAATCCTAGCGCTCCAGCGAAAGTTATGAAGGTCGTCGCTTGTGGCTCCGGGCTCCTGCTTTCGCAGGGCCGCTGAAGACCTCAGAAGCGGAAGGCGGTGCCCACATAGACCGCCTGGCTGTCGCGCCGGTTGTCGGTCACCTTGGGCAGGCGATCCTGCTCGCTCTTGTAGCGCAGGCCCGCCGTCACATCGAGGTTGCGAGTCAGCGAGTAGCTGCCGCCGACGTCGATCGAATAGCTCGGCTTGTCACCAATGAGCACCGGGGTGTCCGCCAGCGGACGCTCGGCGGCAGCGAGGACGCGGCCGGTAACGCGGTTGCCGGCATAGCTGACGCCGACATTGGCGCGCTCGGTGCTGCCCGGCTGGGTGGCGAGCTCGACGCGAGTCACGTCGCCGGCGACGGCGAAGCGCTTCCAGCCGACCGAGACGCCGAGATTATAGGCAATCGGCGCCAGGCTGACCGGCGCTGCCGAAGCAAGCGCATCGCGTCCGGCGACCGCACCGTTGCGAGTCGAGCGCGCGCGGACCGCAACCGTCACGGCACGGCTGGCGCCACGGCGCGATTCGGATGGCGTGAAGCGGAAGCCGCTTTCGGGCAGGCCGCTGCGCGCGAGGATCGCGGCAAGCTTGGGATCGGCGGCTGCCGGGGTGAAAGTGCCCATACCGGCGCGCAGCGCCATGGCGGGGCGCTTGGCAAAGGCACGTTCGGCACGGTTGCCTTCCTGCGCCTGAAGCGCCGGCGCGACGAAAGCACCGGCGGCGCAGATCGCCCCCAGTCCCATCACCGTCGTCCACCGTGCCAAACGCATTTTCATCCCCTTTTATATGGAGGTGCGTACCATGATTGGGAAGCAAGGTTCCACCGCCGGCTCAAATTTCGTGCCAGTGTTGCCCGATGCCCACAGATTCGGCAGCGAATCGACTTGATAGCCGATGATTCGCTCCGGATTCGTCCGCGTGCTGCCGCCTTGCTCCCGCCACACGAGCCCCTATAGATGCTTTCGCTTTATCCTTTCGCCTTTAGGAATGTGTCGATGAACCGCCTGTTGCGCACCGCGATCCTGGGGTCGCTTGCTCTTTCGATCACCGCGTGCGGCGGCGGCAAGCGCCCCGAAGCGGACCTTGCTGCGTCCAAGGTGACGACGATCGGCGTGAATTCCTATCTGTGGCGCGCCAGCCTCGACACGCTGAGCTTCATGCCGCTGCTCCAGACCGATTCGAACGGCGGCGTCATCGTCACCGACTGGTACGTGAACCCCAACACGCCGACCGAGCGGATGAAGGTCACGGTGACAGTGCTCGACCAGGACCTGCGCGCCGATGCGCTCCGCGTCGCCGCGCTGCGCGAAGTCAACCGCACCGGCCAGTGGGTCGCCGCCCCGGTGCAGGCCGCGACGGTGCAGAAGCTTGAGGACATCATCCTCACCCGCGCCCGCGACCTTCGCCGCGCTGCCATCGCGAACTGATCCCCTATACCTCTCCCGATGGGAGAGGTAGCGCAGCTTGGCGGCTCCGCCGCCTAGCGTAGCTAGTTGAGGGTTTCATTCTATCGTGAGGGCGATCCCCTCACTGAGCTCCGACTAAGGCCGCTTCGCGAAGGCCTAAGTCTGCGCAACCCTCTCCCGACGGGAGCGGGATTGGAAGCTATGGCTTGATCGCGCCTCCCCCGCTGCCTAGTGCCCAAAGCTGCAGAAATTGAAGGAATTCCGGTGTCCCGGTTCAACGCGCTGAAGTCCGATTCGCATTGGCAGAAGGTGTGGGACGAGCGCCGTACCTTTGCCGCGCGCGACGACAGCCCCAAGCCCAAGAGCTTCGTCCTCGAGATGTTCCCCTATCCTTCGGGGCGCATCCATATGGGCCATGTCCGCAACTACACGATGGGCGACGTGCTCGCGCGCTTTCGCCGGATGAAGGGCATGGAAGTGCTCCATCCGATGGGCTGGGATGCGTTCGGCATGCCTGCCGAGAATGCGGCGATGGAAAAGAAGGTCCATCCGGGCAACTGGACCCGCCAGAACATCGCAACGATGAAGGCGCAGTTGAAGCGCTTGGGCTTTGCGCTCGACTGGACGCGCGAACTGGCGACCTGCGAGCCGGACTATTACGGCCACGAGCAGGCGATCTTCCTCGATTTCTTCGAGAATGGACTGGTTTACCGCAAGGAATCGGCAGTCAATTGGGATCCGGTCGATATGACCGTGCTCGCCAACGAGCAGGTGATCGACGGACGCGGCTGGCGCTCGGGCGCGTTGGTCGAGCGCAAGAAGCTCAGCCAGTGGTTCCTGAAGATCACCCAGTTCGCCGACGAGCTGCTCAGCGGTGTCCAAGCGCTCGAGCATTGGCCCGACAAGGTCAAGCTGATGCAGGAGAACTGGATCGGCAAGAGCGAGGGGCTGCAGTTCACGTTCGCGCTGTCGGATGGTGGCGAAGTCGAAGTGTTCACCACGCGCCCCGATACGATCTTCGGGTCGAGCTTTGTCGCGATCGCGGCGGACCATCCGATCGCGCAGGCGCTCGCGGCCGGCAACCCGGAAGTGCAGGCGTTCATCGAGCGCTGCAAGCAGGGCGGCACGACCGCGGCCGAACTCGAAACACAGGAGAAGCTGGGTCTCGACACCGGGCTGCGTGCGACGCATCCCTTTGATTCAGATTGGGAATTGCCGGTCTACATCGCCAATTTCGTGCTGATGGATTATGGCACCGGTGCGGTGTTCGGCGTGCCGGCGCACGATCAGCGCGACTTCGACTTCGCGACCAAATACGCGCTCCCGATCCGCCGCGTAGTCTCCGAAGGCGACAAGACCGCACCCGAATTCCACGATGACGAGGCCTATGGCGGTCCCGGCACGCTGGTGAACTCGCACTTCCTCGACGGGATGGATATCGCCGACGCCAAGCGCGCCGTAATCCAGCGCGCCGAAGCCGGTGGCTGGGGCACCGGTAAGACCGTGTGGCGCCTGCGCGACTGGGGCGTCAGCCGCCAGCGTTATTGGGGCACCCCGATCCCGATTATCCATTGCGAAAGCTGCGGTCCGGTGGGCGTGCCGCACGAGCAGCTTCCGGTGGTGCTGCCCGAGGATGTGTCGTTCGACATTCCGGGCAATCCGCTCGACCGGCACCCGACCTGGAAGCATGTCGATTGCCCGAAGTGCGGCGCCCCGGCACGGCGCGAGACCGACACGCTCGACACGTTCTTCGATTCGTCGTGGTATTTCATACGCTTCGCGAGCCAGCCCGCCGACAGGCCGTTCGACAAGGCGGTGGCCGAGCAATGGCTGCCGGTCGGCCAGTATATCGGCGGAGTCGAGCATGCGATCCTGCATTTGCTCTACGCACGCTTCTTTACCCGGGCGCTCCAGCACATTGGCAAGCTCGACGTCGCCGAGCCGTTCGCGGGGCTGTTCACCCAGGGGATGGTGACCCACGAGACGTACAAGTCGCTTGATGGGCGCTGGCTCTCGCCCGAGGAAATTCGCAAGGACAGCGCCGGCGCGGTCGAGATCGCATCGGGCGATGTCGCCGAAGTCGGCCGCATCGAGAAGATGTCCAAGTCGAAGAAGAACACCGTCGATCCAGAGCCGATCGTCGACCAATATGGTGCCGACGCAGTGCGCTGGTTCATGCTGTCGGATTCGCCGCCCGAGCGCGATCTCGAGTGGAGCGAGAACGGCATCGAGGGCGCATGGCGCTTCGTCCAGCGGCTGTGGCGGCTGTTCGACGGGCTCGAGGATGCGACTGGCGAGGACAAGGATCTCGACCGCCGCCTGCACCGCACGATCGCAGGCGTCGCGGGCGATATCGAGGCGCTGACCTTCAACAAGGCCGTCGCGCGGCTCTACGAGCTGGTCAACGCTGTCGAAAAAGCCGCACCCTCGGCCTCGCGCACCAACGCCATTCGCACGATGATCCGGATCGTTGCCCCCATGGTGCCGCATATCGCCGAAGAAGCCTGGGCGGCGATGGGCCAGGACGGGCTGATTGCCGACGCGGCGTGGCCCGAAGTCGATCCCGCATTGCTTATCGACGACGAAGTCACGATCGCAGTGCAGGTCAATGGCAAGCTGCGCGATACGCTGGTATTGCCCAAGGGTGCGCCGAAGGATCAGGTCGAAGCCGCGGCACTTGCCGCCGACAAGATCGTTCGTGCGCTCGAAGGCAAAGCCCCGAGGAAGGTGATCGTCGTGCCCGACCGTCTGGTGAATATCGTCGCATGAGGACCGTGGCGCTCCTATGCGTGGCGGCGCTGGCGCTGTCGGGCTGCGGTCTGCGGCCGCTCTATGGCGGCGGCGCGGGTGGATCGGTGCAGACCCTGCTCGCGTCGGTGCAGGTGGCGCCGATCGAGGGGCAGTCGGGCTGGCTGGTATCGAACGCCCTGCGCGACCGGCTGAGCATCGGCGAGGACGTTGCGGCGCGCTATCGGCTCGAAGTCCAGCTCGACGATTCGATCGCCGGGCTCGGCGTGCGTAGCGACGACAGCGTCGCGCGCGAACGCCGGACGTTGCGTGCGCGCTACCAGCTGGTCGATCTCGCCAGTGGCGCAGTGGTGCTCGATGCGACGGCCGGCTCCGATGCCGGCATCGACGTGGTCGGTTCCGAATATGCCACGATCGCCGCCGAAAAGAGCGCGCTCGAGCGGCTTTCGGGTATCGTCGCCGACCAGATCATCGCGCGGGTAGCGCGCTTCGCCCAATCAGGATCGAATGTCCCTGCGAGCGCGGCTGCGCCCGCCCCTGCCGGCGCGCGATGAAGGCCAGTGCGGGGCAGATTCGCGCCGCCGTCGACAAGCCTAACCCCGCGACGCGGCTGTATCTGTTCCACGGCCCCGACGAGGCAGGCGCTGCCGAACTCGCCGAGCGGTTGGCGCGCGCGCTGGGACCGGAAGCCGAACGCGTCGACATCGACATGAAGGGTCTGCGCGAGCAGCCCGGCCGGCTCGCCGATGAAGCCGCGTCGCTCTCGCTGTTCGGCGGGGTGCGCTATATCCGCGTGACCGGCATCGAGGAAGGCGCGGCCGAGGCGCTCGCGCTGCTGCTGGGCGCCGAGCGTGCCGGCAATCCAGTGATCGCGATCGGTCCGGGGCTCAAGACGAGCGGAAAGCTGGTCAAGATGGCGATCTCCGCGCCTGCTGCGCTGACTTTCGCCTGCTATGTGCCCGAGGGCATTGATGCGGCCCGGCTGGCGACGACGGTGGCGCGCGAGCACGGCCTGCGCCTTACCGGCGACGTGCCCCAGCGGCTGGCGGCGGCGACGAGCGGAGATCGGGCGATCCTGGCTCGTGAAATTGAGAAGCTGGCGCTCTTTCTCGATGCCGCGCCCGATCGTCCGCGCGATGCCGACGGTGCCGCGCTCGACGCGATTGGCGCGGACCTGGGGGACACGGAGCTGTTCCACACGATCGAAGCGGTCCTCGACGGGCGTGTAGCGGAGATCGGCAGCGAGCTCGCGAGGCTCGGCGACGGCATGGCCGTGCCGCTGATGCGCCAGCTCTCGCGCAGGCTTCTCACCTTGGCCGAACTCCGAAGCGACATGGACAAGGGCGCCAGCGTCGAGGACGTGCTCGAGAAGCATCGCGTCTTCTTTCGCGAAAAGGCTTCGACGGCTCGCGCGTTGCGGCGCTGGAATGCCGGCCAGATCGCGCGGGCGATCGATCGCGTCCGCCAGACCGAACGTGCGCTGATGCACTCGGGAAGCGTCGGCGAAGTGCTCGCTGAAGCCGAATGCAGCGCCATCGCCCGCGCGGCGGCGCGAGCGCGCGGCTAGATCCGTTCGCCGGTCAGGCGCTGGCAGACCATGTCGAGCTGATCGAGCGTCGAATAGGCCAGCGTCAGCGTGCCGCCCTTCGCCCCGTGCGCGATCTTGACGTTGAGCCCCAGCACGTCGCCGAGCTGGCGTTCGAGCGCCTGGATATCCGCGTCGCGAATCGCGGCCCCTTCCCCACCCTTGCGCTTCGACGCAGGCTTGGCATCGCGTGCGAGCTTCTCGGTCTCGCGAACCGACAGGCCCCTCTCCGCAACGGTGCGCGCCAGCCGCTCGGCGTCGGGCGCGCCAATGAGCGCGCGCGCATGGCCCATCTCGATCGCGCCCTCGACCACCATCTGGCGGATCGGCTGGGGAAGATCTAACAATCGCAACAAGTTAGCAACATGACTGCGCGACTTGTGGACCAGCCGGGCAAGTGCTTCCTGGGTATGGCCGAACTCGCCGATCAACCGCGAATAGGCCTCGGCCTCTTCGATCGCGTTAAGATCCTCGCGCTGAATATTCTCGACGAGCGCGATTTCCATCGTCTCTGCATCGGTAAGCTCGCGGACGATCACCGGGACTTCGTGGAGCCGCGCACGCTGCGCCGCGCGCCAGCGGCGCTCGCCGGCGACGATCTGGTAGCTGTGGCCGTGCGGGCGAACGACGATCGGCTGAATCAGTCCGCGCGCCGATATCGACTCGGCCAGGTCGTCGAGCGCGGCCTCGTCGAAATGACGGCGCGGTTGCCCCGGATGCGGCGCCATCGCGCTGACCGGCAGCGTGCGCAACCCCGGAGTGCTGCTGGTCTCTGAGCCACCGGAGATCGGGGCCTCCGGCACCGTATCGCCGAGCAGCGCGCTAAGGCCACGACCAAGACCGTGTTTGCGTGGGGCAGGTTCGGTCATGCTGCTTTCCTGAGCTTGGGCAGGCGTTCGATCACTTCGCGCGCAAGCGCAATATAGGCTTCGGACCCGGCACAGCGATAATCGTAGATCAGCGCGGGCATGCCGTGGCTCGGCGCCTCGGACAGCCGGACGTTGCGCGGGATCACCGTATCGAACACCACGCGGCCAAGCACTGCACGAACATCGTCGGCGACTTGGTCGGTCAGGCGATTGCGGCGATCGTACATAGTTAGTGCCACGCCAAGAATCGATAGCCCCGGATTGAACCGGCTGCGAATGCGGTCGATCGTACTCAGCAGCTGGCTAAGCCCTTCAAGCGCGAAAAACTCGCACTGGAGCGGCACGAGCAACGCGTGCGCGGCGACCATCGCGTTTATGGTCAGCAGCCCAAGTGACGGCGGGCAATCGATTAGGACCACATCCCAGCGTTGCGCGGCATGTCGGCTGAGTGCGGCATCCAGACGATGCGTGCGTGCCTCAAACTCGATCAGTTCAATCTCGGCGCCGGACAGGTCCTGAGTAGCCGGGACGATGTCGAGCCGTGGCACTTTGGTAGAAATTGCAACGTGATCGAGATCGAGTTCGCTGACGAGTAGATCATAGCTCGATTTGGCGCGATCGGCGCGCCCTATACCGAGACCGGTCGATGCATTGCCTTGTGGATCGAGATCGATCAACAACACCCGCTTGCCGGTCGCTGCAAGTGCGGTGCCGACATTGATTGCGGTGGTGGTCTTCCCCACTCCGCCCTTCTGGTTGGCGATCGCTATACAGATCATCTGGGCCGCACTCCCCGGGCTACCACGATACCTGAATCCGGTTGCGTGATGCTTGGTTCCACGTGGAACACACCTTGCCATTTCGCTTGCGCGGCTTCTACCTCTGATTGCGCATTCCGCCCCTTTGGGAGCACCCAAAGTGTGGACGAATCCGCGCAATGCGCGGCGGACGTCAGGAGCCGGTCCAACTCCGCCACTGCCCGGGCCGAAACTATTGCTGCCCGATTTTTTGGGCGATAGGTTTCCACCCGGCTGGCCTCGACAGTGACACGCGGCAGTTTCAGGCCATTGATCACATTTCTCAGAAATTCGACGCGCCGCGCGCGCGGTTCGACAAGCACCACCGGTCTGTCCAGTAAGATTGCTGCAACCAGGCCGGGTAGCCCCGCCCCGCTTCCCACATCCAGCCACGTTCCACGCGGAGCATCCGCCACCAACGACAGCAGTTGGGCCGAATCGACGAAATGACGCGCCCACAACGTCGCTAGAGTTGAGGAAGCGATCAGGTTCTGGTTTGCTGCCTCAGCCCGAAGAAGCTCGGCGTAGCGGGTGAGCAGCGTTTCACGTGAAACGCCAAAGCGATCCCGGATCCAGATTCGTGCCTCGTCTTCGGTCATGCGGCAGATTTTCGCGTATGAAGCAGGATGGCGGACAGCGCCGCGGGCGTGATACCCCGAATGCGCGATGCAGCGCCGAGTGTTTCAGGGCGAGCAGTATCAAGTTTCTCTACCATCTCGTTGGAGAGCCCGGGGATGGCCGTGAAATCGAGATCGACGTTCAGGCGAACACTGTCGTTGGCGCGAAGCTGATCGACGTCCGCCTGTTGCCGCTCGAGATAGGGTGCGTACCGGGCGTCTTGGATAAACTCGGCGAGAAGCTGCTGATCGGCTTCTACTTGCTCGACTACATGATGCCCCTCCACGCCTGGGAAGCGGAGCCACTCTTTTGCCGACCGCCGTGCCCCATCAAGTCCCACTGGCGCCCCGCGAGAATGGAGGGTGGACGCTGTCAGGGAAACAGCAAACCGCCGCTCCAAGGCCTCGCGACCAGCGTCGCGCCCCACATAGCGGGCGCGCCGTGTGGCGCCGAGCAAGCCGAGGCGAGCCGCCGCCGCACCCAGCCGCGTCTCCGCATTGTCAGCACGGAGCCGCAAGCGGAACTCAGCACGGGCAGTGAGCATTCGGTAGGGCTCGGTTACACCCTGAAGAACGAGATCATCGACCATGACACCCAGATAGGACGTCGCCCGGTTGAGCGTTAGCGGCTCCAGGTCGCATGCCTGCGCAGCGGCATTGATCCCAGCGACTAGCCCCTGCCCTGCAGCTTCCTCATAGCCGGTCGTTCCATTGATCTGTCCCGCGCAATACAGGCCGGGGACCCTGGGTAGACCGAGCGTCGCGTTTAATGCCCGGGGATCGAGATAGTCATACTCGACCGCATAGCCCGGAGTGACAATTCGAGCCCGCTCAAGCCCCGGAATCGAGGCAACCATTGCTTCCTGAATATCTACCGGGAGCGATGTAGACATGCCGTTCGGGTAGATCAGAGGCGTGTCGAGCCCCTCGGGCTCCAGGAAAATCTGATGGCCATCGCGGTCACCGAAGCGGTGAATCTTGTCTTCGATCGACGGACAGTAGCGCGGACCCTGCGCGTCGATCGCGCCGGTGAACAGGGGGGAGCGCACGAGACCACTGCGTATCGCGTCATGCGTCGCCTCGTTCGTTCGAGTTACGCCGCAGTGAAGCTGCGGCAATACGCGACCCGGGGTGACCGGCGACATCGTCCAAGGATCTTCATCAGAGGGCTGCTCGGCGACCCGCGTCCAGTCGACCGTCCGGCCATCTAGCCGTGGCGGCGTACCGGTCTTGAGCCGCGCCATTGGCAGGTCGAGTGCGCGGAGTTGTTCGGCGAGCCGCGTAGCCGCTGCCTCACCCACGCGCCCGCCCGACTCACGCTCCTCGCCTCGGAAGATCCGGCCGCCGAGGAAGGTGCCGGTGGCCAGTACAACGGCGCGTGCGGTAATCAGCGTACCGTCAGCGAGCCGGACGCCCGCGATCTTGCCGGCGTCCAGCTCCAGCGAATTTGCCTCGCCTTGCACTAGCGTCAGATTGTCTTGGGTGGCCAGCATTGCCTGGATCGCCATGGCATAGCGCACGCGATCGGCTTGGACCCGCGGCCCTTGTACTGCTGTGCCCTTGCTCCGGTTTAGCATGCGATAATGGATGCCGGCTGCATCGGCGGCGCGGGCGATCAGACCATCGAATGCATCGACTTCGCGGACAAGGTGGCCCTTGCCGAGACCGCCGATTGCCGGGTTGCAAGACATCGCGCCGAGCTTAGTCAAGTCGAAGCTAAGAAGCGCGGTGCGAGCGCCGCGGCGCGCCGACGCAGCCGCAGCCTCGGTGCCGGCATGGCCCCCGCCAATGACGATGACATCAAAGTGCATAGCGGCTCGCTAGAGAATCACACGCCCCACGTCAAAAGCGTTCCACGTGAAACATTTCATTTGCCGATGCAGAAACGGGCAAAAAGAGTGTTAAGCATCGCCTCCACCCCGGCTCTCCCGGTGATAGCGTCAAAAGCACGACGTGCGCTGCGAAGCTCTTCGGCAAGCAACAGCATATCATGTTGCGTTGCAGCACGATCCAGTGATTTCCAGGCCGCCTCCGCCAAATTGCGCTGCCGGCGATTGAACGCAAGCAAATCGGGCGGCGGGAGCAGCGCTCTGCCGAGTGCCTCCAGCCTCGTCCAGAGCAGGTCGACGCCAGCCCCGGTCGTCGCCGACACCGCCATCCCTTCGCCTGCCTCCCGGCCCGGCAGGTCCGCCCGCGCACGGACCCACAGTGCCGAAGGATGCGTCGGCGGCGTGTCGTCCAACCACAGCACGATGTCCGCCTCTGCCAGTGCGGCCCGTGTCCGACCGATGCCGATCGCTTCGATCGGGTCAGCGGTTGCCTCGGCCAGACCGGCGGTATCGATCAGCAGCCAGGCGATGCCACCGCGTACCACCGGCGCTTCGATCCGGTCGCGCGTCGTACCGGCAATTGGCGAGACGATCGCTGCGTCACGCTCGACCATCGCATTGAGCAAAGTCGATTTCCCTGCGTTGGGAGGGCCGGCGAGCACGACGCGCAATCCATCCCGCAGCCGCTCCACCGGCGGCCGCGCAGTGATGTGCGCGATCTCCCCTGCCAGCGCCGCCGCGGCAGCATGCAGTGCGGCAAGTGTTTCGGCACCACCCGCGACATCGTCCTCGTCGCTGTGATCGAGTTGCGCCTCGACATGCGCGGCAAGCCCGAGAAGACGGTGCGACCACTCCTCCACCTGACGACGGACTGCGCCCTCGGCCGAGCGTACCGCGACACGCCGCTGCGCCTCGGTCTCGGCCATCAGCAGGTCACCAAGCCCCTCGGCCTCGCTGAGATCCATTCGGCCATGAAGCAACGCGCGGCGGGTGAACTCGCCCGGCTCCGCAGCGCGCAAGCCGTCTATATCGCCCAGCACCGCCTCGACCGCACGCACCACCGCGCGGCCGCCATGAAGATGTAGCTCGACCAGATCCTCGCCGCTCGCGCTGTTCGGTCCCGGAAAGGTCAGGACCAGCGCCCGATCCAGCAATTCGCCGCTCGCCGGATCGAGTAGCGCGCGCAAACCGGCGCGGCGCGGTTCCGGCAGCGTGCCCGCCAGCAATTCGGCGGCATCGAAGGCGTGCGGACCGCTCAGCCGCAGCACGGCGATGGCGGCTGGCGGCGCGCCGCTCGATACCGCGAAGATCGTATCCATCTCAGCCGCTTTTGTTGCCGGTCTCGAACATCGTGCGCCAGAAGCTCATAGCGCCCTCGCCCATCGGGCCCCAGTTACGAACCATATCGGCGAAGCCTTCCGGCGTACCTTGCTTGTCGACGGCTTCCACCATCATCTGCACATAGCGATCGTGCACCGGCGAGAGGTCGGGGAGCCCCATGAACCGGCGCGCCTCTTCGGGCGTGCACTCGACTTCGACATTGATCTTCACGGCCATCTCCGTTGCGCGGGCCGCGGAGCGGCTGCTAGGTCTTGGGACATGTATGCGCGCGACCATGCCCTGATCGCAACGCCCATCGGAGCGATCCGAGTCGAGGGCGACGATGTCGCGCTGACGGGTATCCGCATCGGGGGCGAGGGTGCCCGATCCAGCGGCGGTAGCATGGCAGTGCGCGAAGCGGCCAAGCAGCTCGAGCAATGGTTCGCCAGGGAGCGTGAGAGTTTCGATCTTCCGCTTACCCCTGCCGGCACACCGCGTGGCGACGTACTTCGCGCCGGTTTGATCGCTGTCGGCTATGGCGCGACGCTGAGCTATGGCGCGCTGGCCAGGGCGCTGGGATCGAGCCCGCGCGCAATCGGCCAGCTCTGCGCACGTAATCCCTTCCCGATCGTCGTGCCCTGCCACCGCGTGCTCGGCAGCGGCGGCGCGCTTGGCGCTTATTCGGCAAGCGACGGACCCAAGACCAAATCGTGGCTGCTCGAGCATGAGCGGCGGCATCCGGAAGGAACTTTGTTATGACGATCCAGATCGACGCGAGCGACGGCAGCGGCAGCTTCGACGCCTATATTGCCGAGCCCGCGGACATGCCGCGCGGCGCAATCGTCGTGATCCAGGAGATTTTCGGGGTGAACCCTGGGATCCGCCAGAAGTGCGACGATTGGGCAGCCGCCGGCTATCTCGCGCTGGCGCCGGATCTTTTCTGGCGGCTCGAGCCCGGCATCGAGCTGGACCCGGACATTCCCGAGCAGATGCAGGAGGCCTTCGGCTGGATGAACAAGTTCGACCAGCAATTGGGTGTCGCCGATATCAAGGCGGCGATCAAAGCGGCGCGCGCGAAGCTAGGCGGCGGAAAGGTCGGCGTGGTCGGCTATTGCCTGGGCGGCCGCCTCGCCTTCATGGCCGCGACGCGGACCGATTCGGACGCGAGCGTCGGCTATTATGGCGTCGGCATCGATAATCTGCTTGGCGAGAAGCATGCGATCGCCAACCCGGTGCTGCTCCATGTCGCCGGCGCCGATCATTTCGTCACGCCGGACATCCAGGCGAAGATGCATGAGGGTCTCGATGATCATCCCAAGGTGACGATCTACGACTATCCCGGGGAGGATCACGGCTTCGCGGCCGAGATGGGCAAACGCCGCTCGGAGGCGGCGGCGCAGCTCGCAGACGAGCGCACGGCGGCGTTCTTTGCCGAGCATATCCGCTGAACCGTCACCCCGGCGAAAGCCGGGGTCTCAGGCGACAAGCGTTCAGCTCTCGGCCTTCGCGGGGTGACCACTAGACGAAGAAGCTGATAATCCCCGGGGTCTCGTGGCTGCCGACCCAGCCTTCGTAGATCATCTTGCCGGCGACGAAGACGATCACGGCAAGGCCGATATAGGCAATCCAGCGATAGCGATCGATCAGCTTGGCGATGAAGTTGGCGGCGAGGCCCATTAGCGCGACCGACAGCAGCAGTCCGACGACCAGGATGCCGGGATGCTCGCGCGCCGCGCCGGCGACGGCGAGGACATTGTCGAGGCTCATCGACACGTCGGCGACAGCGACTGCCCAGGCGGCGCCGGCAAAGCTCCGGGCCGATTTGACGCCCGAACGCTCGTCGCCGTGAATCTCTTCCGAGCCCGGGCTGTGACTGCCCTCGCGGATTTCGCGCCAGAATTTCCAGCTGACCCACAACAACAGCAATCCGCCGGCAAAGATCAGCCCGACGATCCCCATCAGCCAGCTGACGATGAGCGCGAAGAAGATCCGCAGCACCAACGCTGCGCCGATGCCGATCAGGATGACCTTCTTGCGCTGGTCGGCGGGGAGCCCCGCGGCGAGCGCGCCGACGACGATCGCATTGTCGCCGGCCAGCACCAGGTCGATCATCAGCACCGATCCGAATGCGGCGAGCGCCGCCGGTTCGGTAATGTTCGAGAAATCGGCGACGATATGGTGCCAGATCTCCAGCGGAGACCCCATGCCGCTTACGGCAGGCGTAACGGCAGACAGCAGCGCTAACAGGCTCAAACGATCGACTCCCCGAAATATTCGACCAGCGGCATCGGTTCATAGAAGCCGTGGAGCAGCTTGCGCCAGTCCTGATAGCGGTCCGACATACGAAAGCCGTCCCGATGCGCGGCGATATCGGTCCAGACGACGCGAAGTAGGTAGCGGTCCGCATGTTCGGCGGCAGGGCGGACCTCGATCGAGACGAAGCCCGACGATGCGGCGATCAGCGGCCGAGCCTGGCGCATTGCCGCTTCGAAGGCAGTGCCTTCGCCTGCGCGGACTTGGAGAAGGGCGTGTTCGACGATCACGCTTGTGGCTTCCCCCTCGGCTAGTATGGCAAGCCCTATACCGTCAGTAGAAACGACGCTCTGCCGACCGAGCCGAAGCAAGTCCTGAATTAGCGAGGCTAATCCAGGCTGCTGGCGGTTACTGATTCATCGAGTCGAAGAAGTCCTCGTTAGTCTTCGAGTCCTTCATCTTGTCGAGCAGGAACTCCATCGCATCGATCGTACCCATCTGCATGAGGATACGGCGCAACACCCACATCTTGGACAGCTTGTTCTTGTCGACGAGCAGCTCTTCCTTGCGCGTACCCGACTTGCCGACGTCGAGCGCCGGGAAGATGCGCTTGTCGGCCACCTTGCGATCGAGGACGATTTCCGAGTTACCGGTACCCTTGAATTCTTCGAAGATGACTTCGTCCATGCGGCTGCCCGTGTCGATCAGCGCCGTGGCGATGATCGAGAGCGAACCGCCCTCCTCGATGTTGCGCGCGGCGCCGAAGAAGCGCTTCGGACGCTGCAGTGCGTTGGCGTCGACGCCGCCGGTTAGCACCTTGCCGGAGCTCGGGACGACGGTGTTGTAGGCGCGGCCCAAACGCGTGATCGAGTCGAGCAGGATCACCACGTCCTTCTTGTGCTCGACCAGGCGCTTGGCCTTTTCGATCACCATTTCAGAGACCTGGACGTGACGCTGCGCCGGCTCGTCGAAGGTCGAGGAGATCACCTCGCCCTTCACGCTGCGCTGCATGTCGGTGACTTCCTCGGGACGCTCGTCGATGAGCAGCACGATCAGGAACACCTCGGGGTGGTTCTCAGTGATCGCGCGGGCGATGTTCTGGAGCAGAACCGTCTTACCCACCCGCGGCGGCGCGACGATCAGCGCGCGCTGGCCCTTGCCCTGCGGCGCGACGATGTCGATCACCCGCGCCGACTTGTCCTTGATCGTCGGATCGAGCGTGTCGAGCGTCAGCTTGCTCTCAGGGTAAAGCGGCGTGAGGTTGTCGAAATTGACGCGATGGCGGACAGCATCGGGATCGTCGAAATTGACCGAGACCAGCCGGGTCAGCGCGAAATAACGCTCGCCGTCCTTGGGGCCGCGGATCTCGCCTTCGACGGTGTCGCCGGTGCGCAGGCCGAATTTGCGGACCTGGTTGGGGCTGACATAAATATCGTCGGGGCCGGCGAGGTAGTTGGCTTGCGGGCTGCGCAGGAAACCGAACCCGTCGGGGAGCACTTCGATCGTGCCCTCGCCCATGATCTGCTCGCCATTCTCGGCCTGGGCCTTGAGGATCGCGAACAGCAGGTCCTGCTTGCGGAGCGTCGAAGCGCTTTCGACACCCAGCTCCTCGGCCATGCTGACCAATTCGGCGGGCGGGGTCTTCTTGAGTTCCTTGAGATGCATGGGGAGTCCGGGTGCTGGAAAGCTATGGGGAGAGCGTCGGATCGGCGAATGCGCACGAGTGGCGATGCTAAAGGAAGGAACCGCCGCCCGAGGAGCGACCGGTCTCCTGAGAATTAGGTGCGGGACTCCCGCAAGTCAACGGGCATCGCACCGATTCGCGCGCATCAAAATTGCGGGAAGTTCAGCGCTGCTGCAAATTTAGAACGGCTTGACCACTGCGAGGATGACGATGAGCACGGCGGCAAGAGCGGGGATCTCATTCAGCATGCGCAAGCGGCGCGGTGCGATATTGCCCTGCCCCTTGGCCAGCTTCTTCGAATAGCCGACCGCCCAGCCATGATAGCCGCTCAACGCGAGCACGAGGAGCAGCTTGGCATGGAGCCAGCCAAGACCAGGTTGGCCATCGAACAACCCGACATTGGCGGCGAGGGCGATGCCGAGCAGCCAGACCAAGATCATCGAGGGACTGAGGATCATCCGGCGAAGCGTCCCCTCGCGCTTTTCCCACGCCACTGCCTCAGGCGTGCCGAGCGCTTCCTGGTGATGGACGAGATAGCGTGGCAGCAGAAAAAGCCCCGCCATCCAGAAGATTACGAAGATGATATGGAACGCCTTGACCCACAAATAGGCGTTGCCGAGCCACCCGGTCACGCCTTGCCTCCCCGCACCCGCGCCAGCAATTGCTCGACATGCGCGATCGGTGTGTCGGGCAGGATGCCGTGGCCAAGATTGAATACATGCGGGCGCTCGGCGAAAGCGGAAAGGATGCGGTCGATAGCCGTGTCGAGCGTCGCGCCACCCGCAATCAGCGCGAGCGGATCGAGATTGCCCTGCACCGACATGTTCTCAGGCAACGATGCGTGTGCCCATACCGGGTCGACTGTCTCGTCAACGCCGATTGCATCGACGCCGGTCTCGCGGGCATAGGCAGGGAGCTTCCCGCCGGCACCTTTGGGAAAGCCGATCACCGGGATACCCGGTGCGCGTTCATGCAGCGCGGCGACGATCCGCGCGGTCGGCGCGATCACCCATTGCTCGAACTGCGCGGGAGAAAGGCTGCCCGACCAGCTGTCGAACAGCTGCACCGCCTCGACCCCGGCCGCGATCTGGCCGAGCAGATAGTCGATCGTGCATTCGGCGATACGATCGACCATCGCCTGCATCAGTGCGGTGTCGCGATACGCGAGCCGGCGCGCCTCGGCCTGTTCGCGGCTGCCCTGCCCGGCGATCATATAAGTCGCGACGGTCCAGGGACTGCCTGCAAAGCCCAGGAAGCTGGTCTGAGGGGGCAATTGCGCTGCGACACGCCGCACGGTGCCATAGACGGGTTCGAGCTTCTCAGGCGCCGCCTGGAGCCCTTCCAGCACGTCACGGGCCTGGACGGTAGGGGCCAGGCGCGGACCTTCGCCGGTTTCGAACCACAGGTCCTGCCCCAGCGCCATCGGCACGATCAATATGTCTGAAAATAGAATCGCGCCATCCATGTCGAATCGGCGGATCGGCTGGAGGGTGATTTCCGCCGCGGCATCGCTGTCCATCGCCAGTGCAAGGAAGCCGCCCTTTTCCTCCCGCAACGCGCGATATTCGGGGAGATAGCGTCCCGCCTGGCGCATCAGCCAGATCGGCGGAATCGACTGACGCTCGCCCTTGAGAGTCGCGAGCAGGGGCTTGGAACTGGCAGGTTGCATCTGGCCGTCTCTGCACCGTCCCCACAGCCAGTTCCAGTCCGTTCGTCCTGAGCCTGTCGAAGGGAGTCGTGCCGCGAACCTAGTGCTTGAGGGCTGTGCTTCGACGAGTGCAGCACGAACGGATCCGTGTGTCGGGCACCCCGATTCAGCGAACCCAATATCTATAAAAAAGAGAATCTATAGGTTGTTGGAGTCAGTAGGGGCGTGGATGCCGGGAACTGTGGAATCGCCCTCATCTTGCCCACAGATTGACTCTGCCGGCTCCACCAGACCCCTTCGATTCGGAAGCAATCTCCCCGCTTTCCACAGCCTGTGGATCGGAACCCGAGCTTGGGGACGGGGTTGTGGAAAGATCGCGAGCCGAGTCCCCGGTTTCGCGCGCTTGGCCGTTGCGCGTGGTTGCGCTAGCGGGTGTTGGGCATGTTCTCCACAGATTCACGCACTGCGTCCTGATGCGCCTCCATCTTCACCTTCTGTCGGACTCAACCGGCGAGACTTTGGAGAATATCGCCAAGGCTGCACTGGCGCAGTTCGACGATGTCGAGACGCTGCGCCATTTCTGGCCGATGGTGCGCAGCGAGGCGCATCTCGAGCGGATTCTCGAGGAAATCGCCCAGAATCCGGGACTCGTGATCTTCACCCTGGTCAACAACGACGTCCGCCGCACGCTGGAAAGCCGCTGCCGCGCGATGGGACTGCCCGCGATCGCGCCGCTCGATGCAGTGAGCAATGCCCTCTCCAACCTGCTCGGCCAGGAGGCCAAGGCGCGGCCGGGGCGGCAGCACACCCTGGACGCCGCCTATTTCGCGCGCGTCGATGCGATCCAGTTCACCATGGCGCATGACGACGGGATCGGCGCCGAGGACTGGGAGGAATGCGATATCGTCCTCGCCGGCGTGTCGCGATCGTCCAAGACGCCGACATCGATCTACCTCGCCAATCGCGGCTACAAGACCGCCAACATCCCGGTGGTGGTCGAATCGCCGCCGCCGCCCGAATTGTTCACGCTGCGCCATCCGCTGGTCGTCGGCCTGACCACCAGCGCCGACCGGCTGGTGGCGATCCGCCGCAACCGGCTGCTGTCGCTCAACCAGGCGACGGAGACGAGCTATGTCGACCAGGATTCGGTCCAGCGCGAGATCGCCTTTGCCCGCCGCATGTTCGCCGACAATGGCTGGCCGGTGATCGACGTCACCCGGCGCTCGATCGAGGAGACCGCGGCGGCGATCATCCAGCTGTGCAACGAGCGGGCCTTGAAGGCGCGCGACGCATGACTCCGTCGGGTCCCCCAGGGGCAGGCCTGATCCTCGCTTCGCAAAGCGCGTCGCGCCGGGCGATGCTCGACGCCGCGGGCGTGCCGTACGAAGCGGTCGCCGCGCAAGTGGACGAGGCTTCGGCCAAGGACTCGCTGATCGCCGGGGGCATTTCCGCCCGCGACTTGTCCGATGCGCTCGCCGAACTGAAGGCGCTCAAGGTATCGCGGCTTGCGCCCGGCTCGTTGGTCCTCGGCTGCGATTCGGTAGTGGCGCTCGACGACGGGACGCTGCTCGACAAGCCGGTGAGCCGCGAGAACGCCGCCGAGCATCTCCGGATGATGTCGGGCCGGCACCATGATCTCTACAGCGCGGCGGTGATCGCCGAGGGCGGGCGCGGGATCTGGCGGCATGTCGATCGCGCGCGGATGCATGTGCGGTCGCTGTCGGAGGACTTCATCCAATCCTATCTCGACGCCGAATGGCCCGCGATCGGCGGCTGCGTCGGCTGCTATCGGATGGAGGGGCCCGGCGTGCAGCTGTTCAGCCGCACCGAAGGCAGCCATTTCACGATTCTCGGTATGCCGATTTTACCGCTGCTCGACTATCTGCGCGTTCGCGGAGTTTTGACGTCATGACGCTCCCTCGACGAGGCTCGGGACAGGCTTATGCCGAAGTGATCGGCGATCCGATCGCGCATTCCAAGTCGCCGTTGATCCACGGCTTCTGGCTGAATGCGCTCGGCATCGACGCCGAATATCGCGCGACGCATGTCACGCCCGACGGGCTCGGCGCCTATTTCGAGGCGAAGCGAGAGGATCCCGACTGGCGCGGGACGAACATTACCCTCCCGCACAAACAGGCGGCGCTCGATCATGTCGAGGATCGCGGCGACGTTCGCGGCTCGATCGGCGCGATCAACACGGTGGTCCGCGCCGAGGACGGCGTGCTGATCGGAACCAATACCGATGCCGGCGGCTTCTACGCACCGATCGCCGGGCTCGATCTCGAAGGGCGCCACGCCGCGGTGATCGGCGCGGGGGGCGGCGCGCGCGCGATCCTGTTCGCCCTGTCGCGGGTCGGGATCGGCCGGGTGACGATCCTCAACCGCAACGTGCTCAAGGCGGCGGCGCTGCTGTCGAGCTTCGGGATCAAGGGCGACGCCGTTCCGCTGCGCAGCCCGCTTCCTCCGGTGGATCTGCTGGTCAATGCCAGTGCGCTCGGCATGGTCGGCCAGCCGCCGCTCGAACTCGATCTGGCGCCGCTTCCCGAAGACGCAGTGGTCTATGACATCGTCTATGCGCCGCTGGAGACGCCCCTGCTGGCCCAGGCACGCGCCCGCGAGCTCGACACGGTCGATGGCCTCGACATGCTGATCGGGCAGGCCGCGCTCGCCTTCGAGCTGTTTTTCGGTGCCGAGCCGCCGCGCGACCGCGACGAGGAAGTCAGGGACTTGCTGACCAAATGATCACGGTCGGCCTCACCGGGTCGATCGGCATGGGCAAGTCGACCGTGGCGCAGATGTTCGTCGATGAAGGCGTGCCGGTGTTCGACGCCGACGAGACTGTCCACGCGTTGCAGGGGCCCGGCCGCGCGCTGGTCCAAGCGATCGAGGCTGCCTTCCCCGGCACGACCGGCGCCGAGGGGGTGAATCGAGCGGCGTTGCGCGAAGTCGTGTTCGGCGACGAGGCGGCGTTTTGCCGGCTCGAGGCAATGGTCCACCCGGCGGTGGCGGCCGAGCGCGATGCGTTTCTCGCGGCCAATGCCGACGCGCCGGTGGTGGTGCTCGACGTGCCGTTGCTGTTCGAGGCGGGCGGCTGGGCCGGCGTCGACAAGATCGTCGTCGTCTCGGCACCGCCCGAAGTGCAGCGCGACCGTGTTCTGGGCCGCCCGGGCATGACTGCCGAGCGGTTCGAGGCGATCCTCGTCCGCCAGCTTCCCGACGCCGAGAAGCGCCGCCGTGCCGACTTCGTGATTTGTACCGACGCGCCGATCGAAGAAACCCGTGAAAAGGTACGCGCGGTCCTCACTTGCCTCACGACGCCGGCGGGAGGATAAGGCGGCATGCGCGAAATCGTGTTCGATACGGAAACTACGGGGCTCAGCTTCGCGGGCGGAGACCGGCTGGTCGAGATCGGGTGCATCGAGCTGGTCAACCGCGTGCCGACCGGCAAGCACCTGCATCGGTACGTCAATCCGCAGCGCGACATGCCGGCCGAGGCCGAGCGCGTCCACGGCCTCAGCGCGCGCTTCCTGTCGGACAAGCCGCTGTTCCACGACGTGGTCGAGGACATCATCGAGTTTCTCGGCGACTGTCCGCTGGTCGCGCACAATGCCGGATTCGACTTCGCCTTTCTGAACGGAGAGCTGGGGCGGTGCGGGCGGCCGGTGATCTGTACGACCCGGATGGTCGATACGCTGGCGATTGCGCGCGTGAAGCATCCCGGCGCCAAGCACACGCTCGACGCCCTGTGCTCACGCTATGGCATCGATCTCAGCGCGCGCACGCTCCACGGGGCGCTGCTCGATGCGCAGCTGCTGGCGCAGGTCTATGTCGAGCTGACCGGCGGCCGCCAGATCACGCTGGGCCTCGCCGTCGATGCGCCGGTGATGCGCGAGACGCCGGCCGAGGCCTCGACTCGGGTCCATGTGCGGCCCGCGCGGCATTTTGCGGCATCGGCTGTGGAACTTGAGCGCCACGCAGCCTTTGTCCAAGGGTTGGAGGAGCCGCTCTGGGCCCTGACCGCATCCGGCTGATCGGATACGGGCGAGGCCCGCGACGGAGCGACCTCATTTTGAAGCGGAGGTGAAAGTCATGGATATCCGAGTCTCAGGCCATCAGGTCGAAACCGGCGAAGCGCTCAAGACGCTGGTCACCGAACGACTCCAGGGTATCGCCGACAAATATTTCTCGCGGTCGATTTCGGCACACACCACCTTCGGCAAGGGACCGCACGACAACGGCTTCACCTGCGACATCGTCATGCACGTCATGCAGGGGCTGGTGCTCAAATCTTCGAACACCGGCATGGAAGCCAATGGCGCGTTCGACGGCGCCGCCAATCGCATCGACAAGCAGCTGCGCCGCTACACCAGCCGATTGAAGGATCGCCAGGCAGGCGCGGTGATCGCGCTCGCCGAGAACGGCGCGTACGACGCCGGCTACACGCTGTTCCAGGAGACCACGCAGGAAGAAGAGCCTGCCGACGCACCCCTGATCATCGCCGAGACGCGCGTCGACGTGCCCGAGGCGACGGTTTCGGACGCAGTGATGATGCTCGATCTTCGGCATACCAATGCGCTGCTGTTCCGCAATACCGCGACCGGCACGCACAACATGGTCTATCGCCGCGGCGACGGGACGATCGGCTGGGTCGAGCCCAACCGGACCTAGTCGCGCGCGGAAGATTTTGACCGAGTATCGGCCGGTCGTCCGTCGCTTTCGCGGCGGCCGGCCGGCGGCTTGAGCCCGACCGCACATCGGCCTAGGGGAGGGCCGCCGCGGGGGCGGACTGCATTTGGACGACCAATGACCGAACTCAGCGATTTGCTGACGCCCGAGGCGGTGCTCGCCGGCATGGCGGCGGCAAACAAGAAGACCCTGTTCCAGCAACTCGGCGCCGCGGCGGCGAATGCCTATGAAGTCGACGCCAGGCAGGTGACCGACGGCCTGACCCTGCGCGAGAAGCTGGGATCGACCGGCTTCGGCTCGGGAATCGCGATCCCGCACGCCAAGCTCGAAGGATTGCGCCACGTCGTCGGCGTCTTCGTCCGGCTCAACCAGCCGGTCGATTTCGCGGCGATCGACGATCTGCCCGTCGACTTGATATTCATGCTGCTCTCGCCGGTGGGTGCGGGCGCGGAGCATCTCAAGGCGCTGGCCTGCGTCTCGCGCAAGCTGCGCGACCGCAATTTCGCCGCCAAGCTGCGCGGTGCGGGTTCGCCCGACGCCTTGTTCGCGCTGCTGGCCGGCGTGGAGACGCGTGACGCCGCCTGAGCCGCGCCCCGAGCCTCGCGGCGCCGAGGCACATTTCCGCGCGCTGGAGTCGCTCTACGCCGCCGCGCCGATCAACCGGCTGTTCGAATCGGTGCTCGAGATCGCCGAGGGCGGTGTCGCGCGCATCCGCTTCGACATCGACTCGCGGTTCTTCCACGCCGCCGGCGCGGTGCATGGGACGAGCTATTTCAAGATGCTCGACGATGCCGCCTTCTATGCCGCGAACAGCCTGGTCACCGATCGTTTCCTGCTGACCACGGCATTCAACCTGCTGTTCACCAAGCCGCTGGGCGAAGGCCCGGTGATCGCCGAGGGCCGCTGGGTCAGCGGCCAGCGCCGGGTGTTCGTGGCCGAGGCGCGGCTGATAGACGCCAGCGGCGAGGAAGCGGCGCGCGGCACAGGTACGTTCATGCGTTCGCGGATCCCGCTCGCCTCGCTGCCCGGCTATCGGCCGGAATGACGGCGCGGCTGACGAGCGCGGTGCTGGTGAGCGCGCTGGTGCGGCGCGTGAACCAGGCCGGCGGATCGGCGATGGTGCTTGCGAAAGGCGACGCTACCGCCGGCGCAATCCTGGTCCTGACGTATCAAAAGGGCACGAATCCGCGCTTCTTCGAACGCGGGCTCGGGCCGCAGGGCGTACCGGCGCTGATCGCGTCGGGACCTCAAGATATTGGGGATGCGGCGGCCGTCAGCGCCTATTGGCAGCGTCGCCGCGGGTTCGACTCGGATCTGTGGGTGGTCGAACTGGATATCGCGGAAGCCGAACGCTTCGCCGCTGAAACGTTCGACCTTTATTGACTTTGTGCACGCGCGAAGGGCAAGGGCGGCAATCGTTCAATAGCGTTGTGCCGGCCGAGGTGTGAGATCGGGCGGTTACGCAGTCGGGGGCACGCCCGGCAGTCCCACATGTATTCGGGGCTGGCCGCGCACCACCGCACAGTATCGAAGTTTGATGAAGTTCATGCCACGCGCCGCGACTTTCGCGGCTGTGACTTTCTGCGCTGGCGCACTAGCGAATGCAGCCACGCTCGACGCCGACCTGGCGAGCCAAGCGGCCCAGGTTCAGGCAGTCAACACTCAGGAACATCATGTTGTTCCCGCGCCGACGATCGTGGCGCAGCCGGTCCTGAAGCAGGACGGCGAGATCGTACAGCCGCTGCCCCAGGCAGCGCTCCAGGAAGATCAGGATTTTGCCACGCTCTCCGCCGCGGTTGCCGCGCACGAGGGTGGCGGCGATGCCAGTGCCGAGCTCAATTGCCTTGCGGTCGGCGTCTATTACGAAGCGAAGAGCGAGCCGCTCGCCGGCCAGCTCGCGGTTGCCGACGTGATCATCAACCGTACCGAATCGGGCCGCTTTCCCAAGTCGATCTGCTCGGTAATCACCCAGCGCGGCCAGTTCTCGTTCGTCCGCGGCGGCAAGCTGCCGACCCCGCCGGCCAATGCCCAGTGGCGCAAGGCGCTCGCCGTGGCCAAGGTCGCGCAGAAGGATTTGTGGGACAGCCCCGCCGACGACGCGCTCTATTTCCACGCCCGCTATGTGAAGCCGAGCTGGAACCGCCCGCGCGTCGCCACGGTCGGCAATCACGTTTTCTATCGCTGATCGCCCGATCGGGCTTTTCGGCGTTCGTGAAATGTTCTAAACAGCCGGGGATGACCTCCCCGGCTGTTTTGCTATCCGACGCACCGCTCGTGGCGAGCGACGTCGCCCGCGGCGTGACGCGGATGTTCTTGCGCCACGACATCGCGACGATCGCCGAAGTGCCGCTCGACGGCGGCCGGCGGGCCGACCTGATGGCGCTCGACGCGCGCGGCAATATCGTCATCGTCGAGATCAAGGTGTCGCGCGCCGATCTGCTCGGCGACGCCAAATGGAGCGACTATCTCGCGCATTGCGACCGCTTCTTCTGGGCGGTGCCCGCGGGGTTCGACTTGCGGCCGTTCGAGCAGGAGGGGTTCCTGCCTGCGCGCGCCGGGCTGATCGTCGCCGACCGCTATGATGCCGCGGTGGTGCGCGAGGCGGCGACGGTGCCGCTCGCGAGCGCGACGCGCAGGAAGTGCACTTTGGCATTCGCGCGCCGGGCTGCGCGCCGGGTGACGCACCTGCTCGATCCCGACGCCGAGCAGGTCTTCTGATCGCCTAGTTCGAAGGGCCGACGCCGCCCGACTTCGCGCCGGCCTTGGGCGCTTCGGCGAGCAGCTTGGCGATGTTGGGCCAGCGGGTGCCTTCGCGGGCATAGTCGCGCGCGGACTTGCCGCTGCCGAAATCGGCGCGGTCGGGGTCGGCCTTGGCGTCGAGCAACTGGCGGACCAGTTCGGCATTGTGCATCTGCACCGCGCGGATCAGCGGCGTGACCCCGGCATTGTTGGCGAGGTTCACATTGGCGCGGTACTTGACCAGGATCCCGACGCCCTCGATCCAGTTCTGGTCGATCGCCAGGAGCAGCGCGGTGTTGCCGCGATTGTCCTGCAGATTGGGATTGACGTCGTCGGCCTGGAGCAGCGCGCGCAGGTACAGCGCGTCGGAGCGCCTGGCGACGATATGCAGCGCGCCCTCGCCGGTGCCCTTGTCTTTGGTGTTGACGATTCGAAGCGAGCGATCGAGCAGGAATTTGTTGACCTTGGTGCCGTCGGTATCGCGCACTGCCTTGAGGAATTCATAGCCGTCCGAAAATTGCTGCGCGGCAGCGGGGAAGGCCGTGAGCGCCAATGCGGCGGCAGCGGCTACGCGGAACACACGAAAACCCATGATGCGGTCAAACCTTCTTGCTGAACCCCGTTCTTGCAAGCGATCGCCTAACAGATCATGGCTGAGCGCGCCATGTACAGGTTGTTCCCCGCGCTCGCGCTGACCCTCGCCCTCCCGCTCGCCGCGTGCGGTGGCGGCACCCGCAG
The DNA here is from genome assembly GCF_002002925.1 of Sphingomonas sp. LM7. Taxonomy (NCBI): domain Bacteria; kingdom Pseudomonadati; phylum Pseudomonadota; class Alphaproteobacteria; order Sphingomonadales; family Sphingomonadaceae; genus Sphingomonas; species Sphingomonas sp. LM7. The sequence continues at coordinate 3,066,331 of NZ_CP019511.1, read as the reverse complement.
CGAGCCGCCGCTCGCCGGCGCCCGCATCGGCGGGCCGTTCACGCTCACCAACCAGGACGGCCAGACGGTGCGCGACACCGATTTCGCCGGCAAATACCGCATCGTCTATTTCGGCTACACCTATTGCCCCGATGTCTGCCCGACCGACATGGCCAAGATCGGCCAGGCGATGAAGCAGCTCGACAAGGAAGCGCCGCGCGCGGCCGCCAAGGTCGTGCCGATCTTCATCACCGTCGATCCCGAGCGCGATACCCCGGCGGCGATCAAGCAATTCGTCGCCAACTTCCACCCGCGCGTAGTGGGCCTCACCGGCAGCCCGGCGGCGATCGCCGCCGTCGCAAAGAGCTATGCGGTCTATTTCAAGAAGCAGCCGCCCGGGCCCGGCGGTGGCTATATGGTCGATCATCTTGCCGTCGCGTTCCTGATGGGGCCGAACGGCGAGCCGATCGCGTCGCTGCCGATCGACAAGGACGGGCCGGCGATCGCGGAACAAGTGAAGCATTGGGTGCAATGAGCAGCGGCCGCTTCTGGGAAGATACCCCGCTCGCCAAGCTGGATCGCGCGCAATGGGAAGCGCTGTGCGACGGCTGCGGCAAATGCTGCGTGCACAAGCTCGAGGACGAGGAGACCGGCGAGTTGCACGCGACCAACGTCGCCTGCAGGCTGCTCGATCGCCGCATGGGCCGATGCAGCGACTATCGCCACCGCCACGCCTATGTCAGCGAATGCGTGCGGCTGAACGCCAGCAATGTCGTGGGAATCGAATGGCTGCCCTCGACCTGCGCCTATCGGCTGCGCGCCGAGGACAAGCAGCTCCCCGACTGGCATTATCTGGTGAGCGGCGATCCGGAATCGGTGCATGCCGCCGGCCAATCGACGCGCGGCTGGACAATCTCCGAGGATGATGCCGGCGATTTCGAGCACCACCTCGTGGACCGGGAGCTTTGAGCGGGGGGATCGAAGTCGTCCGCCACGCGCGGGCGCGATGCATGCGACTCGCCGTCGATCCGCGCGACGGCCGCGTCCGGCTGACGCTTCCGCCACGCGCCTCGCTCAAGAAGGGGCTGGCCTGGGCCGAGGAGCAACATGCCTGGATCGCCACGCAGCAGGCGCGGCTTCCCGAGACGCTGCCGCTGATACCCGGCGCGCGCTTCCCCTTTGCCGGGCGCGAGATCGAAATCGAGTCGGTGCCCACCAAGCCGCGGACGCCCAAGCTCGACCAGGACAGGCTGATCTGTGGCGGGCCGCGAGAAGGGCTGGAGCGCCGCGTCGAACGCTGGCTGCGCGGCGAGGCGCTGCGCGTGCTCAGCGCCGAGACTGCCGAATATGCCGAACGTGCCGGGGTGAGCGTCAGCCGCGTCTCTATCGGCGACCCGCGCGGGCGCTGGGGCAGCTGCGCCTCGTCGGGCGCGATCCGCTATAGCTGGCGGCTGATCCTGGCGCCCGACTATGTCCGCCGCGCCACCGTCGCGCACGAAGTCGCGCATCGGATCCACATGAATCATTCGCCGGCGTTCCACCGGCTGGTCGAGACGCTCTACGAAGCCGATCCGACGCCGGCCCGACACTGGCTGCGGCGCAATGGCTCGGCGCTGCACTGGGTCGGTCGCGGGGACGCGGCGGCTTAGCCTCTCTGAATTCCTTACTCGCGAGGGGGACCAGCGAGCTGGTGGAGAGAGCCGGCCTGGCCGCGAGCAGTGTCGTTTGTGGCAAGGGCCCCTCCGGCGCCTTCGGCCCCCCCCTCCCCCGCTTCGCGAGGAAGGAGTTTTCCGGGTTAGAAGCCTTCGTTATTGTCGCGTGGTGCGCGCTCTTGCGGTGCCGTCTGGCGAGGCTGTTGCGGCGGTAGCCGGGGAACGTCGCGCGGGGTTGGCGCCCGGCCGGTCTCGGGCTGCTGCGGCGGCGGGCGATTGCCGGTCATCCGGTCGATCCAGTCCTGGTCGAGCTTCTCTTCGGCGGGCACCTGGTCTTCGGTCCCGTCGCTGCGCGGCTGCTGGCTCTCGGGCAGCGGATTGCCGTCGGCATCGACGAACATGCCGTTGTCGGGCGCGGTGTAATAGGCGTTGTCCTCGGGCTCGAGCTGCCATTCGGGCAAGGTGACCTGCGTCTCGAACTGTTCGACCGGCCGGTTGGCGACCGCCTTGCCCATGAACGCGGCGAAGGCCTTGGCCGGGGCGGTGCCGCCCTGCAGCCCGGGAACGACCTTGGCGTCGTCGCGGCCCATCCATACGCCGGTGGTCAGCCCGCTGGAGAAACCGACGAACCAGCCATCCTTGTTCGAGCTGGTCGTGCCGGTCTTGCCGGCCACGGGACGGCCGATCTGCGCGGCGCGACCGGTACCGGTGGCGACGGCGGTCTGCAGCAGGTCGGTCATCTGCGCGGCGACATAGGGCGCGACCAGGACGTGGCTGCTATCGACTTCGTGCTGGTAGATGACGTTGCCGTTCGCAGTCACCCGGGTGATGCCATACGGCGTGACTGCGACGCCCTTCTGCCCCACCGAGGCGAAGGCGCGGGTCATGTCGATCAGCCGCACGTTCGACGTACCGAGCACCATCGCCGGCTGGGTGTTGATCGGCGTGGTGATGCCGAAGCGGCGCGCCATGTTCGCGACAGTGCCGAAGCCCGCTTCCTGGCCGAGCTTCGCCGCGATCGTGTTGATCGAATAGGTGAAGGCGGTGCGGATGGTGATCTGGCCCGAATTGCGCCCCGAATTGTTGCGCGGAGTCCAGCCGTTGATCGTTACCGGCTCGTCGACGACCATGTCATCGACCTTATGCCCGGCCTCGAGCGCGGCGAGGTAGACGAACAGCTTGAACGCCGATCCCGGCTGGCGCGTCGCCTGGGTGGCGCGGTTGTAGATCGACGCGACATAATCCTTGCCGCCAACCATCGCGCGCACTGCGCCGTCGCGGTCGAGGCTGACCAGCGCACCCTGGGCATTGCCCGGCGCATTCTTGCGGATCGCCTCATCCGCGGCGCGCTGCATGCCCAGGTCGAGCGTGGTCCACACTTCCAGCGGCGCCTCGGTCTCGTCGATCAGCGTCTCAAGCTGCGGCAATGCCCAGTCGGTGAAGTAGCGCACGCTGTTCTGGCGCGGTTCGGGGGCGAGCTTGACCGTGCGCGGATCGGTCGCCGCGGCAGTGGCGCGGCTGATCTTGCCGGTTTCGGCCATCACGTCGAGCACGACGCTGGCGCGGCTGACGGCGGCCTCGGCATCGGCGGTGGGCGAGTAATGCGACGGCGCCTTGACCAGCCCGGCGATGACTGCCGATTCCGCAAGGCTCAGATTGCTCGCCGGATGGCCGAAGAATTTCCTCGAGGCCGCGTCGATGCCATAGGCGCCGCCGCCGAAATAGACCTTGTTGAGATAGAGCTCGAGGATCTGCTCCTTCGAGAATTTGCGCTCGATCGCCAGCGCGAGCACCGCTTCGCGCATCTTCCGCCCGAAATCATATTTGTTCGACAGGAAGATCGTTCGCGCCACCTGCTGGGTGATCGTCGATGCGCCCTGCAGGCGGCGGCCGGTGCCGCGATTGGCGATGCCGGTGCGCACCGCGCGCGCCAGACCCCAGGGATCGACGCCCCAATGGCTTTCGAAGCGGCGATCCTCGACTGCGATGATCGCGTCCTTCATCACCTGCGGAATCTGGTCGTATTTGATCCACTCGCCATAGCTCGGCCCGAGCGACACCAGCACGGTGCCGTCAGCGGCATGGACGCGGACCATCTGCCCGTTGGGCGACGATTTGAGCTCGTCATAGCTGGGGAGCGACGTACGCGTCGAATAGACGGCGATCGCCAGCGCGATCACGGCGAGCAGGCCGACGGCGGCGCCGCTGATCAGCGTCCACAATCCGATCTTCTTCCAGGCGGAGCCGGAGCGCCACCAGGATTTGCGGGGGGAGGTTTTCGGTTTCTTGGAAGCCATCGGAGCGGTGGTTAAGCCCTAAAGCGGCGGCTCACAAGAATCAGGCGCCGGACGGTGCGGCGCTAGCGCCATTTGCGTTGCCGCTGCGTGAACGGAATTCGAGGCTGACCGAGTTCATGCAATAGCGCAGGCCCGTCGGCGGCGGGCCATCGGGGAAGACATGGCCGAGATGCCCGTCGCACCGTGCGCAGCGCACTTCGACTCGCCGCATGCCATGGGTGATATCGGCATGCTCGACGACATTCCCGGCCGCCACCGGCTGGGTGAAGCTCGGCCAGCCCGAGCCAGAATCATATTTGTCGACGCTGTCGAACAATTCGAGCTGGCACGCGGCGCAGCGATAGAGGCCGTCGGCCTTGTTGTCGTTGTACCGCCCCGAAAAGGGGCGTTCGGTGCCGGCTTCGCGCAAGACATGGAATTGTTCGGGAGAGAGGCGCTTACGCCATTCGGACTCGGACAGGTTGAGCTGTTCCATGGACTTAGATGTGTGCCCGGCCCGCGCGCGCGTCAATCCGAGTCGATGCTGCCCCGGATCGATCCGCCGCGCGCCTTGAGCTGGCGCTTGAGCATCTCGGCCGCCGGCGCCCAGAGAAAGCCAAAGCTGACCGTGCCGTGCTTGCTCTCCACTGCGTGGTGCAGCCGATGCGCCTGGACGATGCGCTTCATGTAGCGCGAGCGGGCGACGTAGCGGTGCGGGAGGCGCTTGTGGACGATGACGTCATGAAAGCCGAAATAGATCGCGCCATAGGCGGCGATTCCCGCGCCGATCCAGGCAAAGCCCGGCCACCAGCCGAGCTGCACGCCGCCGAGCAGCAGCACGAACGAAGGCACCGCGAAGATCACCGCATAGAGATCGTTGAGTTCGAATGCGCCGGTGCGCGGCCGATGATGGCTTTCATGCAGGAACCAGCCGGGGCCATGCATCACCCAGCGATGCGCGGCATAGGCGAACGCCTCCATCCCGGCGACGGTAGCGACGAACAACAGGATGCCGAGCCAGGGGTTCATCCAGCTAACATAGGATGCGCGAGCGCCTGCGTCAGCCGGTTAGAAGGCGAAGTTGGTGCCGCCGCATGCGGCGGGAGTCAGGCGATACGACGCGAAGGGCTTTTCGCTGCCGTCGGACTTGCGCTCGACGATCGTCCAGCGCCAGCCCTTCCCGTCCGGAGCGAAGCGGTTGGCATAGACCGTATCGGGGTAGCGATAATCGACCAGGATCGCGCCGTCCTGCACGTCGCCCGTGCCCGCGCTGCTCTGTCCGGGGCCGAAGCTGTCCATCCACCAGCTGCTCAGCTTGATCTTGTCATGGTCGCCGAGGACGATCGCGGCATCATAGGGATCGGCGGGGTCCAGGCCGTGCATCTCGAGCAGGAGATAGCGGCCGCCGAGGCGCCAGGCACCGCGCACCCGAGTCGCGACGGGCTTGCCCATCACGTCGCCCGGCGCATCCCAGCAGCCGGCGAGTCGATCGAGCGCAGCATGGGCGGGATCGGCCGGAGCGGAGAGCAGGGCGAGCGCGGTTGCTAGGATCATTCGCGGCCGATAGCGGGGCACGATGCGCAACACCATGTATCTTGCTCCCCTCGCCGCGCTGCTGCTCGCCGGGTGCGCCGTCCCCGAAGCGCGACTGCGCGCGGGACTGATCCGCTCGGGCCTGCCCAAGCCGCTTTCCGCCTGCATGGCGCAGCGGATGGTCGACCGGCTGTCGCTCAAGCAGCTGATGCGGATTGCCGACCTGCCCTATGCCGGGGGCGCGGAGTCGGTCGATCAGTTCCTCCACCGCGTCCGTGCGCTGGGCGACGCGCAGATCCTTGGCGTCACGTCGAGCTCGGCTGCGCTCTGCGCGACGGGCTTTGCCGGCTAGATGATTTCAGTGCTTCCGCCTTGCGACGGGATCGCGAGGGTCATCGATCCGTTGAAGGTAGCGGCCCCTGGCAAGGGCCGGGTGACTAGTGCCAAGTCGATACGTACCGCATACACGAAAACATATTGAGATTGCGACGCGATCTCAATTGCGTGGAAAAGATTTGGACTCGCGGGCGTGGCGTGCTTAAGGCGTCCGCAAACTCGATCCCGCCAGCCAGATGAGGGCGCGCCCATGAATATCCACGAATATCAGGCCAAGGAATTGCTCGCCAAGTTCGGCGTGCCCGTCCCGGCCGGCTTTGCCGCACTCAGCGTCGAGGAAGCCGTCGAGGCTTCGAAGAAGCTCCCCGGGCCACTCTACGTCGTGAAGGCGCAGATCCATGCCGGCGGCCGCGGCAAGGGCAAGTTCAAGGAACTCGGGCCCGACGCCAAGGGCGGCGTCCGCCTCGCCAAGACCGAGGACGAGGTCCGCGCCGCGGCGACCGACATGCTCGGCAACACGCTGGTGACGATCCAGACCGGCGAGCATGGCAAGCAGGTCAACCGCCTCTACGTCACCGACGGCGTCGACATCGCCAAGGAATTCTACCTCGCGCTGCTGGTCAATCGCGCCACCGGCCGCATCTCGATGGTCGCCTCGACGGAGGGCGGCATGGACATCGAGACCGTCGCGCACGACACGCCCGAGAAGATCCACAGCATCGATATCGATCCGGCGACCGGGTTCATGGCGCATCACGGCCGCGCCGTCGCCGCGGCGCTCGGGCTGACCGGCGACCTCGCCAAGCAGGCCGCCAACACCGCCTCGAAGCTGTACGACGCGTTCCTCGGCACCGATGCCGAGCAGATCGAGATCAACCCACTCGCCGTCACCGACGACGGCAAGCTGATGGTGCTCGACGCCAAGGTCGCCTTCGACGGCAACGCGATGTTCCGCCACAAGGATCTCGCCGAGCTGCGCGACGAGACCGAAGAGGATCCGATGGAGCTCGAGGCGTCGAAGTACGACCTGGCCTATATCAAGCTCGACGGCGACATCGGCTGCATGGTCAATGGCGCCGGCCTCGCCATGGCGACTATGGACATCATCAAGCTCAACGGCATGTTCCCGGCCAACTTCCTCGACGTCGGCGGCGGCGCCAACAAGGAGAAGGTGACTGCGGCGTTCAAGATCATCCTGAGCGATCCCGCGGTGAAGGGCATTCTCGTCAACATCTTCGGCGGGATCATGCGCTGCGACATCATCGCCGAGGGCATCGTCGCCGCGGCGAAGGAAGTGAATCTCCAGGTTCCGCTGGTCGTCCGCCTCGAAGGCACCAATGTCGCCGAGGGCAAGGCGATCCTCGCCAATTCGGGCCTCGCCATCGTTCCGGCGAACGACCTGGGCGACGCGGCGAAGAAGATCGTCGCGGAGGTCCAGAAGGCGGCATGACCGACGCGCCTGGCACGGTGGAAGGGGGATGTCGCTGCGCGCGCGTCCGCTTCCGCCTGTCCGGCGCGCCGAGCTTCACCAGCGCCTGCCATTGCCGCGGCTGCCAGCGCATGAGCGCAAGCGCCTATTCGGTGAGCGGCGCCTGGCCTGCCGAGGCATTCGACGTGGTCGCCGGCGAACCGGTGATCGGCGGTCTCCACGGCGCCACGCGGCATTATTTCTGCGGCCATTGCATGAGCTGGATGTTCACCCGACCCGAAGGGTTCGATGCGTTCGTCAACGTGCGTACTACCCTGCTCGACGTGCCGCCGGCCGATCCGCCGTTCTTCGAGACGTTCACCGCCGAAGCGCTGCCCTGGGCCAGGACGGGCGCCACGCACAGCTTCGCAGCCTATCCGCCTTCCGAATCGTTCCAGCCGTTGATCGAGGAATTCGCCCGTTCGCGCGCAGGTTGACGTTCGCGTAAACGTAAGTCAGTGAGATCTTTAACCAGGCCCTTTCCTCCCCGGAAACAGGAGCCAAGGGAGAGAAGCAGATGAAGGTGTTGGTGCCGGTCAAGCGGGTGCTTGACTACAACGTGAAGCCCCGCGTGAAGGCGGACGGGACGGGGGTCGATCTGGCCAACGTCAAGATGAGCATGAACCCGTTCGACGAGATCGCGATCGAGGAAGCCGTGCGCCTGAAGGAAAAGGGCGCCGCCACCGAAGTCGTGGTCGTCACGATCGGCGTGCCCAAGGCCGAGACCGACGTGCTGCTCACTGCGCGCGCGATGGGCGCCGACCGCGCCATCCTGATCGCCACCGAAGACGAAGTCGAGCCGCTGGCCGTCGCCAAGCTGCTCGCCAAGGTTGCCGAAGAGGAGCAGCCCGGGCTGGTCATCCTCGGCAAGCAGGCGATCGATGACGATTCGAACCAGACCGGCCAGATGCTCGCCGCGCTGCTCGGCTGGAGCCAGGGCACCTTCGCTTCGAAGGTCGAGCTCGGCGGCAACGGCGTCAAGGTCACCCGCGAAGTCGATGGCGGTCTCGAGACCGTCGATCTCAAGCTTCCCGCGATCGTCACCACCGATCTGCGCCTCAACGAGCCGCGCTACGCCACGCTGCCCAACATCATGAAGGCCAAGACCAAGCCGGTCGCGAAGAAGACGATCGCCGACTATGGCGTCGATGTTTCGCCGCGCCTCAAGACGCTCAAGGTCGTCGAGCCCGGCAAGCGCCAGGCCGGCATCAAGGTGGGCTCGGTCGACGAGCTGGTCGAGAAGCTCAAGGGTCTGGGAGTCGCCAAGTGAAGACGTTGGTCTGGGTCGAACACGACAACAAGAGCGTCAAGGACGCGACGCTCGCCGCCGTCACCGCTGCCTCGCAGCTTGGTGAAGTCCATCTCCTCGTCGCCGGTTCGGGGGCCGCCGCGGTGGCCGACGAAGCCGCCAGGATCGCCGGCGTGGGCAAGGTTCACCTCGCCGACGACGCGGCATACGAACATGCGCTCGCCGAGAATGTCGCGCCGCTGATCGTCTCGCTGATGGAGACGCATGACGCCGTCGTCTTCCCGGCGACGACCACCGGCAAGAACATCGCGCCGCGCGTCGCCGCGCTGCTCGACGTGATGCAGATCTCGGACATCCTGTCGGTCGAGGGTGCCGATACCTTCACCCGCCCGATCTATGCCGGCAACGCGATCGCCACCGTCCAGACCAGCGACAAGAAGCTGGTGATCACCGTGCGCGGCACGGCCTTCGAAAAGGCGGCGACCAGCGGCGGTTCGGGCACGGTCGAGGCAGTGAGCGGTGCGGGCGACAAGGGCCTCTCGACCTTCGCCGGCGCCGAGATCGCCGAATCGACGCGACCCGAGCTGACCGCCGCCAAGGTGATCGTCTCGGGCGGTCGCGCGCTCGGCTCGTCGGAGCAGTTCCACGCGCTGATCGATCCGCTCGCCGACAAGCTCGGCGCCGCGGTGGGTGCGAGCCGCGCCGCCGTGGACGCCGGCTATGCGCCCAACGACTATCAGGTCGGCCAGACCGGCAAGATCGTCGCCCCCGAAGTCTATGTCGCGGTCGGCATCTCGGGCGCGATCCAGCACCTTGCCGGCATGAAGGATTCGAAGACGATCATCGCGATCAACAAGGACGAGGACGCCCCGATCTTCCAGGTCGCGGACATCGGCCTGGTCGGCGACCTGTTCAAGATCGTTCCGGAGCTCACCGAGAAGCTCTGAGCCTGACTTGATTTTGCGAAGAAAAGGGGCGGCGCACCTGCCAGTGCGGCCGCCCCATTTCTGTCTGCGTTCGATGCAGTCCTGGCTCGGCACCTGATTTGCGCTATGCTCCGGCGCCAGAGGGGAAAAGGATGCACAGGAACTTGCTGGCCGCCTGCGGGCTGGTGATGATGACGGGTGGACCCAGCCGGGCGCAGACCGAATCTCCCGCCCAGACGGGGGTGTTCGACTGCCGGGCAGGGGCCGGGCATCACAAGAATCAGCTTGTCGGCGAGGCGGCGCCTAATGCCAGTGTCGCGGGCAGCGTCTCGATCTCCAGAATGTCGATGCATCCCAAATATCTGACGCTTGGTGCCGCCGTTTTCCACGCCAAAGACGGGAGCTGGCAGGCGCGGTTGGAGATTATCGGCGCTGCACGGTTCCGGCGGAACCTGCTCGCAGCCCGGCTGCGCATCATCCGCAACGGCAAGGACGAGTTTCTTTCGCTCGGTGACCTCGGACTCGATACGACGGTGCCGTTTCAGCTGACGATCGCCGACGGCAAGGCAAGCGCGGTGCTGGGCAAGAAGAAGGCCGAGGCTGCCGTTCCGATCGCGCCATCGACTGCGCGCGTCGCATGCTCGACAGGCGACGTGCTGTTCAGCGGGCTGCGCTTCACCAGCTGAGGCGCTGTACCCTGGGATTGCACGCACTGCATTCGTATGTGCAGCCCGCACCGGTTGACGCTGCACTGCAGCATGGCCACTTGAGGGCGATGCATGCCCCAGCTCCTCGCGTAACACCCGTCGCACTCGTCCATTTCGCGCTGGCGATGGGCGGGTTCGCGATCGGCACCACCGAATTCGCGACGATGAGCCTGATCCCCGACATGGCGCGCGGGCTCGGTGTCGATGAGCCGACTGCGGGGCATGTCATCAGCGTCTATGCGCTCGGCGTAGTCGTCGGCGCGCCGTTGCTCGCGGTGTTGGGCGCCAGGATGGCGCGGCGGACGATGCTGATCCTGCTGATGGCCAGCTTCGCGCTGTTCAACGGGCTGAGCGCGCTCGCGCCGACCTATGGCTGGATGCTGGTGTTCCGCTTCCTCAGCGGGCTGCCGCACGGCGCCTATTTCGGCATCGCCGCGCTCGTCGCTGCCTCGCTGGTGCCCGACAACAAGCGCTCGCAGGCGGTCGGCCGCGTGCTGCTCGGACTGACCATCGCCACGGTGATCGGCGTGCCGCTCGCCAATTGGATGGGGCAGGCGATCGGCTGGCGCTGGGGCTTCGCCGTCGTCGCGGTGCTCGCCTTGCTCACCGTGTCGCTGGTCTGGTGGCTCGCCCCGCGGGACAGGCCGGCGCACGACGCTAGCCCGCTGCGCGAACTCGGCGCGCTCGCCAACGGCCAGGTCTGGCTGACGCTCGGGATCAGCGCGATCGGCTTTGGAGGCTTGTTCTGCGTCTACACCTATGTCGCCTCGACTCTGCTCGAAGTGACTCGCGTCTCGGCATCGTCGATCCCGGTCGCGCTCGCGGTGTTCGGCGCGGGGATGACTGCGGGCAATATCATCGTCCCCAAATTCGCCGATCGCGCGCTGATGCCGTCCGCGGCGGTGCTGCTGCTGTTCAGCGCAGCGGCGCTTGCCGTCTATCCGCTGGCCGCCGGGCAGTTCTGGACCTTGTGCCTCTCGGTGTTCGCGATCGGCTTCTCCGGCGCGCTCGGCGCGATCCTCCAGACCCGGCTGATGGACGTCGCCGGAGAGGCACAGGGGCTCGCCGCCTCGCTCAACCATTCGGCGTTCAACACTGCCAATGCGCTCGGTCCCTGGCTCGGCGGGATGGCGATCGCGGCGGGCTGGGGCTGGACCTCGACCGGCTATGTCGGCGCCGGCCTGGCGCTGGGCGGCTTTGCGATCTGGTGCGTCGCGATGCTGGTCGAGCGCCGCGCGCTCAGGCCCGCCGCCTTGCGAGCAGCCTGACCGCCAGCACCCGCCGCCGCGGCGCGAGTCGCAGCACCAGATAGCCCGCGACTGCCGAGAGCAACGATCCCGCGAGCACGCCGATCTTCACTTCGTCGGCGAGCAATGCGTTGCCGGGAAAAGCGAGCCCGCCGATGAACAGGCTCATCGTGAAGCCGATCCCGGCGAGCAGCGACACGCCATAGACTTGCGGCCAGCTCGCCCAGCCCGGCCGCGGCGCAAAGCCGGTTCGGTGCGCGATCCAGATGCTGCCGAAGATTCCGATCTGCTTGCCGAGGAACAGCCCCAGCGCGATCCCCAGCGGCAGTGGCGCCAGCAGGATCGCCGGACTCATCCCGGCAAGCGACACGCCGGCATTGGCGAAGCCGAACAGCGGCACGATCAGGAAAGCCGACCAGGGATGGAGCCCGTGCTCGAGCCGGTGGAGCGGCGATTCGGCATCGTCGGGCGCGGCGGGCGAGCGCGTGATCGGAATGGTCAGCGCCGCGGCGACGCCGGCGATCGTCGCATGCACCCCCGATCGGAACACGAAATACCAGAGCAGGCAGGCGAGCGGCAGGAAGAAAGCGAGCCGCTTGCTGCCGCTGCGGTTGAGCGCCGCCATCGCCAGCAGCACGCCGCCGCCCGCGGCCAGCGCCACGAGATCGAGCTCGGCGGTGTAGAACAAGGCGATGATCGCCACCGCACCGAGATCGTCGACGATCGCCACGGTGGTCAGGAACAGCTTGAGTGAGGCAGGCGCGCGCTTGCCCAGGATCGCCAGCACCCCGATCGCGAAGGCGATGTCGGTAGCGGCCGGAATCGCCCAGCCATTGCCCAGCGCGCCATGGCCGCGCGTGACGAACAGGAAGACCGCCCCCGGCACCGCCATCCCCGCCGCTGCCGCCAGCACCGGCAGCCGCCGCCGCTTCCAGCTCGCCAGCCGCCCGTCGACGAACTCGCGCTTGATCTCGAGCCCGACGAGCAGGAAGAACAGCGCCATCGCTGCATCGTTGATCCACAGATGCACCGTCATCGGCCCGTAGCGCGGGCTGATCACCGGGCCGGTCTCGAGGTGGAGCAGGTGAAAATATTGCGCCGACAGCCCCGGCAGGTTGGCGACCAGCATCGCGCACGCCGCCGCGGCCATCAGCACGATTCCGCCGGCCGCCTCGCTGTGGAGGAAAGCGCGAATGCCTCCGCCTCGTTCGTGCTGAGCTTGGCGAAGCACGGTTTTCCTCCTGTAGGGCGCCTCGACAGGCTCAGCGCGAGCGGCGGTTAACCGACCCTGGCCAGCGCCTCGGCGATCAGTTTGCGAGAGTTCTCGATCCCGTAGAGTGCGATGAAGCTGCCCATTCGCGGCCCCTGCTCGGATCCGAGCAAAGTCTCGTAGAGCGCCTTGAACCAGTCGCGCAGGTTCTCGAACCCGCCGCTCTTGCCGATCTCGTAGACGATGTTCTGGATGTCCTCGGCCGAGGCATCGGCGGGGAGCCCCGCCAGCTCGGCGTCGAGCCGCTGCAGCGCCGCGACTTCCACGCCCTCGGGCGCGCGCTTCCTGAGCGTCGGCGTCACGAAGTCGCGGGCATAGGCGAGCGCATAGCCAATCAGATTGTCGAGCGCGGGATAGGTCTCCGGGCTGGCATCGGGCACGTAATTGGCCAGGTAGCCCCAGACCTGCTCCTTGCTCGCTTCGCCCATCACCCCGACCAGGTTGAGCAACAACCCGAAGGTCACCGGCAGCGTCTCGGCAGGCGGCGGGCCGTTATGGATATGGTGCACCGGATTGCCGAGCTGCTGGGCGATCGGCTGCTCGGCATAATTGCCGCGGAACTGCCAATAATCGTCCACTGCGCGCGGGATCAGCCCGAGGTGCAGCGCCTTGGCCTTTTTGGGCTCGCGATAGATGTAGAAGGCCAGGCTCTCGTCGGGCCCATAGGTCAGCCACTGGTCGAGGCTGAGCCCGTTGCCCTTGGACTTGGAGATCTTCTCGCCCTTCTCGTCGAGGAACATCTCGTAGTTGAACCCCTCGGGCGGCTTGCCGCCGAGCACGCGCGCGATCTTGGACGACTGGACCACCGAATCGATCAGGTCCTTACCCGCCATCTCGTAATCGACACCCAATGCGACCCAACGCATCGCCCAGTCGACCTTCCACTGGAGCTTGGCTTTGCCGCCGAGGATCGACTGCTCGATGCGTTCGCCCTCATCCTCGAACGCAATCATGCCGGTCTCGGCATCGAGCACTTCGATCGGCACCTGGAGGACCACGCCCGACTTGGGGCTTACCGGCAGCACCGGCGAATAGGTCAGCTGACGCTCCTTGCGCAGCGTCGGCAGCATCACGTCCATGATGCCCTGATACTGGCGCAGCACATTCTTGAGCGCGTCGTCGAACGTCCCGTCGGCATAATAATCGGTCGACGAGACGAACTCGTAGTCGAACCCGAAGCGGTCGAGGAATTCGCGGAGCAGTGCGTTGTTGTGTGCTGCGAAGCTTTCGTGCGTGCCGAAAGGATCGGGAATGCGTGTCAGCGGCTTGCCGAGATGCTGCGCCAGCATCTCCTTGTTCGGAACATTGTCCGGGACCTTTCGCAAGCCGTCCATGTCGTCGCTGAACGCGATCAGCCGCGTCGGAATGTCGCTCAGCGCTTCGAACGCGCGGCGCACCATGGTCGTGCGCAGCACTTCGTTGAACGTGCCGATATGCGGCAGCCCCGACGGGCCATAGCCGGTCTCGAACAGCACATGCCCCTTGGCCGGCGCGCCGTCGGGATAGCGCTTGAGCAGTTTGCGCGCCTCTTCATAGGGCCAGGCCTTTGAGTCGAGCGCGGCGGCGCGCAGTGTCTGCTTGTCGGTCATGATGCACGCGCGTCTAGCGAAGCGCGGGCCCGGGTGCCACCCTTGCCCGCGCGTCGCGCAGGTCAGGCGATGGTCAGCCCGACATCGACATTGTTCCGCGTGGCGTTCGAATAGGGGCAGATCTGGTGCGCGGCGTCGACCAGCTTCTGGGCATCGGCGCGATCCAGCCCGGGGAGGCTGACTTCGAGATCGGCAGTGATGCCGAACCCGCCGGCTGCACGCGGGCCGATGCCGACATTCGCCGTGACCGTCGTTTCGGCCGGGACCTTGAGCTTGAGCTGCTGGCCGGCGACCTTGAGCGCGCCGATAAAGCATGCCGAATAGCCCGCCGCGAACAGCTGCTCGGGATTGGTGCCGTCGCCGCCCGCGCCGCCCAGCTCCTTCGGAGTCGAAAGCCTTGCGACGAACTTGCCGTCCTCGGAGCGGGCTTCGCCGTCGCGGCCGCCGGTGGACGTGGCGCGGGTGCGGTACTTCACATCAACGGACATCTCATATCTCCTTAGCTGCTGCGATAATAATTATCGCGATAAGTAGTAGCTAGGTCCCAGCGCGGGACTTGTCCAGCAGTTTATTTATCGCGATATGTATTCCCGTGATATCGGCTTGCCGCCAGGAGAATGTCCCGTGCCCGCTGCGCTTCCGCTCGACGACCAGCTCTGCTTCTCGCTCTACGCGACGAGCATGGCGATCAACCGCGCCTATAAGCCGATGCTCGATCGGCTCGGGATCACCTACCCGCAATATCTGGTGCTCCATGCCCTGTGGGAGGAGGACGGCCGCACCGTCGGCGCAATCGCCGATCGGCTTGCGCTCGAATCGAGCACCGTGACGCCGCTGGTCAAGCGGCTGGAGGCGGCGGGCTTCGTCACGCGCGAACGCAATCCGGACGACGAGCGCCAGGTCCAGGTCCGGCTTACCGACCGCGGCGCGGCGATGCGCGAGCAATGCGGCTGTCTGGCGGAGGAACTACTCGATCGGGCCGGGATGAGCGGCGAGCAGCTGGGCGCGCTCAATCGGCAGGTCCAGGCGCTCTGGCAGGCACTGCGCGACTCGCGCGGCTGATCCGGCTCCGACTCGCGCGCATTCGGGGCGACACCCTGCAAAAGCGACTGTTCACGCGGAACGAAATGCGTACAGGTTGCCTGCACCGATGATGCCGCCGCTCCCCTACCCCGCGCTGCACGCGAGCCATGGCGGCATCTGGATCGCCACCGCCGACGAGACGCGCGCCGTGAGCCGGGGCGAGGCGATCCGGATGGCGGCCGACACCCCGCTGATCCTGCTCAACGCGCCGCTGATCGGCCAACGGCTCGGCCATCCCGAATTGAACGGGCTCGATCTGCTTGAATTGTTCGCCTTCCTGCGTCCGGCAAGCTTCATGGTGCCGACGCCCAAGGGACTCGCACGCGCCGTGCGACTGGCAGTGCCGGAAGGCGATGCCGAGGTCGCCGGCTTCCTCCGCCGCGCCGCCGAGGCGCTGCTTGCCATTCCGCAGGGCGATTGGGCCGAGCGCGAGGGGGCATGGAATTCGGTCCAGTCGCTGTTCCGGCTGCGCTGGCCCTGGGCGCCGGCGCTGAGCCCGCGGATCGGCCAGCCGGGACAGGCCGAACGCTGGCTGTTCGCCAAGCTGCCCGAATGGGAAGAGCGGCCGCCCCGCCCCGCCCCGCGGACGATCACGCTGTCCGACACGGACATTGCCGAGCGGCTCGCCCGCCTCACCGGCAGTGGCGCCGAGCGGCGCCAGGGCCAGCGCGACTATGCCGCCGCCGCCGCCGGCGCCTTCGCCCCGCGCGAAGTGCGCGATTCGCCCAATCTCATCCTTGCCGAGGCCGGCACCGGAATCGGCAAGACGCTCGGCTATCTCGCCCCCGCCTCGCTCTGGGCCGAGCGCGCCGAAGGGCCGGTCTGGGTCTCGACCTTCACCAAGGCACTCCAGCGCCAGCTCGCCAATGAAGGCGACCGGCTGTTTCCCGACGCAGAGACGCGCAAGGCGAAGATCGTCACCCGCAAGGGACGCGAGAATTACCTGTGCCTGCTCAATCTCGAGGACGCGCTGCAGGGCGGGTTCGCGGGCCGCGCTGCGATCCTCGCGCAACTCGTCGCGCGCTGGGCCGCCTATTCGGCGGACGGCGACATGATCGGCGGCGACTTGCCCGGCTGGCTGCCCACGCTGTTCCGCCGTAACGGATCGACGGCGCTGACCGACCGGCGCGGCGAGTGCATCTATGCCGGCTGCCCGCATTATCGGAAATGTTTCATCGAGCGCGCCGCGCGTGCCTCGGCCGAAGCGGATATCGTTATCGCCAACCACGCGCTGGTGATGGTCAATGCCGCCCGCGGCCGCGAATCGGCGACGCGCCCGACGCGCTATGTGTTCGACGAGGGACATCATCTGTTCGACGCCGCCGACGCGATGTTCTCGGCGGCGCTGACCGGACAGGAGGCGATCGAGATCCGCCGCTGGGTCACCGGCCCCGAATCGGGCTCGCGCGGAAGGAGACGCGGCCTCGCCGCACGCCTCTCCGATGTCGCCAGCTATGACGAGGAAGGCGGGCTCGCCATCGCCGAGGCCGTCGATGCCGCGCGCGCGCTGCCCAGCGACGGCTGGCTCCAGCGGCTGAACGAAGGCGAACCCTTCGGCCCGGTCGAGGCGCTGCTCGCTGCGGTGCGCGGGCTTGTCTACGCCCGCGACACCAATGGCTCGGGCGATGCCGGCTACGGGCTCGAGACCGAACTCGCCGAGCCCGATGGCGCGCTGGTCGAGGCGGCGGGGCCTGCCGGGGCAGCGCTCGATTCGCTCGTCCGCCCCCTGGTCAAGCTCGGGCGCCGGCTCGAAGCGGTGCTCGCCGACGCGCCCGACTGGATGGACGGTCCGGCGCGCGCGCGGATCGAAGGCGCGATCGCCTCGCTCGGCTGGCGCACCGAGACCGTTGGCGCGTGGCTCGCGCTGATCGCGCGGATCGGCGGGCCGGCGGACCCCGAATATGTCGACTGGCTCGCCGTCGATCGCGTCGAGGGGCGCGAATATGATGTCGGGCTTCACCGCCACTGGCTCGATCCGTCGAAGCCCTTCGCCAAGACCGTGCTCGAGCCAGCCCATGGCGCGGTGATCACTTCGGCGACGTTGCGCGCCGGGGGCGACTGGAACGTTGCCGAGGCGCGCTCGGGCGCGGTCCATCTGCTTCGCCCGGCGCAGCGCTTCGAAGCGATCAGCCCGTTCGATTATCCGGGCCAGGCCGAGGTGCTGATCGTCACCGACGTCAAGCGCGGCGATTTGCCCGCGCTCGCCAACGCCTATGCCCGGCTGATCGTCGCGGCGGAGGGCGGGACGCTCGGACTGTTCACGGCGATTCGCCGGCTGCGCGCCGTCCATGCCCGCATCGCCGACCGATTGGCGCGCGAGGGGCTGCCGCTGCTCGCCCAGCATGTCGATCCGATCGACACCGGGACGCTCGTCGATATCTTCCGCGACGATCCGCGTACGTCGCTGATCGGCACCGACGCGCTCAGGGACGGCGTCGATGTGCCCGGCCATTCGCTCCGCATGGTGGTGATGGAGGGCGTGCCCTGGCCCAAGCCGAGCGTGCTCCACGCGGCGCGGCGACTCGCCGGCGGCGGCACTGCCTATGACGATCGCATCGTCCGCGCGCGGCTGGCGCAGGCGTTCGGCCGGCTGATTCGCCGCGCCGACGATCGCGGCACCTTCGTCTTGCTTTCCGCCGCCAGCCCGTCGCGGCTGCTCGACGCGTTTCCGCCGGGGACGCCGGTGGCGCGCGTCACGCTCGACGAGGCGGTCGCGCGGGTTCGGCTTTCCCTGGAGAGCCGATTGCGGCATGAGGCGCCCGCGAACGCCTGACGGGGACGTGATGAAGACGCTCACATTGCTGCGCCACGCCAAGTCGGGTTGGGACGATCCCGTCGCACGCGATTTCGATCGTCCGCTCAATCCCAAGGGCCAGCGCGCCGCGGCGATGGTCGGGCGCCACATGAAGTCGCTCGGCCTCGCCTTCGATCATGTCGTCGCCTCGCCCGCGGTGCGGGTGGTCGAGACGCTAGATCATGTCGGCCAGGGCTATGCCTGCGATCTCGCGCCGGCCTGGGACCAGCGCATCTATCTCGCCTCGACGGCAACGCTGCTCGACGTGGTGCATGATCTTCCCGCTGGCGCGGAGCGCGTGCTGCTCGCCGGGCACAATCCCGGGCTGGAGGAGCTGGTGCTGTTGCTGGTGCCTGAGGAGGGCGGGGCGCTGCGCGAGGAAGTCGAAATCAAATTCCCCACTGCGACGCTGGCGGAAATGACGTTCGACGTGGCGGACTGGGGCGACGTGCGAGCCGGACAGGCGACGCTCACGCGCTTCGTGCGGCCCCGCGATCTCGATCCGAGCCTGGGGCCGGACGCACCCTGAACCCCGTTCGTGCTGCGCTAGTCGAAGCACGCATCTCTGCCAGTGACGTGCTTGTGGCGAGTTGTCCTTCGACAAGCCCCGGGGCGAACGCGTGTGAGAGCGAAGCTAGCCGTCTTCCTCGAGCGCCTTGACCAGTGCGTCGCGGATGCCGCGAAAGGCTTCGGCGCTGCTCTTGGGAGTCGATTTGTTCGCCTTTTCCTCGGCCAGCAGCTTCTGGACGCCGCGGATCGTATAGCCTTCGTCGGTCAGGAGATGGTGGATACGGCGGACCAGCGCGACGTCGTCGGGCCGGTAATAGCGGCGGTTGCCCGCGCGAGTCAGCGGCCGCAGCTGCGGGAAGCGCGTTTCCCAGTATCTTAATATATGTTGGGGTCGGCCGATTTCCTGCGCGAGTTCGCCTATGGTGCGGAGGGCGCCAGCCGCCTTCTCCGCGGGGGGCATCGCGTTCTCAGCTGCCTGCCACGATGCGGTCGCGCATCATCTGGCTGGCTCTGAAGGTTAGCACCCGGCGAGGCGCGATCGGCACTTCGACGCCGGTCTTGGGATTGCGGCCCACCCGCTCGCCCTTGTCGCGCAGGATGAAGCTGCCGAAGCCGGAAATCTTGACGTTCTCGCCCTTCGACAGGGCTTCGCACATATGGCCGAGGACCTGTTCGACGATGCGGGAGGCGTCGGCGCGCGACAGTCCGACTTCGCGATGCAGCGATTCGGCCAAATCTGCCCTGGTCAGCGTGCCCGCAGCCGGCATGTGCGCAAGTCCCCGATTAATCCGTGTTCAGACCGAAGCGTATCAGATTGTCTTCCCATGGCAAACCACAACATTTCGTTGCGGTAACGAGCTCAACTCGTTCCGACACATATCAGAAACGTACGACCGCTGCACCCCAGGTAAAACCGCCACCCATCGCTTCGAGGACGATGAGGTCGCCTTGCTTGATTCGGCCGTCGCGCACGGCGGTGTCGAGCGCGAGCGGCACCGATGCGGCCGACGTATTGGCGTGCTGGTCGACGGTGACGACGACCTTTCCGGCGTCGAGCCCGAGCTTGCGCGCGGTCGCGTCGAGGATGCGGGCATTGGCCTGGTGCGGCACCACCCAGTCCACGTCGCTCGATTGCAGGCCGGCCGCTGCGAGCGACTCGGTCATCACCGCGGCAAGGTTGACCACGGCGTGGCGGAACACTTCGCGGCCCTTCATCCGAAGCTTGCCGACGGTGCCGGTGGTGGACGGTCCACCATCGACATAGAGGAGGTCGTTGTGGCGGCCATCGGCGTGGAGCCGAGTCGCAAGGATGCCGCGGCCGGTCGCGTCGTCGCTGTCCTGGCCTTCGAGCACGATCGCGCCGGCGCCGTCGCCGAACAGCACGCAGGTCGCGCGGTCTTCCCAGTCGAGGATCCGGCTGAAGGTCTCCGCGCCGATCACCAGCGCGCGGCGGTGCGCGCCGGCGCGGATCATCGAATCGGCGACCTGCACGGCATAGAGGAAGCCCGAGCATACCGCGGCGACGTCGAACGCGACGCAATCGTTGATGCCCAGCGCGGTCTGCACGCGGGTGGCGCTGGCCGGGAAGGTCTGGTCGGGGGTGGCGGTGGCCAGCACGATCAGGTCGATGTCGGTCGCGGCGATCCCGGCGGATTCGAGTGCGCGGCGCGCGGCGCCGGTCGCCAGCGTACTCGTCGTCTCGTCATCGCCGGCGATGTGGCGGAAGCGGATGCCGGTTCGCTCGACGATCCATTCGTCGGAGGTATCGACGCGCTCCGCCAGCTCGGCATTGGAAACGCGTCGTTCCGGCAGGAAGGAGCCGGTTCCCAGAATCACCGAACGAATGGTCACGCAGCCTTTGCCTCGAAATTCCCGAGATCCTCGGCGATTCGCCGATTGAGATCGTCGCGCAGCATCTTCGCCGCGAAGCCGATGGCGGTGTCTACGCCCACTTCGTTCGCGCTGCCATGGCTCTTCACGACGATGCCGTTGAGTCCGAGGAAAACCGCGCCGTTGTGATTGTTGGGATCGAGATGGGTGCGCAGCAGCTCGGTGGCGGGGCGCGAGATCAGGAAGCCGATCTTCGAGCGCGTCGAGCTTGAGAAAGCACGCTTGAGCAGGTCCGCGACGAATCGGGCGGTGCCTTCGATCGTCTTGAGCGCGATATTGCCGGCGAAACCGTCGCAGACGATGACATCGACTTCGCCGCGCGACAGCTTGTTGCCTTCGATAAAGCCCTTGAAGTCGAGTCGCAGGTGCTTGGCGGCGCGCAACTCGGCGGCGGCATCGCGGATGTTATCGGTGCCCTTCATCTCCTCGGTGCCGATGTTGAGGAGCGCGACGCGGGGCTTTTCGAGGTCGAGCGCGATTCGCGCATAGGCCGCGCCCATCACGGCGAACTGGACGAGGTTGCGCGCATCTACTTCGGTATTGGCGCCCAGATCGAGCATCACCGTGTCGTTCTCGCCCAGCGTCGGCAGCAGTGCCGCGAGCGCGGGCCGGTCGATGCCGGGCATCGTGCGCAGCGACAGCTTGGCCATCGCCATCAACGCACCGGTATTGCCCGAAGAGACCGCCGCGCCCGCCTTGCCCTGCTTCACCTGATCGATGGCGATTCCCATCGACGTGGTCTTGGCGCGGCGAATCGCGGCGCTCGGCTTGGCATCGGACGCGACGACGTCGGCCGCGTGGACGATCTCCGACGCAGCCGTCAAATTGGGATGGCTTTCGAGCCCGGCGCGAATCTGCGCTTCGTCGCCGACGAGGATGAATTCCATCCCCTCGAAGCGACGGCGCGCACGTGCGACGCCCGCGAGCATGACTGCGATCCCCTCGTCGCCGCCCATTGCATCGACGGCGATTCGCATTGGGGTGGTCATGCCTGCAGGCCCTGGCTCGAGTGCGTGGCTCAGCCCTCGGCGGAGATGACTTCGCGGCCGTTATAATGGCCGCACGCCGAGCACAGATTGTGCGGGCGCTTTAGTTCGCCACAGTTCGAGCATTCCTGGAATGCCGCGACGGTGAGCGAATCGTGCGACCGGCGCATGCCACGCCGCGAAGGCGAGGTCTTTCTCTTGGGAACGGCCATTTAGGCACCTTTATTTCGAAAACACGTGAACGAGTCGCGATACGCCCGCGTCAATGTCCGGGCAAGCGACCGTTGAACCGGCGGCCCGCCGGACCAACAGGGCAGGTCACGAAGCGAGGCAGCGCCTATACCGATTCTTGCCCGACTTGCAAGGGCGTGGCACGGGTACGCCAACCAAAAGGGGGTCGTTCATGTTTTTCCTGCCCGTCGCGCTCGTCACCGCGGGAGCCTGCGCGCTTCTCAATTTCTGGCTCGGGCTGCGCATCAGCCGGCTGCGGCTGTCGGAAAAGATCCTGGTCGGCGACGGCGGCAACCTGCGGCTGGTCGCCCGGATGCGCGCGCAGCTCAACTTCGCCGAATATGCGCCGCTGGTGCTGATTCTGATCGCACTGATCGAACTCGCCCGCGGCACCCAGGCCTGGCTGTGGGGCGTCGCGCTGGTCTTCGTGGTCGGCCGCATCCTCCACGCCTTCGGGATGGACGGCTGGCGGCTCGGGCGGATGCTCGGCATCGCCACCACGATGCTGGCGATGCTCGGCCTCGCCGGGTATGCCGTCTATCTCGGCTACACCGGGCTCAACCCGCTGCGCTGATGAGCGGTCTCCCCTCCCTGCTTGCAGGGAGGGGCTTACCTCCCCAACGCCGCGTCGCTCACGAACGCATTCGTCCGCCGCTCATGACCGAAATTGCTCGGCTGGCCGTGGCCGGGGACGAACACGGTATCGTCGCCGAGCGGCCATAGCTTGGCGACGATCGCGTCGATCAGGTCCTGGTGATTGCCCAGCGGGAAGTCGGTGCGCCCGATCGATCCCTGGAACAGCACGTCGCCGACCAGCGCCAGCTTCGAGGGCACATGGTGGAAGACGACATGGCCGGGCGTGTGGCCTGGGCAGTGATAGACGTCGAGCACCAGGTCGCCGACGGTCACCTGGTCCCCCTCGACCAGCCAGCGGTCGGGCTCGAACGGCACCCCGCGCACGCCATATTTGCGCCCGTCCTCCTCCAGCCGCGCGATCCAGAAGCGATCCGCTTCCTGCGGCCCCTCGATCGGCACGCCCAGTTCGGCGGCGAACTCGCCGGCCAGCCCGCAATGGTCGATATGGCCATGCGTGATCAGGATCTTCTCGATCGTCACCTGATGCTGCTGCATCGCCGCATGAAGCCGGTCGAGGTCGCCGCCGGGATCGACAAAGGCGCCGCGCATCGTGCGCGTGCACCAGATCAGGCTGCAATTCTGCTGGAGCGGCGTGACCGGCACGATCGCCACGCGCATCGGAGGGTTTGACATGGCGCTGCTGATAGGTGGCGCGCCGCGCGGCCGCAACACGGGCTTGCCGTGGCGCGGCGCTGGCGCCATGCGGCGTGCGATGGCGTTGCCCACTCCTCCGTTCGTGCTGCTCGACGATGCCCGCCCCGGCGGCGCAGCGGCGCGGCTCTATGCCGATCCGGTCGAGATCGTCCGCGCCGATCACCCCGAAGACGTCCGCCCCGCGCTCGAAGCGTTGCGCGCCGCGCGCCGCCGCGGCCTCGATGCGGCAGGCTATATCCGGTACGAGGCGGCGGCGGGGCTGGAGCCGAAACTGGCGCATCTCGCCGCACCGGGCCCGCTGCTGTGGTTCGGATTGTTCGACGGCTATCGGCACGTCGATCCCGCCACGATCCTGCCCGATCCCGCCGGCGCCTGGGCGGGGACGCCACGGCCGCGGATCGCGCGGAGCGACTATGCCGCTCGCTTCGCCCGCGTTGCCGAACTGATCGCCGCCGGCGACATCTACCAGGCCAATCTGACCTTCCGCGCCGAAGTCGCCACCGCCGGATCTCCCGCTGCAGTCTATGCGCGGGTGCGCCAGCGGGCCGCCGCCGGTTATGGCGCGCTCGTCGCCACCGGGGAGGAATGGCTGCTGTCCTTCTCGCCCGAACTGTTCTTCGCGCTGGAGAGCGGTGCGCTCACCGCCAAGCCGATGAAGGGCACGGCGGTGCGCGACGCGGATCCGGCGCAGGACGCCGCCAATGCCGCCGATCTGCGCGCCGATCCCAAGCAGCGCGCCGAGAATCTGATGATCGTCGACTTGATGCGCAACGATCTCAGCCGAGTGGCGCGTCCTGGCAGCGTCGCGGTGCCGCAGCTCTTTCATGTCGAGCGATATCCGACGGTCCACCAGATGGTTTCGACGATCACCGCCGAATTGCGCGAAGGGCAGGACGCCATCGATGCGCTCGCCGCGCTGTTCCCCTGCGGCTCGATCACCGGCGCGCCCAAGCTGCGCGCGATGGAAATCATCGCGCAGAACGAGGATGCGCCGCGCGGCGTCTATACCGGCGCGATCGGCCGGCTCGATGCGTCTGGCGACGCGATGTTCAACGTCGCGATCCGCACGCTCGCGATTCCCGGGGGCGACTCGACGGCGATTTTGGGTCTAGGGTCGGGCGTGGTTGCCGATTCGGACCCCGAACAGGAATGGCAGGAATGCCTCGCCAAGGGCGCCTTCGTGACGGCAGGTGAGCGTCCGTTCGACTTGATCGAGACGATGCGCTTCGATCCGATGGACGGCATGCCGCTGCTCGAGCGCCATCTTTCGCGGATGAAGGCCAGCGCCCAGCTTTTCGACTTCGCGTTCGATCGCCATTCGGTCCGCAACGAGCTCCAGGCCGCGACTTTCCGGCTGCGCAGCGCGTCGAAGGTGCGGCTGCTGCTGGGGCGTTCGGGGGCGATCGCGATCGGCATCAGCCCGATGCCCGACGCCGCCGAGCAGCCGGTGCGCGTGGCGATCCGTCGCCAGGAAGTTGCGCCGGACGACTTCCGCCTGCGCCACAAGACCAGCCGCCGCGGCTTCTATGACCGCGCCCGCGCCGATTCGGGCGCCTGGGAAGTCGTGTTCACCGATCCCGACGGCTTCCTTACCGAAGGCAGCTTCACCAGCATCTTCGTCGAGCGCGCCGGAGTGTTGCTGACGCCGCCGCTGGCGCGCGGGCTGCTGCCCGGCGTGCTCCGCGCCGAGCTGATCGAGAGCGGCCGCGCGATCGAGCACGACCTTCGCCCGGAGGACCTTGCCGGCGGGTTCCAGCTCGGCAATGCGCTGCGGGGACTGGTTGCAGCCGTTACAGTTGCGGAACGCGCGAACGCCAACGTATAGGCGCGGCCATTCCCTCTCCGGAAAGGCCGCCGTTCATGCAGACCTCCGCCGCGCTCCAGCGCATCCAGCCCTCCGCCACGCTCGCGATGACGAGCCGTGTGTTCGAGCTGAAGCGGCAGGGGATCGACGTGATTGGTCTCGGCGCCGGCGAGCCCGATTTCGACACGCCCGATTTCGTCAAGGAAGCGGCGATCGAGGCGATCCGCGCGGGCAAGACCAAATACACCAATGTCGATGGCACGCCCGAGCTCAAGCAGGCGATCGTCGCCAAGTTCGCGCGCGACAACGGCCTGACCTATGCCGAGAACCAGATCAGCGTGAATTCGGGCGGCAAGCACACGCTGTTCAACGCCTTTTGCGCGACGATCGACGCGGGCGACGAAGTCATCATCCCCGCGCCTTATTGGGTAAGCTATCCCGACGTCGTCGAATTCGCCGGGGGCAAGCCGGTCTTCATTTCGGCGGGTGCGGACCAGAACTACAAGATCAAGCCCGAGCAGCTCGAGGCCGCGATTACCGCCAAGACCAAGTGGGTGGTGCTCAATTCGCCGTCGAACCCGACGGGCGCGGCCTATAGCGCGGCGGAGCTCAAGGCGCTGGGCCAGGTGCTCGAAAAGCACCCGCATGTGCTGATCTATGCCGACGATATGTATGAGCATATTCTGTATGACGGCTTCGAATTCGCGACGATCGCGCAGGTCTGCCCGTCGCTCTACGATCGCACGCTGACGGCCAATGGCGTGTCCAAGGCCTATGCGATGACCGGCTGGCGGATCGGCTATGCCGGCGGCCCGGCGTGGCTGATCAAGGCGATCGGCAAGCTCCAGTCGCAGTCGACGTCGAACCCGTGCAGCATCTCGCAGGCCGCGTCGGTCGCCGCGCTCAATGGTGACCAGGGCTTCCTCAAGGAGCGCGTCGCGGCGTTCCAGGGGCGGCGCGATCTCGTCGTCGGCATGCTCAACGCTATCGACGGCATGACCTGCCCGACCCCAGAAGGCGCATTCTACGTCTATCCCGAATTCGCCGGGCTGATCGGCAAGACCACGCCCAAGGGCCTGACGATCACCACCGACGAGGAAATGATCGGATATCTGCTCGACGAGGCCAAGGTCGCGGCGGTGCACGGCGCTGCCTTCGGCCTCTCGCCGGCGATGCGGATCAGCTACGCCACGTCGGAAGCGCTGCTGACCGAGGCGTGCACGCGAATCCAGACCGCCTGCGCCGCCTTGCGCTAAGGCGCGAGACGCACGATCTTGCGGCGATGCGCAAGATCGTCCTGCCCGCCCTCGCCGTCGCCACGCTCGGCGCGGTGCTGTTGCTGCCCGCTGCCGCGGCACCTGCCGAGCGCGCGGTGGCGATTCCCGCGCCCGCGCAGGACGTTACCGGCGGCAAGGAGCAGCAGGTAGCGGTGCTCGCCGGGGGCTGCTTCTGGGGGATGGAGGCGGTCTTCCAGTCGGTGAAGGGCGTCCATTCGGTGACCAGCGGCTATGCCGGCGGCACGCGCAGCACCGCGAATTACAGCAAGGTCTCGACCGAGCGCACGGCGCACGCCGAGGCGATCCGCGTCGTCTATGATCCGCGCAAAGTGAGCTACGGCACGCTGCTGCGCATCTATTTCTCGGTCGCGCACGATCCGACCCAGCTCAATCGCCAGGGACCCGACACCGGCCCCAGCTATCGCTCGGCGATCTTTCCGCAGGACGATGCCCAGCGCCGCGTCGCTACCGCCTATATCGCGCAGCTCGGCGGCACCAAGGCGTGGCCGCGCCCGATCGTGACGCGCGTCGAAACCGGCAATTTCTACCCGGCCGAAGCCTATCATCAGGACTTTTTCTGGCGGAACCCGACGCATCCCTACATCGTGCGCTGGGACAAGCCCAAGGTCGCCGCCTTCCGCAACGCCTTCCCGACGCTGGCGAACTGATCGGCCGAGGTAGGATCAGGGGATCAGATCAGCCCCATCGCCGCCAGCTCGCCGACCAGCCCCGCCGGCATCTCGGCCACCCCCGCACCGGCTTCGCCCAGGTCGATGGGCGCGTCCGCGCCCTCCAGGTAGCGCCAGCCCTGGTGTGCGCGCTTGGGCCGGGCCTGGACGAGCACCAGCCTGGGTTCGAGATAGATCGCGACGCGCCCGCCTTCGGCCTCGCCGAAGCCGAGGATCGGCGAGCGCCCGATCAGCTGATGCTTGATGATCCAGAACAGCGATCCGCCCGCGATTTCCGCGTGCCGCTTGGGCAGATAGCGCGTCGTCAGGAAGGCCGGCTGGTGCGCGGCCTTGAGCGCCAGTCGTTCCTCAAGATATTCGATGCTGTCGCAGCCATAGGCGACTTTGGTCAGGTGTAGCGGCACATGGCCTATCTGGGGCGGCGTCGACCGGAGGACAAGCGCGGCCGTCGCGGAACCCTTCCAATGTAGGATTTGCTATGTGACGCTTTATCTCTGCTCTTTGAACCGTATAGCCGCCAGCGTAACTGCATTATATTGTTGCGTGAGTGCGTAACTAAATTGCTGGTTCACCGTAAAAAGCGTAAAACTTGGCGCGGCAAATCCTTCAAGCGCCGAGTCGCTAGCCGACCAGCCCCGACGCCGTCGCCAGCCCGAGGAACGCCAGGAAGCCCATCGAATCGGTCACCATCGTGACGAACACCGACGATGCCACCGCCGGATCCTGGCGGAAGCGCTCGAGCGTCACCGGCACCAGCACGCCGGCGAGCCCGGCGATGACGATATTGGCGAGCATCGCCGTCGCGATCACCACGCCCAAGGTGAGATCCCAGAACAGCGCGCCGATCGCCACGCCGATCACTGCGGCGATGGTCAGCCCGTTGAGCACGGCGATGGCGATCTCGCGCCGGATCGCGCGCAGCGTGTTGGACTGAGTCAGCTGGTTGGTGGCGAGCGCGCGCACCGTCACTGCCAGTGTCTGGGTGCCGGCATTGCCGCCCACCCCCGCGACGATCGGCATCAGCGCGGCCAGCACTGCCTTGTGTGCGATCGTCGCTTCGAAAAAGAACACGATCGTCGCCGGAATCAGCGCCGTGGCCAGGTTGGTAATCAGCCAGCGGACTCGGACCTTGTAGCTGTCCAGCACCGGCTCGTTAATGTCGCCTTCGCCCGCGCCGGAGAGGTGGAGGATGTCCTCGCCGGCCTCTTCGGAGATGATGTGGACCACGTCGTCGACCGTGATCATGCCCACCAGCCGGCCGTTCGAATCGATCACTGCGGCGGATATCAGCGCATATTTCTGGAAGCGGAGCGCCACTTCCTCCTGGTCCATGTCGGCCGGGATCAGCGTCTGCTCGCGCGCCATCACGTCGCTCACGGCCACGCTGCGCGGGGTCCGCAGTATCCACGAGAGCGCGCAGGTGCCCACCGGATGGTGCGCCGGATCGACGACGAAGATTTCCCAGAAATCGGTCGCCAGCTCGTCATGGCCGCGCAGGTAATCCAGCACGTCGCCGACGGTCCAATGCTCCGGCACGGCGATCAGCTCGCGCTGCATCAGGCGGCCGGCGGTCTCTTCGGGATAGGAGAGCGCTTCCTCGATCGCGGCGCGGTCGTCGGGATCGAGCGCGCGAAGCACTTCGCGCTGATCCGCGGGCTCCATGTCCTCGATGATCGCGACGGCGTCGTCGGTATCGAGCTCGGCGGCGATGTCGGCGACCTGATGCGGCTCGAGTGCGTCGACCAGCGCCTCGCGCACCCAGTCGTTCATCTCGGCGAGCACGTCGCCGTCGATCAGGTCGGAAATCGCCGCGGCCAGCGCGGGGCGCAACTCGGCCGGCGTCAGCTCGACGAGATCGGCGATGTCGGCGGGGTGGAGCGGCGCGACCCGCATCCGCGCCGTCTCGGAATCGCCTGCCGCAACCGCTTCGAGCACGGCGCTGACGAATTCGGGCTTGAGCCGGTCGTCTTCGTCGAGCTCGCTTTCGGGCGGCTGCGATTCGGCGTGAAGTTCGGTCTCGCTCATCGTCCGACCTCCCTGATGCGCCCGGTTGCGCCGCTCCTAGCGCGGCGTGTTGCCGCTGCCAATGCAGCGCGCATGTTGCAAGCCAAACACAACCCGCCTAGGGCCGCGGGCAAATCGGTCCATGGAGTAACCAATGTCGGAACCCAGCACGCTCGTCCTGACCCTCGACACCGGGGATGTCCGCATCAAGCTCCGCCCGGACCTCGCGCCGAAGCATGTCGAGCGGATCACCAAGCTCGCCGGCGAAGGCTTTTACGACGGCGTGATCTTCCACCGCGTGATCGACGGCTTCATGGCGCAGGGCGGCGATCCCTCGGGCACCGGCATGGGCGGTTCGAAGGAGCCCAACCTGCCGCAGGAATTCAATGCCCAGCCGCACGTCCGCGGCGTCTGCTCGATGGCGCGGACCAACGATCCGAACACCGCCAATTCGCAGTTCTTCATCTGCCTCGACGACGCGACCTTCCTCGATCGCCAGTACACGGTGTGGGGCGAAGTGACCGAAGGCATGGACCATGTCGACGCGCTGCCCAAGGGCGAGCCACCCCGCAATCCGGGCAAGATCGTCAAGGCGACGGTCGAGGCCTGAACCTGCCGAAGCCCCTCCCTTCATCGGAGGGGCTTTTGCTATCTGCGGGACCGCGCCGGCTTAGACGGTGTCGGCGCCGAGTGCCTCGATCAGCCAGTCGTGGAAGATCCGCACCGGGCGCTGGGTGAGCGCCCGCGGGCGGCACACGAACCAATAGCTGTAATGGCTCTCCACGGTCAGGTCGAACAGTTGGACGAGCCGATCGTCGCGCGCCGCCTCGAAATGCGATTCGAGCATGAACGCGACGCCGAGCCCCTGCGCCGCTGCCTCGAGCATCAGATTGCCCGAGTCGAAATGGTCGATCGCCAGCGGCTCCAGGTCCGGGAAGCCGGCTGCCGCGCGCCACGCCGTGAAGGTCTCCGGCATGTCGCGATGGACGAGCGCGGTAAGCTTCGAAAGCTGTTCGGGCCGGGTGACCGGATCGGGCCCCTCGACCAGCGCCCGCGATCCGATGACATGGACCCGGTTGCGATCGAGGCGCTGCGAATAAAAGCCCGGATCGATGTCGCGCGCGATCACGATCGCCGCGTCGAGCCCGTCGCCCAGCCGCGCCACGCCGTATCCGGCGGTATCGACGTCAAGATGAAGCTCGGGATGGCGGCGCTTGAGTTCGGGCAGGCGCGGCAGAAGCTGCTGGGTTGCATAGAGCGGCAGGACGCCCAGCCGCAGCCGGATCAACTCGCTGCCGCTGGTCATCGCCTCGACTGCGTCGGTCATCGCATCGAGCGCCGGCGCGATCAGCCCGAGCAGCCGGTCGCCATCGTCGTTGAGCTTGAGTGCCTGGTGCCGCCGTTCGAACAGCGGCCTGCCGATGAAGCGTTCGAGCGACTGGACTCGCCGGCTTAGCGCTGGTGAGGAAAGCGCCAATTCCTCGGCCGCCGCCTTGATCGAGCCGAGACGCGCGACCTGGACGAATGCCTCGATGGCGGTGAGGGGCGGTAGCCTACGCATTTTCTTTCTTTTGTGCACTGCACCACAAGCTTCGCCCACAGCTTGCAACCGCGCAAGCCCTGAAAGCGCCTGTGGAGCTAGTATGAGTAATCGCAATTACGATTGCAACCTTTGCAATCCGGTTACGTATCTTTCGCACTTGCACAATAAATCGTCGCACTGCACATAGAGCAGGCCTTTCAGGCATCCTCTCCTAAAACTTTCCAAGGCGGGCCTCGCGGCCCGCCCTTTTTTTTGCCCCTCGCGGCACCGAACCCGCGTTCCTATGTTCCCGCCTTCATGCCGGAAGAGGAATGATAGTGGCGGACGACGAAAGCAGAGGAAGCAAGCTCCAGGTAGCCAATGCCCGGCCCGAGGACAGCGGCCGCGGTCTCGCGCACATTCCGCGCTCGCTGATGGGCGTGTTGGGCATTACCGAAGGCGATGTGATCGAGATTATCGGCAAGCGCGCCACCCCTGCGCGCGCCGTGCTGCCCTATGCCGAGGACGAAGGGCTCGAGCTTCTGCGCATCGATGGCCTCCAGCGCGCCAATGCCGGCGTCGGCTCGGGCGATTTCGTCGAAGTGCGCAAGGCAGTGTCGAAGCCAGCGGCTCGCGTGGTGTTCGCGCCCGCCCAGGCCAATCTGCGCCTCCAGGGCTCCTCGGCCGCGCTCCAGCGCACCTTTTACGGCCGCCCGCTGGCCCAGGGCGACATCGTCGCCACCGCCGGGCATCATCGCGTCGTCGATCCCAACGTCCAGCGCTGGGTCAGTGCGCCGGCCTATGCGCTTCAGGAAATCCGCCTGCTGGTGGTTTCGGCGACGCCAAAGGGCATCGTTCATATCGACGAGAATACCGAAGTCGAATTGCGGGCTGAATATGAGGAGGCTGCCGAGAGCCGCCGCGCCGACGTCACCTATGACGATATCGGCGGGATGGCGGCCACGATCGACCAGCTCCGCGAGATGGTCGAGCTGCCGCTGCGCTATCCTGAGCTGTTCCAGCGCTTGGGCGTCGATCCGCCCAAGGGGGTGCTGCTCCATGGGCCGCCCGGAACCGGCAAGACGCGGCTCGCGCGGGCGGTGGCCAATGAGAGCGATGCGACCTTCCACCTGATCAACGGCCCCGAGATCATGGGCTCTGCCTATGGCGAGTCCGAGTCGCGGCTGCGCCAGGTGTTCGAGGAAGCGGCCAAGTCGGCTCCGTCGATCGTGTTCATCGATGAGATCGATTCGATCGCGCCCAAGCGCGGTCAGGTCTCGGGCGAAGCGGAGAAGCGCCTCGTCGCGCAGCTGCTGACGCTGATGGACGGGCTGGAGGCGCGTGCCAATATCGTCGTCATCGCCGCGACCAATCGCCCCGAGGCGATCGACGAGGCGCTGCGGCGTCCCGGCCGCTTCGACCGCGAAATCGTGGTCGGCGTTCCTGACGAGCGCGGGCGCCGCGAGATCCTGGGCATCCATACCCGCGGCATGCCGCTGGGCGACCGCGTCGATCTCGGCGAGCTCGCGCGCACCACCTATGGCTTTGTCGGTGCCGATCTCGCCGCCCTCACGCGTGAGGCGGCGATCGAGGCAATCCGGCGGCTGATGCCCCGGCTCAACCTCGAGGATCATACGATTCCCCCCGAGGTGCTCGACACGCTGTCGGTCGTCCGTGAGGATTTTCTCGAAGCGTTGAAGCGCGTACAACCGAGCGCGATGCGCGAAGTGATGGTCGAGGCGCCGCGCATCCGCTGGGAGGATGTCGGCGGGCTCGATGACGCGCAGATGCGTCTCAAGGAAGGCGTCGAACTGCCGCTCAAGGATCCCGACGCGTTCCGCCGGCTTGGCATCCGTCCGGCCAAGGGCTTCCTGCTCTATGGCCCGCCCGGGACCGGCAAGACTTTGCTGGCCAAGGCTGTCGCACGGGAGGCGGAGGCGAACTTCATCGCCACCAAGTCGAGCGACTTGCTGAGCAAATGGTATGGCGAGAGCGAGCAGCAGATCGCCCGGCTGTTCGCCCGCGCCCGCCAGGTCGCGCCGTGCGTGATCTTTATCGACGAGCTCGATTCGCTGGTCCCCGCCCGCGGCGGCGGCTTGGGCGAGCCCCAGGCTACCGAGCGCGTGGTCAATACCATCCTGTCGGAGATGGACGGACTCGAAGAGCTCCAGTCGGTGGTGGTGATCGGCGCGACCAATCGCCCCAACCTGATCGATCCGGCGCTGCTGCGGCCGGGCCGGTTCGACGAACTCGTCTATGTCGGCGTGCCCGATAGGGCGGGCCGCGAGCGGATCCTCCACATCCAGACCGAGAAGATGCCGCTGGCTAGCGACGTCGATCTGGGCGAGATCGCGGCAAGGGCCGAGCGCTACACGGGCGCCGATCTGGAAGATGTCGTCCGCCGTGCCGGCCTCGTCGCGCTGCGCGAATCGCTCCAGACCAAACATGTGACCATGGCGCATTTCGAAGCGGCACTCGCCGATTCGCGCGCGACGGTGACGCCCGAGATGGAAGACGAATACGAAGCCATGCAGGGTCGGCTCAAGCAACAGGCCTCGGCGATCCAACCGCTCGGCTTCATTGCGCCGGGGACGCTCCGCGGCCGGGGTCCGAAGGGCGCAGACTGACCCAGGCATAGACGACCAGCCCCGCTAGGGCGGCGGCCGCTGCCAGATAGGGCAGCGGCCGCCACAGCTCGTACAGGCCGACGCCAATCGACGGCCCGAGCACGAACGCGGCGCCGTTGATCGACGTGACCTTGCCGGCGACCGCGCCCTGCGCCTCGGCGCCGACGGCGAGCGACGAGCCAGCCGTGAATCCCGGCCGGGCCAGGCCCATGCCGAGCGAGGTCAGCGCATAGCCGAGCGCGATGCCGTAAAGCGATGTCGCGCTGCCGGTCGCGACGCAGCCGACCAACCCGATCGCTGCCCCGGCCAGCACCAGCGCGCGCGGCTTGAGGTCGAGCAGCGGGATCAGCCCCCATTGCGCGAGCAGCGCCGACCCGGCGCCCATCATCAACACCAATCCGGTGGGTTCCAGCGCCTCCATCGGCGACACCGCCAGCCGGTCGATGATCAGGAAGCCGATCGCCTGGCCGGTCATCGCCTGGGCGTGGCCGACCACCAGCCCGCTGATCATCCAGCCGCGCACCCGCTGGTCGAAATAGCCCACTTTCTCGCTCGATTGCCCGGTCGCCGCGGTGACGGTGGCGCCGGTCGCCTGCCCTCCGATTGACGGATAGCTTGCCGCCGCGCCGTGCTCGACGCCTTCGTCACGCGGGAGCAATCGCGCCACCGCGATCCAGATCACTGCGCCGATCGCCGCAGCGACGAAGGCGGGGCCGGCCAGCCCGATCTCGGGTCCGTCCTGCCACAGCGAGCCGAGCACCAGATAGGGCGCGATCGCCGGCCCGAGGATCGTGCCCAGTCCGAACGCCGAAGCGAGCAGGGTCAGCGCCCTGGTCCGTTCCTCGCGGGTGGTACGCCCTGCGACGATCGCCTGTACCGCCGGCGGTGCGGCCGATCCGAACGTTCCATAGATCACGCGCGCCGCGATGAACGCGATGAACGTCGCGAGCGGGCCGAGTATGCCGTTGATCCCGAGCATCAGGAACAGACCGCACAGCGCCAGCGACACGGTAAATCCAGCAACGCCGAGCAGCACCATCGCCCGGCGCCCGTGCCGGTCCGATCGATTGGCCCAGAAGGGCGCGGCGATCACCCAGAGCAGGGCGGAGACCGAAAACACTGCCGCCACAGCGCTGTCCGCGGCGCCCAGCGAGCGTCCGAGCGCAGGGAGCACCGATTGCAGCGCGGTATTGCCCGCCGCGATTGCCAGCATCACCGCGAACAGCAAGGCGAAGGTGCGATCGAAGCCGCGAACCTTCATGCGCGATCCCAGCCATAGCTGCGGGTGATGTCGGCAACGTGCAGCCTGTACCAATTATACCAGCGCCCGCGCCCCGCCTCGCGGATCTCGGCATGTTCGGGATGGTTGCGCCACGCGACTGCGCTCGCCTCGTCAGCCCAATAGCTGAGGGTGATGCCGAGCCCGCGGGTCGAGACGCTGTCGATCCCGCGATAGCCCGGCTGGCGTGCGGCAAGTTCGTCCATTGTCGCGGCTGCGGCGGCATAGCCCGGCGCATCGTCGCCGGTGCGCTCGGACACGAACACCACTACCAGCTGCCCCGTCCGATCCTCGGCCATCTGCGTGCCCTCCCTGTGCCGATGCCGGATAGGCACTTTGGGCGCTCAGGCAAACCCGCTACCGCAACGCGATGATACTCGACTGGCACTTCTACGCGCTCGCGATTCCTGCTGTGATCCTGCTCGGTCTGGCCAAGGGCGGGTTCGCGGGAATCGGCGCGCTGTCGCTGCCGATGCTGACCTTCGCAATCGATCCCGTGCGCGCCGCGGCGATCCTGCTGCCGATCCTGATCGCGCAGGATCTGGTCGGCGTCTGGGCATTCCGCCGCACCGTCGACTGGCGCGTGCTGGGCTGGATGATGCCGGGCGCCGTACTCGGCATATGGCTAGGCTATGCCTTTGCCGCGAGCGTCTCGCCGCTTGGCGTCATGGCGGCGGTCGGCGCGATCTCGATGGTCTTCGGCGCCTATCGCCTATGGGCCGCGCGCCACGCCGCCGCCCCGCGCGAGACGGCGCGCTGGCCCGAATGGGTGGGCTCGCTGTTCGGCGTCGCCTCGGGCTTCACCAGCCAGATCGCCCATGCCGGACAGCCGCCGTTCCAGCTCTGGGTGTTGCCGCGCAACCTCGGCCGCGATGTGCTGATCGGCACGACTGCAATCTTCTTCGCCGCGATCAACTGGATCAAGGTACCGGCCTATGCCGCGCTCGGCCAGTTCACCCGCGCCAATCTGCTCACCGCCGCGGTGTTGCTGCCGCTGGCGCTGGTCTCGACTTTCGCAGGGGTGTGGCTCGTCCGCCGCATCGCGCCCGACCGATTCTATACGGCAATCTACTGCCTGATGATCCTGGTGGGCGCGGCGCTGATCTGGGAAGCGCTGCGCTGATTAGTCGAACAGCGACGACACCGAACTTTCGTCGGCGATTCGGCGGATCGCCTCGGCGAGCAGCGGCGCGATAGTCAGATGCCGGGTCTTGGCGCTCTCGGCGATCACGGCGTGGTTGCCGATCGAATCGGTGATCACCAGCTCGGTCAGTGCCGACGCATCGACGCGCGCCACTGCGCCGCCCGACAGCACGCCATGGGTGCAATAGGCGACTACGTCCTCGGCGCCCGCCGCCTTGAGCGCGGCGGCGGCGTTGCACAGGGTGCCCGCCGAATCGACAATGTCGTCGATCAGGATGCAGAAGCGGCCCTCGACATTGCCGATGATGTTCATCACTTCGGATTCGCCCGGGCGCTCGCGGCGCTTGTCGACGATCGCCAGCGGGGCGTTGTCGAGCCGCTTGGCCAGCGCACGGGCGCGGACCACGCCGCCGACGTCGGGCGACACGACCATCCATTGCTTGCCTGGGAAGCGCGTGGTGATGTCGGCTGACATCACCGGCGCGCCGAACAGATTGTCGGTGGGAATGTCGAAAAAGCCCTGGATCTGCCCGGCGTGGAGATCGACTGAGAGCACGCGATTGGCGCCTGCTGTGGTGATCAGGTTGGCGACCAGCTTGGCCGAGATCGGCGTGCGCGGACCGGGCTTCCGATCCTGGCGGGCATAGCCGAAATAGGGAAGTACTGCGGTGATCCGCTTGGCCGATGCGCGGCGCAGCGCATCGATCATGATCAGCAGCTCCATGAGATTGTCGTTCGCCGGGAAGCTGGTCGACTGGAGCACGAACACGTCCTCGCCGCGGACATTCTCGAGGATCTCGACGAAGATCTCCTCATCGGCGAAGCGACGGACATTGGCCTGGGTCAGCGGGATTTCGAGATAGTTCGCAATCGCGCTGGCGAGCGGCGTGTTCGAATTGCCGGCCATCAGTTTCATATGCGCCACTCCAGAGCCTTGCTATGCCCGTGCGCCTTAGAGGCCAAAGTGCCGAATTGGAAAGACCCTGATGCCGCTCGAACATCACGAACCGCTTTCCTGGGTGACCTTTTCGCTCGATGCCGAGACCCAGATAGCCGCCAGCCGCGCCAATTTCCGGCGCCAGATGCGTTCACGCCGCACGCTGACCCGTATTGCCATCGCAGTGATCGTGTTTGCCGGCATCGGCCTCGGCATCGGGTTTTTGCTAGGTGATGCCGATCCTGCGAGCTTTGCGCTGATCCTGGGTGGCGAAGCGATCGTGATCTTTCCCGTACTGTTTCTCGCGCTCTATGCGGTGATCCCGCGCCGGGTGCGGCGGCTGGTACGGCAGAATCCTGTGCTGGGCAGGCCGATTGAGGCGTGCTGGTCGTCGGCCGGGCTTTCTGCCCGCGGTGCGAACGGGACGAGCGAACTGGCATGGAGCGACTTTTATGGATGGCACCGGGCTGAGATCGGGTTCCTGCTGTACCTCAACGATCAGCTTTATCATGTGATTCCCGGCGCGGTGCTGTCGAGGCAGCAACAGGATCGCCTCTGCGCCATCCTCGAGACCTCGGGCCTCAGGCGGCTATGAGCGGATTTGCGCGCCTCGGCTACGCTGGCTAGAGCGCCGCGATGACGGTGATCACCCGCTTCGCTCCCAGCCCGACCGGCACGCTGCATGTCGGCAACCTGCGCACCGCGCTCCACAATTGGATGTATGCGAAGGCGCATGGCGGGCGCTTCCTGCTGCGCATCGACGACACTGATCGCGCGCGTTCGGAGGAGCGTCACGTCGAGTCGATCCGTGCCGACCTCGCTTGGCTGGGTCTCGCCCTCGATGGCGAGGAGCGCCAGTCGGCGCGCTTCGATCGCTATGAGGCGGTGTTCGCCGAACTGGTCGCGAAGCAATGGATCTATCCGGCGTACGAAACGCCGGACGAACTGGAATTGCGGCGCAAGGTGCTGCTCGGGCGCGGGCTGCCGCCGATCTACGAGCGCAGCGCGCTTGCGCTAACCGAGGCCGATCGTACCGCGCTGGAAGCCGAAGGCCGCCGTCCGCACTGGCGCTTCCGCCTGTCTCATATCCCGATCGTCTGGGACGACCTGATCCGCGGCCCGCAGCGCTTCGACGCCGCGACGATGAGCGACCCCGTCATCCGCCGTGCCGACGGATCATGGCTCTACCTCCTGCCCAGCGTGATCGACGATGTCGACATGGGCGTCACGCATGTCGTGCGCGGGGAGGACCATGTCTCGAACACGGCGCTCCAGCTTCAGATGTTCCACGCCATGGGTGCCACCCCGCCCGCTTTCGCGCATGAGGCGCTGCTGACCGGCAATGAAGGCAAGCTCTCCAAGCGGCTCGGCTCGCTCGGCGTCGATCATTTCCGCGACGCCGGGATCGAGTCGCAGGCGCTGGTCGCGCTGCTCGCGCGGATCGGCACCAGCGATCCCGTCGAGCCCGTCGCCGATGCCGCGCCGCTGATCGCCAGCTTCGACTTTGGCCGCTTCGGTCGCGCCCCTGCGCGTTTCGACGAAGGCGAGCTCGCACAGCTCAATGCACGCATCGTCCACCAGCTCGGTTTCGACGCTGTCGCGGACCGACTTCCCGATGGCATGACGTCAGCTGCCTGGGAGGCGATCCGGCCCAATCTTTCCACCGTCGCCGAGGCCGCGGACTGGTGGCGGGTGGTCGAAGGGCCAGTCGATCCGGCCGATCTGTCACCTGACGACCGCGCATATCTGGCGCAGGCAGCGGCGGCCGCAGCATCGATAGACTGGTCGGCCGATTCCTGGCCCGCGCTGACCGGCGCGCTCAAGGAAACGACCGGCCGCAAAGGCAAGTCGCTGTTCTTGCCGCTGCGACTCGCGCTTACCGGCCGCGAGCACGGCCCCGACATGGCCACCCTGCTCCCGCTTATCGGCAAGGATCGAGCCCTCCTGCGCCTCGCCGCTAGTGGATAAGGACGCTATTTACCTGTATTGTGTAATGATGTATCATCACTGAAACCGGCAACAGACCGGCACATTAGGTGGAGAGCAACGCATGTATGCCGAACATCGCTATGCACCGCAGCAGTCCCGCGCCGTTAGCTTCGGGGCTGCCCTTGCCATCAACGGCGCGCTGATCGCCGGGCTGATCCTGGCCGCGCCCGAGATACTGCCCAAGCCCCAGCCGAGGATCCTCGAGGCCGAGAATATTCCGCTCGAACTGACCCCGCCCGAAAAGTCCAAGGAACAGCCCAAGCTCGATCGCGAAATCGCCCGCGATCCGCCGATCTACGTGCCCGACACGCCGATCCGAATCCCGACCGACAATCCGATCCCTGCCACCAACGAGTATCCGGAGACGCCCGTCCCACCGCTCCAGCCGCCCGCGCCAACGGGTGATCTCAAGCTTGCCGAGCCGCCCGCGCCGTTGCCGCCCTTGCTCGGCGCCGAGCAGGATATGCGCTACGTCCGCGACTTCCAGCCCGGCTATCCGTCCCCCGAACTGCGCGCCCAGCGCGACGGCATTGTCCGGATCAAGGTGCTGATCGGCATCGACGGGCGCGTGAAGGCCGCCGAGGCGGTCAGCGCGACCAGCGATGCGTTCTTCGACGCTACGCGGCGGCAGGCGCTGTCGAAATGGCGGTTCAAGCCTGCGACGCGGGGCGGGGTTCCGCAGGAGAGCTGGAAGACGATGACCGTCCGGTTCGAGATCAAGAATCAGTGACATGGTGCGCGGGGGTTTGCCCTGGAGCCCCCGCGTCCTTATCTTCGGCGCAGAATGAAGTTCCTCAGATTCTTCTCGCCGCTCGGCGCCTATCGCGACCTGCGTTCCTTCCTCGCCACGCGCCGCCGGCACGAGGTGGGCTTCTTGGGTCTGTCGCTTGCGCTTACCTTGCTCATTCTCTGGGCGTTCGTGAAGGACTCGCACTTCGAGAAGCCGTATGAGCGCAACATCATCTATGTCGAGCAATGGCCGATCACGCGGACCGACGACCAAATCCGCAAGCAGCAGGTGATCGACGAGGCCAAGCGCAATATCGAGAAGGCGGCGCTGGAAAAGAAGCGCAAGCAGCGCCAGGCCGAATTCAAGCGGCTCGACGACAAGCTGGAAAAGTGGGGCTTCTGACCGGCGCCCGCTGGATGGGCGCGGCACTAGCGTTATCGGAGCGCTCGCGCGGGCGCACCGCCCCCAATCCCAATGTCGGCTGCGTACTGGTTCGTGATGACCGTGTGGTCGGCCGCGGCTGGACCCAGCCCGGCGGCCGCCCCCATGCCGAGGCGATGGCGCTGGTGCAGGCGGGCGAAAAGTCGCGCGGCGCGACTTGCTACGTTACCCTCGAACCCTGCGCCCATATCTCGTCCCGTGGCCCCGCTTGCGCCGAC
Organism: Sphingomonas sp. LM7; assembly: GCF_002002925.1. Lineage (NCBI taxonomy): Bacteria > Pseudomonadati > Pseudomonadota > Alphaproteobacteria > Sphingomonadales > Sphingomonadaceae > Sphingomonas > Sphingomonas sp. LM7. Next base: position 3,026,655 of record NZ_CP019511.1, on the reverse strand, counting down.
CTGCTGGTCGAGGCCGGTGTCGCTCGGGTGGTGATCGGCCTCGGCGATCCCGATCCGCGCACCAATGGCCAAGGCGCCGCGCGCCTCCGCGCCGCCGGGATTGAGGTTATTGAAAATGCCGCCGAGGCGCAGGCGCGCGCGGCGATGCCTGGCTTTCTCACGCGCCGCGCCAAAGGCCGCCCTTTCGTTACGCTCAAGCTCGCCACCTCGCTCGACGGGCGTATCGCACTCGATTCGGGCGAGAGCCGCTGGATCACGGGCCCGGAATCGCGGGCGCACGCCCATCTCGAACGCGCTCGGCACGAGGCTATCCTCGTCGGGCGCCGCACCTGGGAGATCGACCGGCCCAAGCTTGACGTGCGGCTGCCGGGAATCGAGTTGCGCTCGCCGCGTCGCCTGATCCTGTCGGCGACCGGCGATCTCGCGCGTCCGTCCGATATTGCCAGCCTTGAAGGCATCGACCATCTCCTCGTCGAAGGCGGTGCCGAGACCGCTGCCGCCTTCCTGCGGGAGGGTCTGGTGGATCGCCTGCTACTTTACCGGGCGCCCATCCTGATCGGCGCGGGCAAGTCCGCGCTTGGCGACATCGGCCTGGCCGAACTTTCTGCCGCGCATGGTCGCTGGCGGATGATCGACACGCGAATGCTTGGCAGCGACCGACTCGAAGTCTACGCGAGCGCCTGATGTTTACGGGAATCGTCACCGATATCGGCACCGTCGTTGCCGCCAGCCGCCAGGGCGACCTGCGCGTCGAGGTCTCCACTGCCTATGACGTCGATACCATCGACCTCGGCGCGTCGATCTCCTGCTCGGGCGTATGCCTGACGGTGGTCGACAAGGTGCCGGGCCGCGTTGCGTTCGACGTCTCGGCGGAAACAGTATCGCGCACGGCGTCGGATATGTGGACGCAGGGCCGTCGCCTCAACCTTGAACGCGCTTTGAAGCTCGGTGACGAGCTTGGCGGGCATATCGTCACGGGGCATGTCGACGGCATCGGCACGGTTGCAGAATTCCGCGAGGAGGGCGGCTCGCACCGCCTCACCATCGCGGCGGACAAGGCGCTGGCGCCCTATGTCGCCGCCAAGGGCTCGATCACCGTCGATGGCGTCTCGCTCACCGTCAATGCAATCGAAGATACTGCGTCGGGCGTAAATCTGATGCTCAACATCATTCCCCACACTGCTTCCGTCACTACATTCGGGGCACTTCAACCGGGCCAGGCCGTCAATCTCGAGATCGATGTCCTTGCCCGCTACCTGCAGCGCATGGAGGCGCTTCGTGCCCAGTCCTGAACTCGCCCGCCTGAAGCATGGCTTCCTCTCCTCGCCCGAGGAACTGATCGACGAGGCCCGCAACGGCCGCATGTTCATCCTGGTCGACGACGAGGACCGCGAGAATGAAGGCGACCTCGTCATCCCCGCGCAGATGGCGACGCCCGACGCGATCAACTTCATGGCCAAGTTCGGCCGCGGGCTGATCTGCTTGGCGATGACCAAGGACCGGGTGGACCAGCTCGGGCTCGACCTGATGTCGCGCAACAACGGCACGCGCCACGAGACCGCGTTCACTGTCTCGATCGAGGCGCGCGAAGGCGTCACTACCGGTATTTCCGCCGCCGATCGCGCACGCACCATTTCGGTTGCGATCGACGCGTCGAAGGACCGCACCGCGATCGTCACGCCGGGCCATGTCTTCCCGCTCGTCGCGCGCGACGGTGGCGTGCTCGTCCGCACCGGGCATACCGAAGCCGCGGTCGATGTGGCGCGGCTTGCCGGGCTCAATCCCTCGGGCGTGATCTGTGAGATCATGAAGGACGACGGGACGATGGCGCGTCTCGACGACCTCGTCTCTTTTGCCCAGTTCCACAGTCTCAAGCTCGGCACGATCCGTGACCTGATCGCCTATCGCCGCCGCCACGACCATCTCGTCGAGAAGCGTGCCGAGGCGAGTTTCGTCAGTGACTGGGGCGGCGAGTGGACAGCGCTCACTTATTGGAACAAGGCGACCGAGAGCGAGCAGGTCGCGCTGGTCAAGGGTCGGATCGACCCGGCCAAGCCGACCTTGGTGCGAATGCACGCGCTTTCGCCGTTCAGTGATATCTTCGGCGAAGACGGCGCACGCGGCGGGCTGCTGCGCCGCTCGATGGAGATCATCGGCGAGGAGGGCGCCGGCGTGGTCGTGGTGATCAACAAGCCGCGCCCCGACCAGTTCAGCGTCGCGCTGGAGGCCAAGGCCGGGACGCGCGAGCCCCGCGACATGGACGAACTGCGCGACTACGGCGTCGGCGCGACGATCCTCACCGAACTGGGCGTGCACGACATGATCCTGCTCACCAACACTCACCACACGCTGGTCGGACTCGACGGCTACGGCCTGTCGATCGTCGGCGAGCGTGCAATCGATACGGAAAACTGATGGCCCGCGTCCTGATCGTCGAAGCCCGCTTCTATGCGCATCTGAACGACATGCTGCTCGATGGCGCGCGCACTGCACTGCAGGAGGCGGGGCACGACTATGAGATCGTCACTGTTCCCGGCGCGCTCGAAGTGCCCGGTGCCGTGGCCCTCGCCGCCGAGAGCGGGCAGTATGACGCCTATGTCGCGCTCGGCGTGGTGATCCGCGGCGAGACCTATCATTTCGAGATCGTCGCCGGCGAAAGCGCGCGCGGCCTGATGGCGCTGGCGCTCGACGGTTTGCCCCTGGGCAACGGCATCCTCACCGTGGAGAATGAGGCGCAGGCGCTGGTGCGTGCCGATCCCGCGCAGAAGGACAAGGGCGGCGAGGCGGCCCAGGCGGCACTGGCGATGCTGGCGCTCAAGGCAAAGTTCGGCTGAGCGATGATGCGGCCGCCGCCCTCCCGCTACAAGGTGGTGGAGCGCGGCCGGCGGCTGGAAGTGATCGACACGCGGACGGGCCGGCCGGCTTCTTCTGCGCCCCCGTCGTTTGAAGGACGGGATATCGGGACGCCGGCGCGCGATTTGTCAGGCCCTCCCCCTACCCCTCCCGCAAGCGGAGCGCGCACTTCGGGCGCCGGAATCGACTCCGGCACCTTCGTCACCAAGCGCTGGTATGACGACAAGGCACCTCGCATTTTCCGCCTGAGCCAGACCAATCGCGCGCGGCTGCTCAGCCTGCGCTGGGGCGCCGCGATCGCCATTGCGCTGCTGGTGGTGGTGCTGTTCTGGTTCTGGCCGCTGGTGGTCTTCCTGGTGTTCACGCTCGCCGCGGGCCCGAAGCTGCGCGCGCAACTTCGGGCCGCCAGCACCAACTGGCTCGATGGACTGGATAGGTCCTGAACTATTCCCCGGCCTTTAGCCGGGGAATTGGGGCGCTTTGAGGTTAGGCGCCCGCTCAGCATCCCAGCGCGGATAGTCGGTATAGCCCTCGGCTCCGCCCACATAGAACAGCTCCTCGCGCTGCGGATTGAGCGGCAGCTTCTCGGCGAGCCGCACCGGCAGATCGGGATTGGCGAGGAAGGTGCGGCCATAGGCGATGGCATCGGCTTCGCCCGCATCGAGCGCCGCCTGCGCGTCGTCGGCATGATAGTCCGAATTGAGCGCCAGCGGGCCCTTGAACACCTTGCGCATCACCGGATGGACCGGCGGATGATCGGGCGTGCCGCGCGTGCCCGTCGGACGAGGCTCGCGCATTTCGAGGAAGGCGATGCCGATCTCGTCGAGCTTCGCCGCTGCCGCTTCGAACAAGGGCGCGGGATTGCTGTCGTTGACCCCCTGGACTTCGCCGTTGGGCGAAAGGCGCACGCCGGTGCGGTCGGCGCCTACCGTGTCCACCACGCGGCGCGTGACTTGGTCGAGCAGCCGGATGCGGTTGTCGATCGATCCGCCATATTCGTCGTCACGGAAGTTCGAATTGTCGCGCAGGAAGGAGTCGATCAGATAGCCGTTGGCGGCGTGGATCTGCACCCCGTCGAACCCGGCGCGGATCGCGTTCGCCGAAGCGCGCGTATAATCGTCGAGCAGGCCGGGAATCTCGTCGGTGCGCAGCGGACGGGCCTGCGCATAGGGGCGCTTGATCTCGCCGCTCTCCTCGGCCGAATATGTGCGCACGCTGCCCGGCGCGGTGTTCGCCGACGCCGATACCGGCGCCTCGCCGCCGAGAAAGTCGGGATGCACCAGCCGGCCCATGTGCCAGAGCTGCGCGACGATCTTGCCGCCCGCTTCGTGCACCGCGGCGACTACCGGCTTCCACGCCTCGACCTGCTCCTCGCTCCACAGCCCGGGTGCATAGGCCCAGCCAAGGCCTTGCTGGCTGATGCCGGTCGCCTCGGAGATGATCAGTCCGGCGCCGGCGCGCTGTGCATAATAGTCGGCCACGATCGGCGTCGGAACATGCGCGCGGGTCGCGCGGCCGCGGGTCAATGGCGCCATCAGGATGCGGTTCTTGGCGTGGATCGCGCCGAACTGGATGGGATCGAACAGGCTGGGCATCGAACAAGAAGACCTTTGTTGTGGTCGGAGCCAGATAGGGCGTTAGAGGGCGCTATGCAGGAAGCGCGGACCGCAAGGAAAACTATCCCGGTTAGAAGCCACGCGACGATGGCGCTTGCCGCCCTGGTGATCGCCAACATCGCGCTCGCTTTTGGTCCGCTGTTCGTCCGCGTTTCCGATGTCGGGCCGGTGGCGGCGGGGTTCTGGCGGATCGCACTGGCGACCCCCGTGCTGCTCGCCGCATCGATGCTGATGGGCGAGCGGCCGGTACGGGCGTCGCGCGGGCTGTGGGGCGTGCTCGCGGTGGCCGGCGTCGCTTTCGCCGCCGATCTGGCGAGCTGGCATGTCGGCATCGGCCGCACCACGCTCGCCAACGCCACGCTGTTCGGCAATTCGGCGAGCTTCCTCTTCCCGATCTACGGCTTCATCGCCGCGCGGATGTGGCCGTCGCGGATGCAGGGGCTGGCGCTCGCGCTTGCTGCAATCGGCGCGGCACTTTTGATGGGGCGCTCGGCGAGCCTGTCGCCGCGCAATCTCACCGGCGACTTGTTCTGCCTGCTCGCCGGGCTGCTCTACGCGCTCTATTTCATCCTGATGGCGGGGGTGCGCGAGCGGCTCGCTCCGATCCCGGCGCTGGCGCTGTCGTCGCTCGCGTCGATCCCGCCGCTGCTGCTGCTCGCCTTCGCGCTCGGCGAGCAGATCTGGCCGGGCAGCTGGTGGCCGTTATTTGCGATGGCGGTCGTCAGCCAGCTGATCGGGCAGGGTTGTATGATCTACGCGCTCGGCCATCTGACGCCGCTCGTCGTCGGCATCGCCTTGCTGATCCAGCCGGCAGTCGCCGCGACGCTCGGCTGGGTGGTCTTCGACGAGCGGCTCGCCGCAGCGGACGCGGTCGGCGCAGTGCTGGTCGCGCTTGCGCTGGTGCTCGTGCGACAAGGGAGCAAGCCGCAACCGCTTGCGCCCGGCGCCGGGGCGCCTAAATCGGCATGATGGACCTCGCAGACGCAACGCTCGACGAACTTCGCGACGCGCTCGCGCCAGCGGTTGCCGCCAATGCCGCGTTCGATGGCTGGAGCGACGCCGCGCTGAACGCCGCCGCCGACGCGCATGGGGTAGATCGCGACGTCGCCCGGCTCGCTTTCTCGGGCGGGGCGGTGGTGATGATCGACGCGTGGTTTGCCAGCATCGATCATGCCATGGCCGCACGCTTCACGCCCGAAGCGCTCGCCGCGATGAAGATCCGCGCGCGAATCACTGCGCTGGTAGAGGCCCGGCTCGACATCGCCGCGCCGAATCGCGAGGCACTGCGCCGAGCCGCCGCGATCCTGGCGATGCCGCAGAATGTCGCGCGTGCCGCAAAGCTTGGCTGGCGCTCGGCCGATGTCATGTGGCGCCTCGCGGGCGACACCGCGACCGACTACAACCACTATACCAAGCGCGCGATGCTCGGCGGCATCTATGCAGCCACCATCGCGGTGTTTCTCCAGGACGACAGCGAGGGCCACGCCGATACCCGCGCCTTTCTCGGCCGGCGGATCGAGAACATCATGCAGTTCGAAAAAGCCAAGGCGGGGTTTCTCGCCCGCACTTCGCATCGGCCCAGCCTGTCGCGCTTTATCGGCCGGCTGCGCTATCCGGTAGTCTAGGGCCCTTCCCACTAGCGCGCTGGGAAGGTTGTTGATAATGACTCGCAGCATGAACATCGCCGCTGCGATTCCCCAGCCCGTCCGGCTTGCCCAACTCCCACGTCTCAAGCCCGGCACGGTGGCGACGGTCGATTGGCATGTCCTCACCGAACCCGAAAGCCGGCGCCTGCGCGAGCTTGGTCTCGATGAGGGTGTCGAAGTCGAGATGCTCCATCGCTCCGGCCTGCTCGGCGGCGGCCCCGTCGCCTGCCGGATCGGTCGGATGACGGTGGCGCTGCGCCGCCATGTCGCCGCCGCGATTCACGTGTCGCCGAACGCCGGATCATGAACCAGGCACCGTTGGTCGCGCTGGTCGGCAACCCCAATGCCGGCAAGAGCGCGCTGTTCAATGCGCTTACCGGCGCGCGGCAGAAGGTCGGCAATTATCCCGGCGTCACGGTCGAGCGCCACGCCGGGCGCATGGCACTGCCCGATGGCCGTCCGGTCGAATTGCTTGACTTGCCTGGCGCCTACAGCCTCGATCCTTCGTCGCCCGACGAGGAAGTGACGCGCGACGTGCTGGTCGGACGCCAGCAGGGCGAGCGGCTGCCGGACGCGATCATCACCGTGATCGACGCGTCGAACCTCGACAATCACCTGCGCTTCACGCTCCAGCTGATCGCTTTAGGGCTGCCGATCGTCGTCGCGCTCAACATGGTCGATCTGGCCGAGCGCGACGGGCTGAAGCTCGATCCCGAGGCACTGGAGCGCGAACTCGGCGTGCCCGTGGTGCCCACCGTGGCGGTACGCAAGCGCGGCCTCGAGGCGCTCAAGGAACGGCTCGGCGAAGTTGTCCGCACCGTCCATACCGTGCGTCCCGGTGCCGGGGTCACCCACGACATCGTCGTCCTCCAGCGCCGCGCGCGCCAGATCGCCACGGCGGTCACCATCTCCGAGACGGCCGCCCGCCGCTGGACGCATCGCCTCGACGCCGTGGCGCTGCATCCGCTATGGGGCACTATCCTCCTTCTCGGCATATTGTTTGTGATGTTCCAGGCGGTGTTCGCCTGGTCGGAGGCGCCGATCGGCTGGATCGAGGCGGGCATGGCCTGGCTCGGCGGCGCTATCGGCGATACGCTTCCCGACGGGCTGCTCCGCTCGATGATCGTCGATGGCGTGATCGCCGGCGTCGGCGCCGTCGTGGTGTTCCTTCCGCAGATTCTGATCCTGTTCGCCTTCATCCTTGTCCTGGAGGCGTCGGGTTACATGGTTCGTGCCGCCTTCCTGATGGACCGGGTGATGTCGAGCGTCGGCCTGTCGGGCCGCGCCTTCATTCCCCTGCTTTCCAGTTTCGCCTGCGCAGTCCCTGGGATCATGGCGACGCGCACAATCTCGGACGAGAAGGACCGGCTGACCACGATCCTTATCGCACCGCTGATGACCTGCTCGGCGCGGTTGCCAGTCTATGCAATCATCATCGGCGCGCTGATCCCCGATCGTTCGGTGCTGCCGGGGATCGGATTGCAGGGGCTGGTGCTATTCGCCCTGTATGTGATGGGGATCGTCGGCGCCTTCGTGGCGGCACTCGTGCTGCGTCACACGGTCACCAAGGGGGCGACCTCGGGCTTCATGATGGAGATGCCCAAATATCAGTTGCCGCGGCTGCGCGATCTTGCAGTCGGGCTGTGGCAGCGCGCCGAGATTTTCCTCAAGCGCGCAGGCACGATCATCCTGTTCACCACCATCGTGCTCTGGGCGCTGCTCAGCTTCCCCAAGCCGCCCGAGGGCTCGAGCGTGTCGCAGGTCGATTATTCGATCGCCGGACGGATCGGGCATGGGCTCGAGGCCGTAGTTGCGCCGATCGGCTTCAATCGCGACATCGCGCTGGCGCTGATCCCGGCGATGGCGGCGCGCGAAGTCGCGGTCGCTGCAATCGGCACCGTCTATGCGGTCGAAAATCCCGAAGACGCCTCGGGCGAGGCGACGATACGCGAGAACCTGCGCAAGAACTGGACGCTGCCGACCGCGCTCGCCTTTCTGATGTGGTTCGTGTTCGCGCCGCAGTGCATCTCGACGATCGCGGTAACGCGGCGCGAGACCAATGGCTGGAAATGGCCCGCCTTCATGGTCGGCTATCTGTTCGTGCTCGCCTATGTGTCGGCGGGGATTACCTATTGGAGCGCGGTGGCGCTCGGCCTTTAGTCGCGCTTCGACTCGTCGAGCAGCCGCACCAGTTTTGCGGGCTCGGCGGCGTCTGCCTGCTTCTGTGCCTTTGTCCGCCCGAAGCGCGTACGGTTGACCTCGGCCTGCGCTGCCTTGTCCACACGAGTCTTCGCCTTGCGCGCCTTGTTCAGGTTGATGATCTCAGCCATCGATAGTACCCTGTTCGTTCACCTATCCATATCGATCATACAGCGGAGTTTCCATGGCCGGCAGCGTCAACAAGGTCATTCTGATCGGCAATCTCGGGCGCGATCCCGAATCGCGGTCGTTCCAGAACGGCGGCAAGGTGGTCGAGCTCCGCATCGCCACGTCGGAAAGCTGGAAGGACCGCAACTCGGGCGAGCGCAAGGAAAAGACCGAGTGGCACACGGTCAAGGTCTTCAACGAAGGCCTTGCCAACGTCGCCGAGAAATATCTGCGCAAGGGCAGCAAGGTCTATATCGAAGGCGCGCTGACCACCCGCAAGTGGCAGGACCCGCAGGGCAATGACCGCTATTCGACCGAAGTCACGCTTCAAGGCTTCAATTCGGTGCTGACCATGCTGGACGGCGCGCCCGGCCAGGGCGGCGGCGCGGGTCGCAGCAGCGGTGGCGGCGGCGATGACTGGGGCGCCAGCGGCGGCGACGAGTTCTCGGGCCAGTCGTCGAGCCGCGGCGGAAGCGGTGGCGGCGGCAACTTCAACGGCGGCGGCCAGAAGAGCGGCGGCAATTTCGGCGGCGGCTTCCCCGACGATCTCGACGACGACGTGCCGTTCTGAGCAACTTGCGTCCCGGCGCATCGTTGGGTGTCCGAAGGGGATCGACGATGCGCCATTTGACCGTGAGTTCCGCGCTGCTGCTTGCGGCATGCGGCGGCGGGGTCTCCTCGGAGACGACGGACGACCCCACCGGACAGAATGTCGCCGCGGCAGCAGCCGAGGGCAAGCCCGCTGCCATCTCGGCGGCAATCGACTGTTCGAACAAGCCCGATTTCGTGCCGATCTATGCCGATTCTCAGATCACCACCTGCATCTCGGGCCCCGATGGCACGCCGCGCCATGTCAGCGGCAGCATCGTCTATCTGACCAGGGAGCAGCCGGCCAAGGTACTGGGCTGGTCCCGCGAGCAGGCCAATGCCTCTGGCCTCGGCCAGGTTTTGCTGACGCCGACCAAATATACTGCGGGCGAGGAAAAAGAGCGCAGCCTGATGATCGTGGTCGAGCCGATGAACGGCGGCACGCGCGCCACCGTAAATTGGGGCCGCAGCGTTCACCCCTAGGACATTGGTATCTTCCCCGCCCCTGAACAGAATGCGGGCTATGGCTGGTCGCGTGCGCTCGTGGAGACAGCGAAGTTGACACCAAGTTCACACTTAACGGCAGTTCCGCCGGCGCCGCCGCGATGTGGAAATTACCGATTGCTCGACCAGCATCGTGGATTCCGGGATCGACAGGGTCAAATAGCGGCGCCCGAGTGGCAGCGCCCCGAGCGCAGCAGGTGAAATCCTACATTTCAAGGATATTCCGACCGCCTGGCAGGGCGGGCAATGTCGATCTGTCCTAGCGCTCGACGATCTCCGCGACACCGAATTTGCCTGCCTGATAATCGGCAAACGCGGTGCGGATTTCCTCGACGCTGTTCATCACGAAGGGGCCGTGTGCGACGATCGGCTCGTCGATCGGGTCGGCATGGCCGAACAGGAACAGCGCGGGCTTCGAAGCGCTGACCGTAACGCTGTCGCCCGCGCCGAGCTGTGCAAGATGGAAGTGCGGGACTTGCCGGTCCTCGACGGCGACGCCGCCGCGCGCCGCGTAGAGGAATATGTCGCGGCCGTTCAGCCCGTCGAACGTCACCGCGGTGCCCGGCTGCAACTCGACCCAGCAGAGGAACACGCTGGTGAGTGACTCGATCGGTCCGCTGTGCCCCTGAAATTCACCCGAGATGAGATGCACCGTCGCACCCTCGGCAGTGATCGCCGGAATGCCATCGGCCTGGAGCCCGACATAGCGCGGCGCGGTCATCTTGAGCCGCGCGGGCAGGTTCAGCCAGAGCTGGAGGATCTCCAGCGGCCCGCCATCGCGCTTGAACCCCGCCGGCGAGACCTCGGCATGGACGATCCCGCGGCCCGCGGTCATCCACTGCACGCCGCCGGCGCGGATGATACTCTCGTGCCCCGCCGAATCGGTGTGCGCGAGTTCGCCTTCGAGGATGAAGGTCACCGTCTCGAAGCCGCGATGCGGGTGCGGGCCGAAGGGCAGGCCGCGATTGTCTGGAGTGTAGATCTGGGGCCCGTGATGGTTGAGGAAAAGGAACGCGCCGACATTCTCGACGCCCGGCCCCGGCACCGGCCGCCGCGTGACAAGATCGCCGATATCGTCGCGATAGGCGGCATGGACGGCGGTGACCGACCGGCTGGTCATCGGTCCTTCCTCAGCAGGAACACGGCATGTTCGGCAAAGATGTTGGCGAAGCCCGATCCGGTGCGCTGGTCGCCCGAGAGGAACCAGCAATCCTCGACGATGATCCCGCGCTTCTTCACCAGCGCACGGAAATCGTCGACGGTGACATGGTGGATGTTGGGCGTGGCATACCATTCGATCGGCAGCAGCCGCGTCACCGGCATCCGCCCGCCGAACAGCAGCGACGCACGCACCCGCCAATGCGCGAAATTGGGGAAGGAGACGAAGGCGCGCCGCCCGATCCGCAGCAGCTCGTCGAGCACCCGGTCGGGCCGCCGCGTGGTCTGCAGCGTCTGGCTGAGGATCGCATAGTCGAAGCTGGCGTCAGGATAGTCGGCAAGGTCGCTGTCGGCATCGCCCTGCACCACCGACAGGCCTTTCGCCATCGCCGCGGCGACATCGGCCGAATCGAGCTCGAGCCCGCGCGCGTCGCAGCCACGCTGGTCGCGCAGCGCCGCCATCAGCGCGCCGTCGCCACAGCCGACATCGAGCACGCGCGTCACCGGCTGGACGTTGGCGGCGATGATTGCGAGGTCCGGACGCAAACTCATCGCGAATAGATGTCCGGATCGTCGCGGACCATCAGCCGATCTGGATGCGGATAGGCTTCCCAGCCGAACTTGGCGTAAAATGGCTGCATGTCGCGGGTGAACAGTGCCCAGCGCCGCAGCCCCTGAAGCTCGGGATGATCCTCCAGCGCCTCGAGCATCTGCTGGGCGAGCCCGCGGTCGCGATGCCCCTCCAGCACGAACACGTCGGCGAGATAGGCGAGGGTCGCGCGATCGGTGACGACGCGGGCGAAACCCACTTGCTCGTCATCGTCGAATGCCCCGACGCACAGCGAATGCGCGATCGAGCGCGCCACCACGTCCTTCGGGATGCCTTCCGCCCAATAGGAGCGCACGAGATAGCCGTGGATCACGTCGAGCTGCTGATCCTCGGGATCGAACGAGATCCGGTAATTCATCGCGTCTCTCCCGCGCCGAGGAAGCCCGAGATCACCCGGTCGAGTTCGGGATTTTCGAGCAGGAAGGCGTCGTGCCCGAACGGCGACGAGAGCTCGACGAAGCTCACCGGCGCGCCGGCGGCGTTGAGCGCATGGACGATCGTCCGCGATTCGCCGGTCGGGTAGAGCCAGTCGGTGTCGAAGCTGACCAGGCAGAAGCGCGTATCGCCGGTAAAGGCATTGGCGAGCGTGCCGCCATGCTCCTCGGCCAGGTCGAAATAGTCGAGCGCGCGGGTGATGTAGAGGTAGGAGTTCGCGTCGAACCGGTCGACGAAGCTCAGCCCCTGGTGGCGCAGATAGCTCTCGACCTGGAAGTCGGCGTCGAAGCCGAAGGTCTTCGAATCGCGGCTCTGCAGCTTGCGCCCGAACTTGGCGGTCAGCCCGGCCTCGGACAGATAGGTGATGTGCGCCGCCATCCGCGCCACGGCGAGGCCCGAGGCTGGCGGATCGTTGTCCGCATAATAGTCGCCGCCGCGCCAGCGATGATCGGCCATGATCGCCTGCCGCCCGACTTCGTGGAAGGCGATGTTCTGCGCCGAATGCCGCGCCGCGCTGGCGATCACTACGGCTGAGGCGACGCGCTCGGGGAAGGTCGCCGCCCAGCTCAGCGCCTGCATCCCGCCCATCGATCCGCCGACGACGGCGAAGAGCTTTTCGACGCCGAGATGGTCGAGCAGCATCGCCTGCGCGCGGACCATGTCGCGGATGGTGATGACCGGAAACGCCATCGCCCAGGGCTTGCCGGTGGCCGGATTGATGCTCGCCGGCCCCGATGAGCCGAGGCAGCTGCCGAGCACATTGGCGCAGACCACGAAATAGCGATCGGTGTCGATCGGCTTGCCCGGCCCCACCATCCGCGCCCACCAGCCCGGCTTGCCGGTCACGGGATGGTTCGAGGCGAGATGATGGTCCCCGGTCAGCGCATGGCAGACGAGGATCGCATTGCCGGCATCGGGGGCCAGGCTGCCATAAGTCTCATAGGCGATGTCGACCGGCGACAGCAGCACGCCGCCGTCGAGCCGCAGCGGCCCCGGCAGCGTCGCGGTGCGGCTCAGGCCAAAACGCGGGTCATCGGACATGGCGACCGGTTAGGGGGTGCGGGGCGGGGAGGCAATAAGGCGCGCTTGGCGACGATAAGCGATACCCTGGTGCTCGCCTGCGTTCCTGCAACGGCAGGACGCGCCGGATTGGTTCGGCACTCCGTTCGATATCGGGCCTCTTTCAGACGGCCAGTCCTGCCTGACGCCCGGCTTCAGTCTCGGTAAACCCATTTCTGTCATCCATGACGCAATCGTCGGAGGCGAACATGGCATACAGGTTTACGGCGCGCGCAATCCAGGGCGTGTTTAGCCGCGGCTCGAGGGATAGCTATGAAACCACGGCGGGCAGCTTCACCATCATACCCTGGCCCGATGGCACCTCGCGCTTCGGCGCCCCGACCGAGATTGCATGGCTGACCGATATCGAGCGCCTGCCCGACCTCGTCAAACTTCCCTATCTCTGCATCAGCGCCCGCGTGCGCGACGTGATCGAGCGGCTGGAACCCGGGCGCCACGCTTTCTATCCGGTCCGCGTGACGCTTCCGAACGGCAGCAGCGAGGCGCGGTTTTTCCTTCACGTGACGCAGACCTTTGACGCGGTGAGTGCCGAGCACAGCGATTGGATCAAGTCTTCGGGTGTTCTCTGGCGGCAAACGGGGGGGCGCGCGCAACGGCTCGTCTTCGACGCGCGGATGATCGGCGAGGCGCATTTATGGATCAACGGCGGCTTGCGGACGGAGAGCCACTATCTCGCCTCCGACAGGCTGGCTGAGGCGGCCCGCGCCGCCGGCTTCACCGGCCTGCTGCTCGATCATTACGACCAGACCGATCTCGATGGCGCCTATGTGCCGCCGCCGCTTGCCGACGCGGTCTATGTCGTCTCCGAGCAGACGCGCGTGACCTCCTCGGGCGTGCCGGTGAAGATCAAGCTCAAGATACTCGACGGGAAGGCGGGCGCCGTGCGCTTCGCCGACGATCCCGGCGGCACGCCGAGCTTGCTGGCAGGCGCAGTCCGACATGGCCGCCGGCTAGACCCGGCCACCGTGCCGACGCGGGCCTTTTACTGGCAGCAAACCAAGGGCAATGCGCCCGACTTTTTCAGCTATTCCGATCTGCCGCCCACGGTAAGCACGCGCCTCAAGCAACTGATCGAGCAGTTCGAGCCCGGTGTGCACCAATTCCTGCCGATCGCTTTCGTCGGTAAGCAGGGGGCCGTCACCGAAGAGCGCCATATCCTGGTGCTCGGCGCCCGGCTCGACACCGGCAGTCGCCCACACTCGACTATGCTTTCAGACCCGCCCTGGTACAATCCCGGCGGCGAGCAGGGCAGGATCGTGATCGATCGCGCCGCGGTTGCCGGCAGGCATGCATGGCGGGATCAATGGCTGGCCGGCGATCTGTTCGTCTCCGAAGCGCTTGCGGCGGCCATCGAGGAACGCGGCTGGCCCCATTTCGGATTTGGAAGGTACGAACTCGTCGATTGAGATCGCTTCACCGTTCGCCCCGCGATCCACTTCAAATGAAGCGCATTCGGACGAATTGAAAACGTCGATCCATGTCTCGAACTGGGCGCTTAGCCCGTCACGCATCGGCTCGCCACGCGTGCAGCCAGTGCTAAGCCGCCCTGCGCACTCCCGGCTGCCCGCTGATCGCCTCCGCCGCCACGCGCCCGGTCTGCGCGCCGCCGTTCATGTACCCCGGATACGCCTCCGACAGATGCTCGCCGGCGAAGTAGATGCGCCCGGCTGCGGGGACGTGCCGCTCGGCGGGATTGTCCGATTCGACGCAGAGCAGCCGGGCGAAGCGCGAGATCTGGCCGGGGCGGAAATTGACATAGGCGCCCAATGTCAGCGCCTGCATGTGCCAATTGGTGCGCGCAAACGGACCCGAGGAAGCCGCTTCCAGTCCCGGAATTGCCGGCGCGGCAATCCCGGCGAAGCGCGCGGCCAGCGCCGAGGGCGCCTGGGTCTCGGCCCGCTTCACTTCGTCGCCGCCGAGGAACCACGTCCAGACCGGTGTGACGCCATCGGCGCGGTGGACGCTGCCGTCCCAGCCCAGCGCCCAGCCGGCCGCGGCGCTGGTCTGCCACAGCTCGCCGCCGATTCCCATCGGCGTGCGCCACGGTGTAGTGCTCATGCCGGCCTGGACCTTCTCGTTATAGCCCAGCTCCATTTCGGCGATGAATTCGCGCCACACCGACGGGAGCGGCACGCGCCAGTCGATCTGGCGCAGCAACGGCGCCGGCACCGCGACGATCACTGTCTCTGCGTCCTCGGTCGATCCGTCGAGGAAGGTCAGGCGTACGCCCGCGCCGCCGCGCTCGATCCGCGCCAGCCGCTTCCCGGTGGTGATGCAGTCGGCATAATGCGCCGTCATCGCCTCGATCAGGCTGGAGCTGCCCCCCTGGATGACGTAGCGCTCGTCCGATTCGCCGAGCACTTCGATGCGCTCGCCGTCCACCGTCGGCAGGTTGAACACAAGTTCCACCGCGGACGCATGCGCGGGTTCGACGCCATATTCGGTGCGGCTGGTCGCCTCCAGCAGCTCGCGGATCCACGGCTTGCCGATCAGGCCGCGATGCTTGTCGAGATACCCGGCGATCGACATCCGATCGAGCTCGGTGGCAACGCGATCGAAGTCCTTGTCGAGCCGCGCCGAATCCCTGTCGATCTGCGCGGCAATCGGACGCAGCGTCTCGGCGAGCTCGGCTTCGCCCAGCAGCCGCCCGTCGCCGAGGATCAGAGTCTGGTGCGGCTCGGCCTTGCGGTCGACCAGCGGCACGTCGAAGTGCTTGCACAGCGCCTGCATGTCGTCGTGATCGGTGTTGACCAGCTGCCCGCCGACTTCGAACGGCGTCGCCCCCGGCGGCCGATGGGTGAACATCCGCCCGCCGGTGCGATTGCGGCCTTCATAGACATGCGCATCGACACCGGCCTGGCGCAGGTGATGGAGCGCGCTCAGTCCGGCGATGCCGCCGCCGACGATCGCGACGCGTCCGCCGGCATAGGCATGCGCCGGGCGAGGCAGCGCCGAGGCCAGGCCGACACCCGCAATCCCCTTGAGCAAGGCGCGCCGCGTGGCGCCCGGTGCGCCCGGGATCGGGGCCGCTTCGCCCGCTTCCGCCGCATTGCGCGCGCGCGCTGTTGCCAGCGCCCGCCATACCGTGCTGCTACCCCGCATCGCCCCCTCCTGTACTCGCCCAGACCAAGCTTGCCATCCGCAGGCCATTCCGCCAAGCCGCGCGACCATGACAGCACCCGTTCCCAATCGCTGGGTCATGGAGATCGCCCCCTATGTGCCGGGGCGCTCGACCACCGATTCCGGCTCCAAGGCCGTGAAGCTCTCGTCGAACGAGAATCCGTTCGGCACTCCGCAAGTGGCGCGCGACGCCTTTGCCGCGGCCGCGGCGCAGCTCGAACGCTATCCCGATGCCAGCGCGGCCGAGCTGCGCGAGGCGATCGGCGCGCATTACGATCTCGATCCGGCGCGGATCATCTACGGCACCGGATCGGACGAGGTTCTGCATCTCGCCGCGGGCGCTTATGCCGGCGTCGGCGACGAAGTGATCTACGTTCGCTACGGCTTCGCGGTGTACGATATCGCTGCGCGCCGCGTCGGTGCGACGCCGGTGATCGCGCCCGACAAGGACTATGCGACCGACGTCGATGCGATCCTTGCGTGCGTCACCGATCGGACCAAGGTCGTCTTTGTCGCCAATCCGAACAATCCGACCGGCACCTACACGTCGCGCGCGGAAATCGCCCGGCTGCATGCCGCATTGCCGGCGGATGTGCTGCTGGTGATCGACCAGGCCTATACCGAATATCTCGATCCGGAGGATGATGACGGTGCGCTCGATCTGGCGCGCACCGTGCCGAATGTGCTCGTGACGCGCACCTTTTCGAAGATTTTCGGGTTGGCTTCGGAGCGAGTCGGCTGGGGCTATGGCGCGCCCGCGATGATCGACGCGATGCACCGCATCCGCGCGCCGTTCAACTTCAGCACCGCGGCGCAAAAGGCCGCGATCGCGGCGCTGGGCGACCACGCATTCGTCGAGCGCAGCTATAGCCATAACCGGCAATGGCGCGGCTGGTTCGCCGAGCAGATCGACGCGATGGGAAACAAGGGCCTGCGCGCGGTGCCTTCCAAGGCGAACTTCCAGCTCGTCCTGTTCGAAGGCGAAGTGGATGCCGAAACCGCGTACAAGGCGTTGATGGAGCGCGGCTATATCGTCCGCTGGCTGCCCGGGCAGGGGCTGCCGCACGGTCTCCGCATCACCATCGGTACGGAGGACGAGATCCAGGGCGTCGCCGCGGCGATCCGCAAGATCGTGAGCGCCTGATGCTGCCTTTCGCGCGCGTCACCGTCATCGGGCTGGGCCTGATCGGCTCGTCGATCGCGCGCGCCGTGCGCCAGCATATGCCGAGCGTGCGGGTCACCGGCTATGACGCCGATCCGGCGGTGCGCGAGATCGCGGTGCGGATCGACTTGTGCGACGACATCGCCGACACCGCCGGCACTTCGGTGATCGATGCCGATCTGGTGATACTCTGCGTGCCGGTCGGCGCGATGGGGCAGGCTGCGGCGGAGATCGCCGCCGATCTGCCCGCCGATGCGATCGTCAGCGATGTCGGCTCGTGCAAGGAAAGCGTGATCGAGGCAGTCCGCGCGTCGCTGCCCGATGCAGTGTTCGTGCCCGCGCATCCGGTGGCCGGCACCGAGAACAGCGGGCCCGAAGCCGGCTTCGCGTCGCTGTTCCAGCATCGCTGGTGCATCGTCACGCCGCCCGAGGGCACCGAACCCCTCGCAGTCGAGCGCGTGCTCGAATTCTGGCGCCGCCTGGGTGCCGAAGTCGAGACGATGGAGCCCGCGCACCATGATCGCGTGCTCGCAGTGACCAGCCATTTGCCGCATCTGATCGCCTATACGATCGTCGGCACAGCCTCGGACCTGGAGGAAGTGACGGCTTCGGAGGTCATCAAATATTCGGCGGGCGGCTTCCGCGACTTCACCCGTATCGCCGCGTCGGACCCGACGATGTGGCGCGACGTCTTCCTCGCCAATCGCGAGGCGGTGCTCGACATGCTCCAGCGCTTCTCGGAGGATCTGACCGCACTCCAGCGCGCAATCCGCTGGGGCAAGGGCGACGAGCTGTTCGACCTGTTCAGCCGCACCCGCGCCGTCCGCCGCTCGATCATCGATTCCGGCCAGGACGATGCGCGGCCTGATTTCGGCCGCTCGCACGACTAGGCTGCGGTAGGCGGGCATGTCCAAGATCGGTGGTTAGCTGCCGTTCGCCAACGCCTGACGTTCGCCACGCCGAGGGCTATGGTAGCGGTGAGGTGGACCAGGAGCGCGAGCATAAGGTAGCAGATACCGGTCAACAGCGCGAAGCCATCTGCCATGCTGTCACCCAAGACCCCGACGGTATCGAAAAGCAGTGACTGGCCTATTGCGAAGACCGTCATCGCCGCGGGAATATAAATGAGGTGCGGGAGTCAGCGCGTCTTTATCCGCCCGGACATTATCCAAACAAGCCAAGACAAGGTGATTGGGCAAAATGTGGCGATCAGCCAGCCAGTCACTGCAACTACGCTAAATCTACCGGCATAATCATATAGAAATAGGATCGAATTGACCGTGGATCCTGCAGTAAGCAGGGTTATTCCTGCTAAACCGGCAGCATATGCAAGGAATCCAGCCCGTTTCATCGCGGTAGAATAGCCCGGAGGCGGATGTCCGCAAATGGGGTGACAGCGGTCATTCTTCCGTGATGATCGCACCCGCGTTGAGAACATTGATCTCGCGATGGACGCGTACCTCGATCTCGTCGCGCTTCAGCCCCGCGGGGATCGGCTCGCCAAAGCGGAACGTCACCATGCCGGGATGCATCGGCCCGTGCTTGGGCCACACCCGCGCGCTGTCGAGCGCTACCGGCACTACCGGCAGGCCGACCGCGCGGTAGAGGCCGGCGAGTCCCGCCTGCAACGGCGGCGCCTCGCCCATCGCCGAGCGCGTGCCTTCGGGAAACAGGATCACCGAACGGCCCTCGGCACCCGCTGCCTTGGCTTCGCGCATCATCTGGCGGAGCGCCGATGCCGCGCCGCTGCGGTCGATGATGATGACGCCATAGCGCCGCGCCGCCCAACCCCACACCGGGATGCGCGCGAACTCCTGGCGCATGACGATCGCCGGAGCGCCGAGCATCCGCACCAGCTCGAACGTCTCGAAGAACGACTGGTGCTTCGCCGCGTAGAGTGCGGGCCCGGCCAGCGGCGCGCCTGCGGTCCGGGTGCGGATGCCGACGATGTGGCGCGCGCACCACGCCTGATACTCGGTCCAGCGCAGCACCCAGCCGCGGAACGCGCGCTGGCCGAACAGCGCCATCACCGGCGCCAGCAGCACGATCGGCACCGATACGCCGTAAAATATGATTCCGAACAGGATCGTGCGCACCCGGTCCATCAGCCTGCCCCGACCCACAGTGCGATCCGGCGCACCAGGAACTTGTGATATTCGCGGAACAGCACCCGCCAGCCCGGGCTGTTCGCGCCGCTGCGCACGCCGTCGCCAACGACTTCGACGCCGTTGCCCAGCGCGCTGGCCAGCTCCATCCGCGCGCGCGGCATGTGCCAGTCGGTAGTCACCAGCCGCACCGACTTGAAGCCGTGGCGCTGGACCCATTTGGCGGTCTCGTCGGCGTTCGACCGGGTGTCGACCGCCTGCCAGCCTAGATCGATGCAGCATGCCATCAGCTTGCGGTCGATCTTGAACTGCACGGCGAGCTCGACCGGGCGGACATCGGGATCGACGCCGCTCACCAGCATCCGTTTCGCGTCACCGGCACGCAGCGTGGCGAGGCCGCGGTCGATCCGGCCCGAGCCGCCCGTAAGTACGACGATCGCGTCGGTCTTGTGGTTGTCGAGCGGAGTGCCGAGCGACAGCAGAAATGCCGCGAAGCCCAGCGCCCAGGCAACCAGCAGCAGCAAGGCGATGCGCCAGATCATAGCCGCTTCCCCAGCGCGCGCAGCACTGCGATGCGCGCCGCACCGGTCGCCAGCAGCGCGAAGCTGATCGGCAGCAGGAGCAACAGGAACCAGTCGCGCTGCTGGAGCGCGACGCCGCCCAGCATCTCGGAGCCCAGCGCACTCAGCCGCGCCTGGAGGAACCACACCAGCGCGAGAGCCGCCACGGTGCCGGCAAGGCCGCCGAGCAGCGTGTCGAACGCGATCCGCCGCTGGAACAGGCGGGCGATCTGGATGTCGGTCGAGCCCAGCATATGCAGCACTTCGATCGTGTCGCGGTGCGTGTCCAGCCCCGTGCGCGCGGCAAGCAGCACGACGGCGGCGGTCGCGCTCGCGATCAGCAGCATCAGCGCCACCGCGAGCCAGCTCATCGTCGACATGAAACTGCGCACCGGCGACAGCCACTGGGCATGCCGATCGACTCGCGCGCCGGGCGCGATCCGCCGCGCCGCCTGCTCGACCGCGGCGACATCGCTGCCGCGCACCTCGACGTCGATCATGGCGGGCATCGGCAGGTCCGGATCGAGCCCGGCATCGCCGAGCCATGGCCGCAGCAATTCGGCAAGGTGCGCGCGATCGACTTCGCGGGCGCGGGCCACGCCAGGCAGCCGGCCGAGTTCGCGGACCATCGCCGCCGCCTGGGCGTCGCGCAGGCTGGCGAGGGGCTCGACGATCTGCACCGTCAGCCTGCCCGAAAGCTCGCGGTCGAGCTGCGCGGTGGCGGCGAACATCCCCAGCCCCAGCGCGCCGGCGAGCACGGTCAGGAACAGCATGATCGCCATGATCCACGTCATTGCGCGCGTGCGCCGGCCCTCGTCGAGCAGCCGCCGCTCGGGGCCGGCAGGGTGGAGACCGAGGATCATGCTTCGCCCGGCGGGTTGCGCAGCACGCCGGTGGGATCGCTCAGCTTTCCGTTCTCGATCCGCATCATCTGCGCGTTGGGGATGCGGTGGAGCAGATGGAAATCGTGCGTCGCGACCACCACGGTGGTGCCGAGCCGATTGAGCGATTCGAACAGGTAAAGCAGGCGCTCGGCCATTTCGGGATCGACGTTGCCGGTCGGCTCGTCGGCGACGAGCAGTTCGGGGCGGGCGATCACCGCGCGGGCGATGGCGATGCGCTGCTGCTCGCCGCCCGACAAGGTCGGCGGCTTGGCGCGGCCGCGATCGGTGAGCCCGACCCAGGCGAGCATTTCGCGCACCGGCGCCTCGACATCGACTTCCTGCACGCCAGCGACGCGCAGCGGCAGGGCGATATTGTCATAGGCCGACAGGTGCGGGACCAGCCGGAAATCCTGGAACACAACGCCGATGCGGCGGCGAAAGCCGGGCAGACGCTGGCGCGGCAAGGCGCCGGCATCCTCGCCGAACAGCCGGATTACCCCGCGCGACGGGCGCTGGGCGAGGTAGAGCAATTTGAGCAGCGACGTCTTGCCCGCGCCGGACGGGCCGGTCAGGAAATAGAAGGACCCGCTCTTGAGCGTGAAGCTGACGTCGGAGAGCGTTTCGGATCCCGTGCCATAGCGCAAGCCGACATTCTCGAACTGGACGATATTGGCCATTCGCGGGCGCCGGCCGCTCCTTGCTTCGGGGTGGCGCACGACATCGCACAGCCCGCTCCCGGGCTCAAGCGATGGTGGCGACTCGTGCTGCAGCGAGACTCTTGTAGCCCCGATTCGTTGCGTCTAGAATCACGCCACCTGGCCAGTGGGCAGCCGGGCCGGTGAGACGCTTAGATGATCCTCGAATGCAGCCAGTGCCGGACACGGTATCTCGTTCCCGATAGCGCGATCGGAGCCGAAGGCCGCACGGTGCGCTGCGCGAGCTGCAAGCACAGCTGGTATCAGGCGCCCGCCATCCTCGATCGCACGGCGCGGGCCGCGCCGGTGGAGAGCCGTGCGGCGCCTGTCGCCGCTTCGGCTCCCGTCGCGGTTGCCGAGCGCCCGCGACCACAGGCCCAGCTCCAGCCTCAGGGCTTCACCGCCAGGGTCGGCCCTGCCGGCGCGCGTGCCGCCGTGGCGGAAGCGCCCGCGCCGCTCGCCGCTCGCCCCGCGCCGGTGGAGCCGCCGCAGCCGCGGGTCTATGAAGACCCGATCGCCGAAGCCGGCCCGGAATATGATCCCTTCGCGCCGCCGCCGTCGCGTCAGGCGCGGCCGCGCCGCAATCCGGCGAAGCGCTGGACTGCCGCTGCGGTGATCGCCGGGGTGTCGATGCTGCTCGGCGCCGGCGCGATCCTCTATTCGGGGGCGCCAGGTTTCGCCGCGCAATTCGGCCTCGGCCTCGGCGGCGAAGCCGAGACCCCGCTGCGCTTCACCGACAAGAGCGTCGAGCTGCGCACGATGCCCAACGGCAGCGAAGCGTTCGTCGTTTCGGGCAAGGTGGTGAACCCCACGAGCGAGCAGCAGCGGGTGCCCGACATCCGCGTCGAGCTGCGCGACGGTGCCGACCAGCTGGTCTATAGCTGGCGGATCACCCCGGAGAACCGGGCGCTGGGGGCCAGGGCGGCGCTCGACTTCACCGGCGCCAAGCTGGACGTGCCGCCTAACGCCAAGGTCGTCGAACTCAGCTTCGCGAGCGAAATCGGTCGCTGACCCAGCCGAGCCGGAGGCCGTGCAGCAGCGCGGCCGCCACCATGCCCAGCCCGGAAGCAAGGACGAGGCCGCTCGGCCCATAGCCGCCCTGCGTCAGCACCACGCCCAGCCCGCCGGTGATGACGAAGAAAGCGATGATGCCGTTGACTCCGGCCATCACCTGGTCGCCGAGCGAGCGCAGCGCATAGACGAACACCACCTGCACTCCGTCGAACAGGATGAACGGCGCCCATAGCACCAGCATCGACGCGGCAAGCGCGTGGACGTCGCCGGTTGCGGGGAACAGCGCCACCACCGGCAGCGCGAGGACGATCAGCAGCAGCGACAGCGCGCCCGTCGCCAGCGCCGCCAGCATCGCCGCGATCGCAGTGCGCCGTCCGGCATCCTGGGGCACGCCTTCGCCCACGGCGTTGCCGACGCGCACGCCCGCCGCCGAGCCCAGCCCCAGCGCCACCGCAAAGGTGACGTTGTGGATCGAGAAGACGATCTGGAAGGCATGCGCAGTCATCGTGCCGAGCTGCGTCGATAGCGCGATCAGGATCGCGAAGCCGATCAGCTCGAGCCCCGATGCGATTGCCGGCACCAGCCCGAACCTGGCGAGCCGCAATGCCCCGGCCCAGGAATCGCGGCTGCCCAATTCGGTCAGGTCGTGTACGCCGCGCTGGCCGGCGCGGGGCAGTGTCCACGCGGCGACGACCATGCCGATGGCGCCGATCGCCGAGGCAAGCGCAGTCGCGGCAGCGGCGCCAACGGCTCCCAATACCGGAAAGCCGAGCTGGCCGGTGGCGAGCACCCAGGCTAGCACTGCGTTGAGCGGCAGGATCGACAGGTTGACCACCGTCACCCGGCGCGGCCGGCTCACGCCTTCGAGGAAGAAGCTCGCCGCGACGATGACCAGCTGGAAGGGGTAGGCGAGCGCCATCACCTGCACGACGTCGGCGGCGGCGGGCGCCGTGTCCGCCGCCACGCCCAGGCCGAGCAGCATCGGCTCGGGCCACAGGAACAGCGCCAGCCCGCTTAGCAGCCCCAGCATCAGCGCGAGCAGCATGCCCTGGTGGAATACGCGCCCGGTCTCGCGCAGGTCGCCGGCGCCGTCGGCGCGCGAGACAAAGACGAGGATCCCGGTCAGCCAGCCCAGCCCGACGACGATACCGGGGAAGGTGAGCGATCGGCTCGCGCCGAGCGCCGCCGCCTCGCTGGTGCTCACCAGCCCGACCACCGCGACATCGGTGACGTGCAGTATCGTCCAGTTGAGGCTGGTCAGCACCACCGGCCACGCAAGCGCGAGGATTCGGCGCATCTCGGCGGAGAGGGAAGGGGAGAGCAGCATGACGGGGCGTCGCGTTTACTTGGGGTTTCGGCAAAGCTGAAACGGAATCCGGGCGGCCTCGCCAAAGCCGAACCACAAACAGTTTTCTGCGGAGGAGAGAAAGCGCGCCGGATGGGTTGCGTGGTTCGAAAGCCTTTGCTAGGGGCCGCGGCTCACCAGTCGCCGGGGACCTCCCGGCGAGTTTCACGTGCGGTCGTGGCGGAACTGGTAGACGCGCAACGTTGAGGTCGTTGTGGCCGAAAGGCCGTGGAAGTTCGAGTCTTCTCGACCGCACCAGAAACCCAGGGCGCCGCTTCGGCGGCGCCACACTTTTCCCGAGCATTGGCACAATTCTGCGACAAGTCGCCTGTAGCGAGCCGGTGAACGCTGGTCCGTCGGGGCCGCCTGCATGCGTACGGGAGTAAGACTGCGATGGTGAAGTGGGGTTGCGCAATCGGTGCGCTGATGGTCGGCGCGCTGCCGATGGCGGCACAGGCGCAGGATCAGGCGACGCCCGCGGCGCAGCCGGCACCCGCGCTGACCGACAGCACCGCGCCCGCGCAGCAGACGCCCCCGCCTGCCGAAGCCGAGGAACCGGTTGGCGAGGAGATCGTCGTCACCGGTCAGCTGCGCGGCGCAGTCCCCGGCGACGTCAAGCCCGAAGTCCAGCTCAGCCCGGCGGACATCCGCTCCTATGGCGCGTCGAACGTCACCGAGCTGATGAACGCGCTGTCGGCGCAGCTCGGCAGCGGCTCGGGCCGGGGGAGCGAGCAGCCGGTGATCCTGCTCAGCGGCCGGCGGTCGAGCTTCGCCGAGATCCGCAATATCCCGACCGAAGCGATCGAGCGGATGGATATCCTGCCCGAGGAGGCGGCGCTCCAGTTCGGCTATGGCGCCAACCAGAAGGTCGTCAATTTCGTGCTGCGGCAACGCTTCCAGGCGCTCACCACCGTATTCGAAGGCGCGATGCCCGTCGCGGGCGGCAATTCCGGACAGGGCTTCAACGCGAATCTCCAGAAGATCGGCCGCAACGAACGCATCGAGCTCGACGTCAAATACGGCCAGAATTCAGGGCTGCTCGAAAGCGAGCGCGGCGTCACGCGGGCGCCGACGACTCTGTTCGACACGCTCGGCAACATCACCGGACTCAACGGCGGCGAGATCGATCCGGCGCTGAGCGCGCTGGCCGGGGGCATAGTCACCGAAGCGGGCGTGCCGCTCGGCGCTGACGGTGCCGCACCGACGCTTGGCGGGTTCGCCGGCACGGCGGGCGTCCGCAACGTCAGCGATCTCACGCCCTATCGCACGCTGACCGGCGGTGGTGGCGCGCGCCAGTTCGGCGACAACACCGCGCCGCTGAGCGGCACGCCGCAAAAGAATTTCGCGATCACCGGCACCTACCGCCCGGCAATCTCGCAGGAAGTCAGCGCGGTCGCGACCGTCGGCTTCACGTCCAACCACACCGATACGCTGCTCGGCCTGCCGAGCGCGACGCTGCTGTTGCCCGCCGGAAACCCATTTTCGCCCTTCGCGAACGACGTGCAGCTGTTCCGCTATTACGACAATCTGCCGGCGCTCGCGCGTTCGAACGACAGCCGGGCGATCAACGCCAATGTGACGGTGAACGGCACCACTTCGCCCTGGCTGGCGAGCTGGGGCTGGTCGCTCCAGGGCGAGTATCAGTATAACGAGTCCAAGTCGGTGACCGCCACCGGCATCGACGCGCTCGGCGCGCAGGCGCTGCTCGATGCGGACGATCCGAGCTTCAATCCGTTCGGGCCGATCGATGCCTCGCTTATCGCCCTGCGGCCCGATCAGATCGCCAAGTCGAACAGCAACCGCGCCACGGTCGATTTCTCGACCTTCGGCTCACTGTTCAAGCTTCCCGCCGGCGATGTGCGGGCCAGCCTGCGCGTGCTCGGCCGCACGCAGGACCAGCACAGCGAATCGTGGATCGCCGGCCAATATCGCGCGGGCGACATCGCACGCGACACGGGCAGCATCCGCGGCAACCTAACGCTGCCGCTGACCAGCCGGCGGACCGGCGTGCTCGATGCGATCGGCGACCTGTCGATCACCGGCAATGTCGAAGTCGAGCAGCTTTCTGATTTCGGCCGGCTCACCAGCACCACCTATGGCCTCAACTGGTCCCCGATCCCGCAGGTCCGTGCCAACATCAGCTTCAGCGACGATCGCAACGCGCCGGATGCGGGGCAGCTCGGCGATCCGGTGCTGGTGACGCCGAACCGGCGCATCTTCGATTTCGTGCGCAACGAGAGCGTCGACATCACCGCGATCACCGGCGGCAACCCCGGGCTTTCGGCCGACAACCGCCATGTCTTCAATGCGCGGGTGAGCATTCGGCCGTTCACCGAGACCAATTTCGGGATCAACGCGAGCTACAGCGATTCGCGTGCGCGCAATGCGATCCTGGGCTTCCCAGGGGCCAGCGCGGAGATCGAGGCGGCCTTCCCCGATCGCTTCGTGCGTGATCCAGACGGGCGGCTGCTCAGCATCGATTACCGCCCGATCAACGTCGATCGGCAGGACCGGACCCAGTTGCGCTGGGGATTGGACTTCTCGATCCCGATCGGATCGCCGCAGGCCAGGGAGATGCAGGCCCGGATGACCGCCTATCGCGCGGCAGTCGTCGAATCGCGTCGCACCGGCCAGCCACTGCCGCCCGAATTCACGGCCCAGCAGGAACAGATGCGCCGCCTGGGCCAGCAGCAGAGCCTGTTCGGCAGCAACCAGCGCCGTCCGGGACAGGGCCAGGCTCAAGGTCAGGGCCAAGCCCAGCCGCAAGCGCAGGGCCAGCCGGGCGCGGAGCAAGGTCGCGAACGCGGCGAGGGCCAGGGCGCCGGCCCCGGTGCCGGTGGCGGCTTCCGCGGCGGACAGGGCGGGGGACGCGGCTTTGGCGGCGGCCCGGGCGGCAATCGCGGCAACCAGATCCGCTTCACGCTCAACCACACCTGGATACTCAAGGACGAGATCCTGATCCGCTCCGGCCTGCCCGTGATCGACCGGCTCGACGGATCGAGCGCGCAGAGCGTTGCGGCGCACCAGGTCGACGGGCTCGTCGCAGTCAAGCGCGATGCCTGGCTGCTACAGGTCAATGGGCGGTGGCAAAGCGGATCGCAGCGGATGACCGGCGCGCTGGGCAGCCAGACCGAACTCGACTTCGGCAGCCTCGCCACGATCGGCCTGCTGGCCGAATATAATCCGGGCCAGGACTTCGATGCCGTGCTCAGGCATCCGTGGCTGCGCGGATCGCGGGTCCAGCTTCGCGTCGACAATCTGTTCAACGCCAGGCAGCGGGTTACCGACGGCAATGGCGAGGTCCCGGCCGCCTATGTGCCGAACCTGGTCGATCCGTTCGGCCGGATCGTCCGGCTGACGTTCCGCAAGCAGTTCTTCTGACGCCTCAGCGGGCGGCGAGCACCGGCTGCTTCATCCCGCGGCCAGGCCGGCCGCTGCCCTTGTCCTGATCCATGATCCGGCGGAACAGGAGGGTGATCGAGACGCGGCGGTTGCGCGGGTCGGTGGGGTTTTCGACGATCAGCGGTTCGCGGTCGGCGACGCCTTCGATCCGTTCGAAGCGCATCTCCGGCACGCCGCCGCCGGACAGCCGCCGGCGGGTCGCTTCGGCGCGGCCGCTGGAGAGCATCCAGTTGTTCATGTTGCGCGGGTCGCCATAGCCCAGGCTGTCGGTATGGCCGCGGATCATGATCGGGTTTTCCATCCCCACGATCGATTCGGCCACCGTGCCGATCAGCGCGCTGGCATCGGTCACCAGCGCCGTGGTGCCCAGATCAAACATCGAATAGTTGGCGTCGTCGAGCAGATCGATGCGCATCCCGTCGCGCGTCGCGACGAAGCGGATATGCTTGGCGAGCTTGGCCAGCTGCGGGCGCGAGCGCATCTTCGCCTGGATCGCCTTGGCGGTCTGGTTGAAGTTCTTCTGGTCCTGCGCCTCCAGCGCGCGCTGGTCCTTGAGCGTGCCCTTCTCGCCCGTGCCGACATCCTTGCCGCCGGTGCCGCCGACGGGAACGGTCATCGATCGCGTCCCGGTCTGGCCGGCGCGGTTGGGATAATTGTCCTGCGCATTGATCGCATCGCCGCCGAACAGCCCGTTCGAGCCGGCGCTGTTCTGCTTGAACTCCACCAAAGTCGGCGCGAAATAATCGGCGAGCGCCTTGCGCTGCTTCTCGGTGGTCGCGCCGAGCAGCCACATCAGCAGGAAGAACGCCATCATTGCCGTCACGAAATCGGCATAGGCGACTTTCCAGGCGCCGCCGTGATGGCCGCCATGCCCTTCGATATAGATCTTCTTGACGATGATCTTGGGCGGCTGGTTCGATCCATGGGGCGCACGTGCAGCCATGACGTCAGCGTCCGCGCAGGCCGTCGAACACTTCGCCGAAGCCCGGCTGGTTGCTGTGCGCGATGCCCGAGCGTGCGGCCTCGATCACCAGCGGCTGCGGGTGGCCGTGGAGCGACGCGATGATGATCTGCTTGACCGTGTGATAGATCGCCGCATCGGCATCGATCACCTGCTGGAGCCGGGTCGCGAGCGGACCGACGATGCCGTAGGCGAGCAGCACGCCCAGGAACGTGCCGACCAGCGCCGAGCCGATCATCCCGCCCAGGATGCTCGGCGGCTTGTCGATCGAGCCCATCGTCTTCACCACGCCGAGCACCGCGGCGACGATGCCCAATGCGGGCAATGCGTCGGCAAGCCCCTGGAGCGTGGTCTGCGGGCCCTGGACTTCGTGATGATGGGTCTTGATCGCATTATCCATCACTTCCTCGACTGCGTGCACGTCGAGTGTGCCCGACGAGACGACGACGAGGCGCAGCGTATCGGTGATCAGGTTTATCAGCGTGTGATCGGCGAGAAGGCGGGGATATTCGGCGAAGATCGCGCTCGACTTGGGATCCTCGACATGCGGCTCCAGCGCGATCGGCCCTTCGGTGCGCAGCATCTTCATCAGCTTGGAAACCAGGAAGATCGTGTCGAGATAATCCTGCTTCTTGTACTTCGGACCCTTGATGACGCGCATGAAGCCGCCGCCCAGCGCCTTTATCTCCTTCATCGAATTGCCGATGATCAGCGCGCCGACGGCGGCACCGCCGATGATCAGCATCTCGTGGGGAAGGGCATGGAGCACAGGTCCCAGCGCGCCGCCGGTGATGGCGAATCCGCCGAACACCATGGCGATCAGGACGACAAAGCCGATCAGCGGAAACATGCGACTAAACTTCCCCCTGTGCCGCTATCCGGCCATTCGTTTTGGTAAACGACCGTTTCGCCGTAAGTTTGAGCGGAAAATCGTGCCCTTGCGGGCGCGACGTCAGAGATAATCGAACAGCGACAGGCCCGAGAGCTTGGAGAAGCTCGCCTGGGTCGCCTGCAGGATCGTCAGCGTCTTCTGCAGCTCGGTCACCGCCGTGGTGACGTCGGTATCCTCCAGCGCCGAGCGCACGTCCTCGCGCGCTTCGCCCGCGGCGGTCAGCCGGTCGGTGTCGAGCTCGAGCCGCGCCGAGCGCGCGCCCGCCGATGCCCGTGCCAGCGTCACGCTTTCCAGCGATCCCTTGATCCCCGACAGCGCGGTGTTGGCCGCCGCCTTGACGTCGCCACCGGCTTCCAGCGCGGCGGCGAAATCGGCGAGCACGGCGAACACGTCGCTGCCGCCGCTGGCGAAGGCGCGCGTGCCGGTCACGGTGCCCTGGATATCGACGCCGTCGCCGATCGGGATTGCCGATGGCTCGCCCGTGCCGGCAAAGGTGATCGATCCGTCGGTATTGCGGATATAGGCCACGTCGCCGCTCGCGCCGCCGAACAGCGGCTGGCCGCGCACGTCCTTGGTATTGGCCAGGGCGAACAGCGTATCGCGGATCGATTCGAGCTCCTTGCCGATCGCCGCGCGATTGGTGTCGGACATCGTGCCGTTCGCCGCCTGCGTCGCGAGCTCCAGCGCGCGGGTGATCTGCGCCTCGACGCTCTCCAGCGTGGTGTCGGTCTGGGCCAGCAGGCCCTGCGCCATGCCGATATTGGCTGCATAGGCGCCGTCGTTCGCATTCTGCCGACTGATGCCCTGCAGCCGCAGATAGGCGCCGGCATCGTCGGAAGGCGCGAGCAGCTTCTTGCCCGTCGCGATCTGGGTCTGGATCCGATCGGCGTCGGCAGTCAGCCGCGTCATCATCGACGTGGGGCGATTATAAAGCTGTGAAGTTGCGACGCGCATGGTCTGCCTCAGCGGATCTCGAGGATGGAATTCAGCGTCTCGCGCGCGATCTGGATCACGCGGCTCGATGCCTGATAGGCCTGCTGGAAACGAATGAGATCGACGGCTTCCTCGTCGACATTGACGCCCACGGCGGCGGCGCGCTCGGAAACCGCCGAATCGCGCATCGCGGTCTGCGCGCCGGCTACCGATTTGCGCGCCGAAAGCGCGGCAGCATTGGCGGAGGTTACGCTGGCGATGGTGTCTTCGAACCGGCCATCGGTACGCAGCGATTCCAGTCCGGCAAGATTGCTGTTGTCGCGGATGCCCGCACCCGTCGCCGCGGCGGCGATGCCGCGCGGATCGTCGAGCACCAGCTTGAGCTTGTAGGCAGGATCGCCGATCTCGAACATCGGCGCACCGGGATTGCCGTCGAGGTCCTCGCCCGCGGCCTGGACGGCGTTGACGCCCTCGGCGAATTCGGTGGCGAGCTTGCCGACTTCGCTGCGCGCCGCGGCGATGCGCTCGGCACCCTCGGCGAACCCGGCCAGCGCGCCGCCGGTCGGGAACACCGAACTGCCTTCGCCCTGAAAATGGAGCGTGTAGGCAACCACGCCTTCTTCGCTGCGCTTGTAGGTGATCGCCCCGGCGGTCTCGCCCTGGACGAGCACCGGACCGGCGACGCCGCCGACGCGTACGACGGCGCGCCCGGCAGTGTCGGTCATCACCGAGACGTCCGAAATCGCACTCATCTGTTCGAGCAGCCGGTCGCGCTCGTCGAGCAGGGCGGCCTGGCCGCTGGTGCCGTTCTGCTGCCGCCCGAGCCCGGCATTGACGCGGCCCAGCGACTTGGCGAGCGCGTTGAGCTGGGTGGCGCCGGCCTCGGCGCTCTTGTCGAGATCGGCAAGCGCGCCGTCCAGCGAGGCGCCGGTGGCGGCGAAGGACGCGCCGATGCTCGACGCGGCCTCTATCATCGCCGCGCGCGGCGCCAGCGATGCGGGGTCGGCGGCGACGGCCTTGGCCGAATTGAAGAAGGTGGTCAGCTGGCTGCCGACCTTGTTGCCAGTCAGCGATTCCTCGATGCGCTGGAGCCAGGTCGCGCCGGTCTCGGTCTTGGCGAGATCGGCGGAGGCGTTGCGCACTTCGGCGGTCTTGTAGACGTCGGCGGCGCGCGTCAGCCCGCGCGCGACCACGCCCATGCCCTGCGTCGTGCCAGTGGTGATGCCGGCGGGCGCGACGACTTCGCGAATGTCGGTGGCCCTGCGCGAATAGCCGGCATTGCCGGCATTCGCGATGTTCTCGGACACCGTGGTGAGCGCGGTCTGATAGGCCTTGAGGCTCGACAGACCGATCGAGAGCATGTCGCTCATGGCGTGCTGCTCGCTTCGGGCTGCGCGGCGGGCTCGAGCGCGGCGGATTTGGCGAGGAACTCGGTCATCGCCTTGCCGATGCCCATCGGGGCATGCGCTGCCATCGCCTGGGCGAGCTGCTGGTCCTGCATGTCGCGGAACTGCTCGGTCGCCTTGCTGTCGAACAGCCCGTCGCCCAGCTTGGCCGCGCGCATCGACTTGAGCATCATGCCGGTGAAGATCGCCTCGAAGCGCTTGCCCGCGGCATCCAGATTGTCCTTCGACGCCAGCCGGGACGTGTCGGTCGACACGCCGCCGCCGGGGGCGATCGGGCTGGCGACGCTGCTCACAAGATCACCAGCTCGGCCTTGAGCGCGCCGGCTTCCTTGAGCGCCTCGAGGATCGCGACGAGATCCGCCGGCGACGCGCCGATCGCGTTCACCGCCTTGACCACATCGGCCAGCTTGGGCCCGGGCTGGATCAGGAACATCGGCTTCTTCTCCTCCTCGACATCGACGGTGCTGTGCTGCTCCGTGACGGTCTCGCCCTTACTAAACGGCAGAGGCTGGCTCACATTTTGGGCCTCATCGATACGAACGGTAAGTTTACCATGTGTTACCGCGGCCGGGCTGACCCGGACGGCCGAGTTGATGACCACGGTTCCGGTGCGTGCATTGACGATCACGCGCGCGCGCGCCTCTGCGGCCTCGACGGTGAGGTTCTCGATTTCCGACATCAGTTCGGCGCGGACATCGGCGCCGGCGGGGGCCTGCACGGCGATCGACACGCCGTCGACGGCGCGGGCGCGGCCGACGCCGAAGCGGCCGTTGATCGCGTCCTGGACGCGCTGCGCCGTCGTGAAGTCGGCGCGGGCAAGGTTGAAGGTCAGGAACGGCGCGCGATCGAAGCCGGTATCGACCGTCCGCTCGACCGTGGCGCCCTCGGGGATGCGGCCGCTGGAGGGGATGTTGACGACGATCTTCGAACCGTCGGCGCCTTCCGCGCCCAGCCCGCCGACTGCGAGGTTACCCTGCGCCATCGCATAGATCTGGCCGTCGGCGCCCTGGAGCGGCGTCAGAATCAGCGTGCCGCCGCGCAGCGACTTGGACTTGCCCATCGACGATACGGTAATGTCGAGCTTCTGGCCCGGCTTGGCGAAGGCGGGCAGCTCGGCGGTGATCATCACCACCGCGGCATTCTTGAGCGCGGGGCTCACGCCCGGCGGCAGCTGCAGGCCGAAGCGCGAAGCGACGCCCTTCATCGACTGGACGGTATATTCCAGATTGTCGTCGCCGGTGCCGGGCAGGCCGACGACCATGCCATAGCCGGTGAGCTGGTTGGTGCGGATTCCCTGGAAGCCGCCCAGATCCTTGACGCGCTGCGCCTGTGCGGGCGCGAAGGCCAGCGTGGCGGCGGCAAGCGTGAGGAGGAATCGGATCATGAATCGGGCTCCGATCAGAAGGGGCTGAGGATCTGGAAGAACCGGCTCAGCCAGCCTTGGCGGCTGGCACGGGCGATGTCGCCCTTGCCGGTATAGGCAATGCGGGCATCGGCGACGCGCGTGCTGGCGATGCGGTTGTTCGCGTCGATGTCCGCGGTGCGGACGATGCCCTTGATCTGGAGGAACTCGTCGCCGCGATTGAGCGTCACGCGCTTCTGGCCCTGCACCAGCATCGTGCCGTTGGGATAGACCGCGGCCACCGTCACGCTGACTTCGCCGGACAGGGCATTGGCCTGGTCGGCGCTGCCGGCGCCGGTGAAGTTGCGATTCCCGCTCATGCTCGCATCGCTCTTGTCGAACAGGTTGAGCGCGCCGGTGGTCGGCGGCGTCAGCGAGAAGCCGCCGCCGCTGTCGAGCTTGGTGCCCGCGGACTTGGATGCGCTGGTCCGCTCGACCAGCACGATGGTCAGCGGATCGCCGACACGGCGCGCGCGCATGCCTTCATAGAGGGCGGCATAGCCGTCCCCGGCCTGGAAGATGCTGCCGTTCGCCGGCGCCGCTAAGGGGACGGGCGCTGGAAGCGTGGCGGAGAAATCCTCCTTCGCCTTCTTCTTGCCCAGCCCGAGGAACTGCGCCTTGGCGGGCGCCGCGGTGAACGCGACGGCGGCAACGACGAGCGCGCCGGTGGCAAGGCCGGTGAGGAACTTCATGGCTGCGGCCTCAGATGTTCTGGTTGACATATTTGAGCATCTCGTCGGTCGCCGAGATCATCTTCGAATTGACCTCGTACGCGCGCTGGGTCTCGATCATGTCGACCAGCTCCTCGACGACGTTGACGTTCGAAGCCTCGAGCGCGCCCTGGCGGATCTTGGCGCGGCCCGCCTCGTTGGGCGCACCCAGGCTCGCCGCGCCGCTCGCGGTGGTCTCGGTCAGGAAATTGTCGCCCGCGGCCTGCAGCCCGCCCGGATTGGGGAAGGTCGCGACCTGGATCTGGCCGAGCTGCGCGCTCTCGGTCTGGCCCGAGATCTGCGCCGATACGGTGCCGTCGGCGCCGATCGTGATCCCGGTGGTGCCCTCGGGGATCGTGATC
This sequence comes from Sphingomonas sp. LM7, assembly GCF_002002925.1. Classification (NCBI taxonomy): domain Bacteria; kingdom Pseudomonadati; phylum Pseudomonadota; class Alphaproteobacteria; order Sphingomonadales; family Sphingomonadaceae; genus Sphingomonas; species Sphingomonas sp. LM7. The sequence continues at coordinate 2,992,845 of NZ_CP019511.1, read as the reverse complement.
CCGGGCATCACCTGATAGCCGTCGCTCGTCACCATCATGCCTTCGGCCGAGCGCGAGAAATTGCCCGCGCGGGTATAGCCGAGCTGGCCGCCGGGCAGCTGCACCTGGAAATAGCCTTCGCCCTCCAGCGCGAGATCGAGCGATCCGCCGGTGTTCTGGAACGAGCCCTGCGTCTCCACCCGCGCCGTGCCCTGGATGCGCACGCCGGTGCCCAGATTGAGGCCCGTGGCGTATTTGGTCTCCGCGGTGCTCGCTGCGCCGGGCGCCGTCACCGTCTGATAGGCGAGCGTCTGGAACGAGGCGCGATCGCGCTTGAACGCCGTCGTGTTGACGTTGGCGAGGTTGTTCGAGATCACGCGCATGCGCATGTCCTGAGCGTCGAGCCCGGTGCGCGCGATGTGCATTGCCGAGGAACCCATCGTCTAAATCCTTTCGTTACGCGGGCAGGCGCATCAGCGATGCGGCGCCCTCGTCCATGGTCTTGGCTTCCTTGAGCAGGCTGGCCTGCACTTCGTAGCTGCGCTGGTTCTCGATCATGTCGACCAGCGCCTGCGTCATGTTGACGTTCGATTGCTCGAGCGCGCCCGACTGGAGCTTGCCGTCCATGTCCTCGGGCAGCGCGCCGCCGCCCTTCACATGGAGCAGGTTGTCGAGGCCCTTGGCGGTCTGGCTGCCTTCGGGGCTGGCCAGCTTGATCTTGTCGAGCACCTGCGGCTGGGTCGGGTCGCCGCCCGGCGGCACGATCGACACGGTGCCGTCATCGGCGATGGCGATCGACTGGTGGGGCGGCACGGTGATGGGGCCCCCCGACCCCATCACCGGGAAACCGTCGCCGGTTTCCAGCACGCCCGAGGGCGCGACCGACAAGTCGCCGCGCCTCGTATAAGCTTCGCTGCCGTCCGTGGCCTGCACCGCAATCCAGCTGTCCGACGTCACCGCCACGTCGAGCGGCCGTGCGGTCTGCACGATCGTGCCGGCGCGGCGGTCGAAATCCTCGACCTCTTCCGCCGCGAGCTGCCGCGTCTCGAGCCCCGAGCCCTGCAGCACGAGCCGGTCGAAGCTGACGCGCTCGGCCCGGAAGCCGATCGTCGATGCGTTCGCGATGTTGTTCGCGATCGTCGACTGCGCCGACATCTGGCTGCGCAGCCCCGACAATGCAGTGTAGACCAGACGATCCATGCGGTGTCCCCCTCAGCCCTGGATCAGCTGCGGATGTTGAAGATGGTCTGCGAGATCTGGCTCGCGGTATCGAGCGCCTTGGCGTTCGCCTGGAAGTTGCGCTGCGCCGCGATCAGCCCGACGAGTTCCTCGGTGATGTCGACGTTCGAGCGCTCGACTGCGCCCGACATCAGCCCGCCAAAGCCGTTCGCGCCGGGCTCGCCGAGCCGCGGTTCGCCCGACAGGCCCGAGGCCGACCAGGTGCTGCTGCCGAGCTGGCGCAGGCCGGTGGAGTTGGAGAAGCTGGCGAGCACCACCTTGCCCAGCGCCTGGCTGTCGCCGTTGGAGAAGCTGGCGCGCACCGTGCCGTCATCGGCGATCGTCACGCCTTCGAGCTGGCCGACCGGCGAGCCGTCCTGCGTACTCGCATCGATGCTGAACGGCGAATAGACCTGCGTCGTCGCGTCGCCGAAATCGAGGCTGACCATCTGCTCGGTGGTCGCGCCGGGCGCGAGGAAGCCGAGGAAGCTGGTCGGGCCGGCCGGCGCGGTCAGCTTGCCGGTCGCATCGAAGGTCATCGAGATCGGCTGGATCACGTCGGGATCGGTGCCCGAATTGAGCTGCTTGTCGCCGACGAACGAATAGGCGGTCCAGTTGCTGGTCGGTTCGGTCGTGGTCGGCGTCGTCTCGCGGACGAAATAGGTGGTCAGCGTCAGCGCGTTGCCGTTGGCGTCGTAGATCGTGCTCTGCGCCGAATGATTATAGGTCGCCGGGTCGAACCGGTCGAATGCGTAGGGCACGTCGTTCCAGCGATCATTCTCCGACGGGATCACCGAATTGGCGTTGAGGTTGAGCGACAGGCTCACTTCCTCGGTCGCCTCGGGCTTGCCGCTGATCTGCGGCAGCCGCAGGCTGACGGTGGAGGCGAGGCCGGTCGCGACCACCGCGCCCGAACCATCGACCGGATAGACCTGCAGCTTGTTGCCCTGCGCATCGACGACATAGCGGTCCGAATTGACCAGGAAGCTGCCGTTGCGGGTGAACGACACATTGTTGCTCGCGTCGCTGCCCTTGACGATGAAGAAGCCCTCGCCCGAGATCGCGACGTCGAGCGCCGAGCTCGACTGGGTGAAGCCGCCCTGGCTGAACTGCTGGCGGACCGACTTCACCACCACGCCCGAGCCGACCATCTGGGTCGGGTTCGAATTGGACGTCGATGCGATCACGTCGGCGAACTGCGTGGTCGAGCGCTTGAAGCCGTTGGTCGAGACGTTCGCGAGGTTGTGCGAGATCGTCGACATTTCGGTCTGGGCAGCCTGGAGCCCGCTCAAGGAAGTGAAGAAGGACATGTGCGTTACTCCTGGAGTTCAGCCGACTTGCCAGACGGCGTCGAGGGACACCTGGCCGATGCCAGGGAGGGTGAGGACGGGCTTGCCATCGGCGCCCAGCGAAACGGTGGAGACCGGTGCCCAGACGAGCGGTGCCGCATCGACCTTGGCACCCGCGTTGAGCGCGGCGACCTTGACGGTGAAAGGACCCTTGCCGGCATCTTCGCCGCTCTCGGTCTTGCCGTCCCAGTCGAAGGCGACGGCGCCTGCGGCCTGCTTGCCGAGCGCGATCGTCTTCAATGGCTTGCCGTCGGCGTCGCTGATCGTGACGTTGACGTCGGTGGAGTCCTTGGCGAGCGCGACGGCGCCGGCGATCCCGCCGCTTTCGCGCGGATAGGCAGTGGAGCCTTCGGTGAGCACGGTCTTGCCGACATAGCCCAGCGCATCGCTCAGCGAGCTGCCGCCCAGCTTCGACGCGATGGCCTTCAGCGTCGTGCTCATCTCGGTGATGCCCGAGAGCGAGGAGAACTGCGCCATCTGCGCAACCATCTGGGTGTTGTCGACCGGCTCGAACGGATCCTGGTTCTTCAACTGCGCCGTCATCAGCGTCAGGAAGTCGCTCTGGTCCATCTCGGTCTTGCCGAGGCCCGAAGTGTCCTTGGTGCCGTTCGACGCCGAGCTCGACGCGCCGAAGCGGCTGATGCCCAGGGTCTGCAGCGTGCTATCGAAATCCATGATCAGCGGCCCAGCTTGAGGGTATCGACGATCAGCTGCTTGGCAGTCTGCATGACCTCGACATTGTTCTGATAGGTGCGCGACGATTCGAGCATGTCGACGAGCTCGCGGGTCTCATCGACGGCGCTCTCCCAGATGTTGCCATCCTTGTCGGCGAGCGGGTTGCCCGGGTCGTAGCGCTTGGTCGGCTCCGAACCGGCAGTGACGATCTGCTCGACATCGACGGTCGACAGGCCGGAGACTTCGTCGAACGCGCTGCGGAACACCGGCTTGATCGTGCGGTATGCCGCCTCGGGGCTCGATGCGACGGTGCCGGCATTGGCAAGGTTCGACGCAGTGGTGTTCATCCGCAGCAGCTGCGCGCTCATCGCGCGACCGGAGACCTGGAAGATCGAAAGGGGCTGGTTACCCATGGTTATTCTCCCCTGAGCGCGCGCGAGATCGTCGAGATGCGGCCGTTCAGGAACGACAGCGTCGTCTGATAGGCGACGGCATTCTCGGCGAAGGCAGTCTGTTCGGTGGCAAGCTCGACGGTGTTGCCGTCCTGGCTGGGCTGGAGCGGCACGCGATAGAGCGTCGCGGCATCCATCCCGGCATCGCCCGAAATGCCGGGCGTCTCGATCGAAGCCAGCGCGGCCTGGAAGTCGATGTCCTTGGCCTTGTAGCCAGGCGTCGAGGCATTCGCGATATTGGACGCGAGCACACCCATGCGCTGCGAGCGCACGGTAAGCGCTGCGCCGTGTACGCCGAAAAGGCTGTCGTTGGGCATTGCACGTCTCCCGCACAAAAGTTCGGGCGTGTCGCTGCAATGGCCGTGCCAATTTGCTCAGGAAGGCGCCAACACGTCGATTTCGTTCTACGCGCGGAACGGGCGGCAACATCTTGCCGGTCTGGCGGCAACCACCTGCCGCACTGCCACCACCCCCGTCACCCCCGGCCTTGTGCCGGGGTCCACCTGGCATCTGGGTGAGAAGATGGAGGCTCGTGTCATAATGCCGGCGGCGCGGTGGACCTCGGAACAAGTCCGGGGTGACGGAAATCCGCGCAGACTTTCCGACGTCGCGAGGCGCGCCGCGACTTGGCCCGGCCCTTGCAACCATGGGCGCATGAACTTCGCCCCCTTTCTCGATCCGATCGCGCTCGCCATCGTGCTGGGCGGGACGGTGCTCGCCGTCGTGCTGCGCACGCCGCTCGGCGATCTCGGCCGCGGGCTCGCCGCGCTGCGGACGATCGGTCGGCGCCGCTTCGATGTCGCGCCTTTGCTCGATCAGGTCGCTGCGTTCGGCCGCATCGCCCGGCGCCACGGCGTGATCGCGCTCGATCGCTCGGTGATCGCCGACCCCGATCTGGCCGCTGCCGTCGCGGCAATCGTCGACGGGGCATCGCCCGAACAGGTTGCTACGCTGATCGATCAGCGCCGCGTCGCGCGCTTCGAGCGCCACCGCGCCGCTGCGGAGATGTGGACCGGCATGGCAGATATCGCGCCGGCAATGGGGATGATCGGCACGCTGATCGGACTCGTCCAGATGTTCACGGCGATGCGCGATCCCAAGACGATCGGCGCGGCGATGGCGGTGGCGTTGCTCACTACCTTGTATGGCGCGATCGTCGCCTGCCTGGTCGCCACTCCGGTGGCGTCGCGGCTCAAGCGGCACGCCCGGCACGAGGCGCAGGAGCGCGCCCGACTCGTGGCGCCGCTTGCCGAGCTGGCGATCCTCCAGCCGCGGCTCGGCGCGCGCGAGCTCGCGGCATGACGCTCGACGACGATCTTCCCGCGCGGCCGATCTGGCTGACCACGCTCGCCGACCTCGCGCTGCTGCTGGTCGGTTTCTTCGTGTTGCTCCAGGCCAACCAGGTCGATCCGGCGACGCTGGCTGCCAGCTTCCGCGCCGGCTTCGGAGTCAAGGAGAATGCCCCGGCAATGCCGGTCGATCTCGCCGCGGTCAGCGGATTCGCGCCCGGCTCGGCGCAGCTTCCCGACACACAGGCTGCGCTCGCCTGGGCGCGCACGGCGGCTACCGATCCGCGCACTCGCCTGCGCATCATCGGCGAAGTCGATGGCAGCGCCGGCGACGTCGACTCGCTCACCGGCAGCGGGCCGATCCTTGCCGCCGATCGCGCCCGCGCGGTCGCCGCCATCCTCGTCCGCTCCGGCGCGATCGCGCCGGAGCGCATCGCCATCACTACTGCCCGCGGCCAGCGCCGCGCGGTCCTGTCGCTCGGCTATGACGGAGGCCGGCAATGATCTGCCGCCCGGCAACACGGCCTTGCCGCCGCCTGACTTTCAAGGAGACTTCGATGCTGCTGTCCCTGGCCCTTCTCGCCGCCACGCCGGCGGCCGCGCAGGATTTCCAATCGACTCAGGTGCTCGACACCATCGTCGCCCAGTTCACCGGCAAGCCGCTCGGCGCGCAGGGCGGCGCGCGCACCCCGGTCGACAAGAGGCTCAAGCTCCAGACCTGTGCCGCGCCGCAGCTCGAATGGCGCAGCGAGGCCAGGGACGCAGTGGTGGTTCGTTGCATGGCGCCGGCCTGGCGCATCTTCGTCGCGGTGGATGCCGTGCCGCAGCCCAGGGCCGCCCCGGTCGTGGTTGCCCAGGCGCCGGCCGCGCCGGTCAAGGCTGTGCCGGTGATTCGCCGCGGCGATCCGATCACCGTCGAGGCCGGCTCGCCGGGCTTTTCGATCACCCGCGATGGCGTCGCGATGGGCGATGCCGCCGCCGGCGCGCGGCTGATGGTCAAGGTCGACGACAGGAAGCCGCCGATCCAGGCAGTGGCGCTCGAATCGGGCCGCGCACGGCTGCCCGGCTGGGTGGAGTGATTTTTTTCTAAAGCGTTTCCGAACCCGGCCGTTTTTATCGCTGCAGGATTAGCTCCGAGGAAGCAGCAATGGTGGATCCCATCGGCAACAAGGCAGGCGCGGTCGCTGACCGTCGCATTGCGCCGGTCGCTCCCGCCGCGCCGGCGGAAATGGCGAAACCCGTCCAGAACGAAGTGAAGACGGTCGAATCGACTGCCGTCCAGCTGTCGGGCACGATGGCCGCCAAGCCGCCGGTCGATGCAGAGCGGGTCGCCAAGATCCGCAAGGCGATCGAGGACGGCAAATTCCCCATCTACCCCTCGACGATCGCCGACCGCCTTCTCGCGCTCAAGCTCGAATGGAGCCCCAATGACCCGGCGTGATGCGCTGATCGACGTCATCGAATCGCTGCACGCCGAGATCGCGGCGCTGAAGGCGAATGACGTTGCCGCGCTCGAATCCGCGACGCGCGCGAAGCTCTCGGGGATCGACACCGTCGCGCTCTACGATGGCGAAGCACCCTCGCCCGAGATCAGGGAGCTGGCGGCCGAGGCGCATCGCCTCAACGAGACCTGCCGGATCTATGTGAACCTGATGGCGGCAAATGTTCGCCGCCGCCTGCAACTTCTTTCCGGCGAAACCGCCCCGGCCTATCGGCCCGGAGGCTATGCCCTCGCCTGAGGGCGACTGGCACGGTCCTTGCTGATCCAGCCCTTACCTAGGGCAATCGGATCACAGATCGATGAGTATCGTATCGGTCACTTCAAAGGCAGGCATCCAGACGGCAATCGCCGCCGCCAGCCGCAAGACCGGAATCGACTTCAACTATCTGCTTGGGCAGGCGCAGGTCGAAAGCGGCATGCGCGCCAATGCGCGCGCCACCACGTCCAGCGCCACCGGCCTCTATCAGTTCATCGAACAGAGCTGGCTCGGCGTGATGAAGGGTCATGGCGGCGAGCATGGCCTTGGCTGGGCGGCCGATTCGATCCGCCAGACCGCCAGCGGCCGCTATGTCGTCAGCGATCCCGCCACCCGGCGCGCGATCCTCGACATGCGCAGCGATCCCGGCACCGCGGCGCTGATGGCGGCCGAACATGCCTCGGACAACAAGGCCGCGCTTGAACAGCGGCTCGATCGCCCGGCGACCGGGACCGATCTCTACATGGCCCATTTCCTCGGACAGGGCGGCGCCGCCAAGTTCCTCGGCGCGATGGAGAGCAATCCGGGCCGAACCGGCGCGGCGATGTTTCCCGCCGCCGCGCGCGCCAATCGCGGCATCTTTTATGCGAGCAATGGCCAGCCGCGCACCCTCGCTGAAATCTACACCCGCTTCGCCGGCAAGCTCGACAAGGGTGCGGCCGCAGTCGGCGCCACCGGGCTGGCCTCGGATGCGTTCGACGATCTCTCCGGCGGGATCGACGCGTTCGGCGCTGGCATGGGCGATTCCGAAGTCGTGCTCGGCACCGGCGCGGTCGATGGCGATCGCCACTGGGTCGAGACCACGCTGGCGCAGCTGAACAGCGCACGCACCGGCGCCGATGCGCTTGGCCGTGAAGCGCTCAATCCGTTCCGGCCGACACCGCAGACGGCGAAGCTCGCTTATCTGATGCTCGCGAAGCTGGGGGCCTGATCCACGTGAATGGAATGACCCTGCCTGCCGGCTTCGCACCGGCGATGCGGAGCTTCTCGCTTCCCGGCGCGATCCTGCTCCTCGTCGCGCTGATGGTGGTGCCGATCCCGGCCTTCCTGCTCGACGTCTTCTTCATCATGAACATCATGATCAGCCTCGCAGTACTGATGGTGGCGCTGAATGCGCAGAAGCCGCTCGACTTCTCCGCCTTCCCCAGCGTGCTGCTGTTCGCCACGCTGTTCCGCCTCGGCCTCAATGTCGCCTCGACGCGCGTCGTGCTGGTCAACGGGCATGAGGGCGGCGCGGCGGCCGGCCATGTCATCGAGGCGTTCGGCAATTTCCTGATCGGCGGCGACTATGTCGTCGGCCTGCTGGTCTTCTCGATCCTGATCATCATCAACATGATCGTGGTGACCAAGGGTGCGGGCCGCGTCTCCGAAGTCAGCGCACGCTTCACGCTCGACGCATTGCCGGGCAAGCAGATGGCGATCGACGCCGATTTGAACGCTGGCCTGATTACGCCCGACGACGCCCGTGCGCGCCGCGCCGAGGTCTCGACCGAAGCCGATTTCTACGGCGCGATGGACGGTTCGTCCAAGTTCGTGAAGGGCGACGCGATCGCCGGGCTGCTGATCCTCGCGATCAACATTGTCGGTGGCCTGATCCTCGGCGTCGTCAGCCACCAGATGGCGGTCGGCGACGCGGCCCAGGCCTATATCCTGCTTGCGATCGGCGATGCGCTGGTCGCGCAGGTGCCGGCGCTTTTGCTGTCGATCGCCGCCGCCGCGATCGTCACGCGAGTCAATTCGAAGCACGACCTTGCTGGTCAGATCGGCAGCCAGTTCGGCAGCCACAAGACCTGGACGCCGGTTGCGGTCATCCTCGCGCTGCTCGGCGTGGTGCCGGGAATGCCGCATTTCGTCATCCTCCCCGCCGCCGCCGCCGCCGGTTTCGCCGCGTGGAAGATGCGTGCGCACGCCAATCGTCCCCCGCCGCCCGAACCGATGCCCGAACCCGCCGACCTCTCGAAGATCGGCTGGGACGAAGTCACCGACAACATGCAGGTGATGCTCGACATCGGCTATGGGCTGGTCCCGCTGGTCGACGAGCGCCGCGGCGGTCCGCTGATGGGGCGGATCACCGGGGTGCGCCGCCAGCTCTCCAAGGATCTCGGCTTCGTCGTGCCGCAGGTCCGCGTCCGCGACGACATCAACCTCGCGCCGTTCACCTATCGCATCGTCATCGGCGGCGTCGTCGTCGGCGAAGACACCGTCGCGCCCGACGAGATGCTCGCGCTCGATACCGGCCAGGCAGTCGGCAAGCTCCACGGCAAGCCGGTGCGCGACCCCACCTTCGGGCTCGACGCGGTGTGGATCGCCAGCGGCGACGCCGATGCCGCGACCGGCGCGGGCTATCTCGTCGTCGATCCCGGCACCGTCGTCGCGACGCACCTCAACCATGTGCTGATCCAGAACGCCGCCGACCTGCTCGGCCCCGACGAAGTCCAGGCGCTGCTCGACGGATTGAAGGAGCGCGCCGCCTCGCTGGTCGCCTCGCTCTGCCCGCAGCCGGTGCCGCTCACCACGCTCACCACGGTGCTGCGCGGCCTGCTGCTCGAGAATATTCCGCTCAAGGAATTCCGCCGGATCGCCGCCGCGATTGCCGTCGCCGCGCAGAAGACGCTCGACGCCGAGGAAATCCTCGAGCTGATCCGGCCCGATCTCGGCCCGCTGATCATCCAGCGGCTGTGCGGAGTGCGCGAGCCGCTGCGGGTGATGACGCTGGAGGGTCAGCTAGAGGCGCTGCTCGGGCAGGCGGTCCGTTCCGATCCGTCGCGCCGTCATACGATCGAGCCCGATCTCGGCCGTCGCATCGCCGACGCGCTCCAGCACGCTGCCGGTCCGCTGATCGCCGAGGCCAAGCCGTTCGCGCTCGTCGTCCAGCCCGCGATCCGCGTCGCGATCCGCAAGCTGGTCAAGTCGATCCTTCCCGACACGCCGGTGATGAGCTTCTTCGAAGTGCCCGAGGACAAGGCCGTCGAAGTCGTCGCGGTGATCGGTGCGCCCGAGGCGCTGCCCGCATGAACGCCCATTCCCCGAGGAACCTCAAAGACATGGCTTCTTTGGCACCCGCTCCGCTGACCTATGACCGCGCGCCGTCACCGCAACGCGATGCCGAGGCGATGGTGCGCAAGCATCTGCCGCTGGTGCGCCGCATCGCGTGGCACATCCATGGATCGATGAGCTCGATCGTCGAGATCGAGGATCTCATCCAGATCGGCATGGTCGCGCTGATCGAGGCCGTGACCGGCTTCGAGGACCGCGGCCAGGTCACCTTCGAACAATATCTGATGACGCGCGTACGCGGCGCGATGATCGACGAGCTGCGCCGCCAGGCGACGCTGACGCGCGGCGCGATGCGGCGCCGGAAAGCCTATCAGGAGACCGTCGCCATGCTCGCCACCGAACTGGGCCACGCCCCGAGCGACCTGCAGGTCGCCGAGAAGCTCGGCGTCACTCCCGAAAAGCTTCGCGCCGAATATGCCACTGCCGAGGCAGTGCGCTTCGATTCGATCGACGACATGTATTCGGACGAATCGCCATGGTTCATGTCCGACGAGCCCAATGCCTTCGACCAACTCGCCGATGGCGACCAGCGCGAGGCACTGATCGCGGCCATCGGCGAATTGCCCGAGCGCGAGGCGCAGGTGATCCAGCTTTACTATGTCGAGGAATTGAACCTCGAGGAAATCGGCCAGGTGCTCGGCGTCGGCGCCGCTCGGATCTGCCAGATCAAGGCCTCGGCGCATGCGCGCCTCAAACGGGCGCTTGGGCGCCGGCTGGGCTAGCCCGGCGCACGACGCCTAAGGTCGCCCCTCCCGGCAAAGGCCGGACTCCGGAGCCTCAGGCGCTGTCCTGCCAGGATTGGCGCCCCGGCCGTTGCCGGAATGACGCGGTATCGGATCTCTCAATTTCCCAGCGCAACGCGCGCGAAGCGTGATATGGCGCTTGCGTGCGCCGGACCCTGTATCTGATCGCCGGCTTCGCGTCGCTCGTCCTCGCGGCGTTCGGCGTCGTCCTGCCGCTGCTGCCCACCGTCCCCTTCGTCATCCTCGCCGCCTTCTGCTTCGCGCGTAGCAGCCCGAAGCTGGAGCGCCGGCTGCTCGATCACCGCATCTTCGGCCCGCACATCCTGCGCTGGCGCGAACGCGGCGCGATCAGCCGCAAGGGCAAGCGTGCCGCCCTGGTCGCCTTCGCCGTCAGCGCGGTGGTGGCGCTGGTCCTGTCGCCGCTGCCCTGGTCGCTGATACCGCTCGCCGCCGCGGCGATCGGCGGCACCTGGATCTGGCGCCGCCCCGAAGCCTGAAGCCCGAACAAGCGAAAACCCCGGTGGTCACGCGGACCACCGGGGTTCCCCTTGCGCCCTCTCCCCGAAGCGAGAGGTGACCGGCCACGGTGCCTGTCAGGGGGGTGACACCCCGACCGGCACGCGCTTAACGGAGCAGCGAAAGAACCGTCTGCTGGCTCTGGTTCGCCTGGGCGAGCATCGCCGTCGAAGCCTGAGACAGGATCTGTGCCTTGGCGAGCGCGGTCGTTTCTGCCGAGAAATCGGCGTCCTCGATGCGGCTGCGGGCGTCAGACAGGTTGGTGACGTTGGTGGTCAGGTTGTTGACCACCGATTCGAGCCGGCTCTGCGACGCACCAAGCGTAGCGCGGGCGGTGTTGACTGCAGTGAGCGCGGTGTCGGCGTTGCTCAGCGTGGTGCCGGCATTGGCGACGCTGTCGACCTTGAAATCGGTCGCTTCATAATTGCTGCTGTTGAAGAAGGCCTTGGTCAGCGCGACGGTGTCGGTGCTGTTGATGCCGACCTGGATGTTGACGTCGTCGCTGGCGGTGTCGGTCGACGCATAGTCGAACACGGCGACGCCGTTGAACTTGGTGTCCTTGAGGATCGACTGGATCTGCGTGGTCAGAGCGCCGGCTTCCTTGTCGAGGTTGGCACGGTCGGTCGAGCTGTAGGTGCCCGATGCCGACTGGACCGCCAGCTCGCGGATGCGCTGCAGCATGTTGCTCACTTCGTCCAGCGCGCCGTCGGCGGTCTGGGCCAGCGAGATGCCGTCGTTCGCGTTGCGGACCGCCTGGTTCATGCCGCGGATCGCCGCAGTCATGGTCGATGCGATGGCGAGGCCAGCGGCGTCGTCCTTCGCGTTGTTGATGCGCTTGCCGGTCGACAGGCGCTCCATCGCGGTGCCCAGCAGCTTGTTTGCCGAGTTCGACGCGTTCGAAGCGCGAAGCGAGGCGATGTTGGTTCCGATAACAGTCATGTTCATCTCCATGCTCGTCGGCTTCCCGCGTCCCCCCTGAACGGGAGCCCGGAGCCGCCAAGCCAAGGAACGGCAGCGCTGCGGACGGCTTAAGCGAAAAAATCGTCCATCACGCGCGCGCGTAGACGGGCGGGGACCGCAGAAGTGCGCCGTTACGTAGTTTTACGGCGCGTTAACCAACTTGCCCCCACAAGGCCCTCACAACAGGGGGTCATTCATGCGTTCGATCGTTCCTTCGGCAGCAGTTCTCCGGCAGAAATATGCTCTGGTCTCGTCGCTTCGGGCGCAGGGCTTCGCGATTGGATCGTGCGAAGACGGCAAGCCGGGGGCGCAGGATCTGTTCCTGATCGCCGAGGGCGAAGTTCCGCCGGCGCCGGCCCGCACCCTCATCCTGGGCGAAGGCGATCGCGCCGCGGTCCCGTTCCGCGACGGCAATCCCGCCCGCCTTTGCTATGGCAGCGAAGATGCCGCGATCGGCGCCGGTTTCGCCAGTGCGATGGCGCGGGGGCCCTACGAGCCCGTCGCCGCCGATCCCGAGAGCCTGGCGCTGCTGGCCCTCGCCGAGCGTGTCGCCGCCTCCGACATCACCGTGCTGATCAACGGTCCCACCGGCACCGGCAAGGAAGTCCTCGCCAAGGCGATCCACATGGGCTCCACGCGCCGCGACGGCCCCTTCGTCGCGATCAATTGCGCCGCGCTGCCTGAATCGATGCTCGAAGCGATGCTGTTCGGCCACCACAAGGGCTCGTTCACCGGTGCGTCGTCGGGCGGGCAGGGCTTTTTCCGCGCTGCGAACGGCGGCACGCTGCTGCTCGACGAAATCGCAGAGATGCCGCTGGGGCTCCAGGCCAAGCTGCTGCGTGCGCTGCAGGAACGCGAAGTCGTTCCGATCGGCGGCACGATGCCTGAGAAGATCGACGTCCGCGTCATTGCCTGTGCCAATCGCGATTTGCAGGGCGAAGTCACTGCCGGCCGCTTCCGCGCCGATCTCTATTACCGTCTCGCCGTTTTCCCGCTCGCCACCAAGGCGCTCGCCGAGCGCACTGGCGACATTGCCGCGCTGGCCGCGGCGATGGTGCTCCGGCACGCGGGCACCCGTTCGACGCTGCCATGGATCACTGCCGACGCGGTCGAAATCCTCACCGATCACGATTGGCCGGGCAATGTCCGCGAGCTCGAGAACGTCATCCAGCGCGCCTTGCTGCTCGCGCCGAGCGACGTCATCGCCGCGGAGCATCTGATCTTCGATCGCCGCCCCGAGACGCGCCAGCAGGACCGTCCCGAGACGCTGAGCAACATCGTCCAGATGCACGAGTTCCAGGCGATCCGCGAAGTCCTTGCCGAGTGCAACGGCAGCCGGATCGAGACGGCGAAGCGGCTCGGCATCTCCGAGCGCACGCTGCGCTATCGCCTCGCCAAGGCGCGCGAACAGGGTGACGATATCGCCCAGGCGATCTCGGCATGAGCGGCGCGATCTCAGGGGCAGGAGGCGCGATGAGCGTCGACCGCGTCCTCGCGCTCCGCTCGCAGATCCTCGAGCGCAACGCCGCGCTCACCCGCGCGCAGCAGGCCCCGGCGCCCACCGCGCCGGCGGATGCCAAGCCGGCGAGCTTCACCGATACGTTCCAGGACGCGTTCAAGTCGGTCAACCAGGCCCAGGCCCAGGCTGGCGCGCTTTCGGAAGCGTATGAGCGCGGCGAAACCGTCGACATCGCCAAGGTGATGCTTGCCCGCCAGCAGGCCTCGGTCGGCTTCGAGGCGACGCTGCAAGTCCGCAACAAACTCCTGTCCGCATACAAGGACATCATGAGCATGCCGGTCTGATCCGATGAGCAACGCACTCGCCACCGCAACCCCCGAAGCCGCCGGTACGCCGGTCCGCTTCGAACCGCTCAAACAGGTCTCGGGCCTGCTCGGCCAGCCTGCAGTCAAGCGCAGCCTGCCGTTCGTCTTCCTGATCGGGCTCCTCCTCGCCGGCTTCCTCGCCTGGTCGATGGTGTCGAGCTCGCCGCAGCGCATCCTGTTCGCCAATGTCAGCGATGCCGACAAGGCGGCGATCTCGTCCGCGCTTCAGGGCGCGAGCATTGCGAACAGCATCGATGGCTCGGGTTCGATCACCGTCGCCGAAGAGGATTACCACAAGGCGCGGATGCTGCTCGCCAGCCAGGACCTGCCCAAGGCGGCGCCCGGCGGCTATGCGCTGCTCGACAGCCTCCCGATGGGCGTCAGCCGTGCTGTCGAAGGCGAGCGCATGCGCCAGGCGCGCGAGACCGAACTCGCCCGCTCGATCCAGGAAATCGACGCCGTCGCCGAAGCGCGCGTCCATCTCGCCACGCCCGAAGCCTCCGCCTTCGTCCGCGATCGCGCAAGTCCCACGGCCAGTGTGATCCTCAAGCTCCAGCCGGGCCGCGCGCTCGCTGAGGCGCAGATCCGCGCGATCGTCAATCTGGTCGCCTCGTCGGTGCCGGGCATGCAGCCCGATGCCGTGACGATCGTCGATCAGATGGGCGCACTGCTTTCCAAGTCGGGCGGCAAGGATGCCAGCGCCGGCGATACCCGCATCGATTTCCAGCGCCGCGTCGAAGACAAATATCGCGAACAGCTCGCGCAGTTGCTCACCCCGATGGTAGGCGCCGGCAATTTCACGGCCGAGGTCCAGGCCGATGTCGATCTCGACGAGAGCCAGGCGACGCGCGAAAGCTATGACAAGCAGGGCCAGGTGATGCGCGCCGAGCAGGGCGCGTGGACCGGCACGTCGAAGGATGGCCAGCAGCCCGGCGGCATTCCCGGAACGCTGTCGAACACGCCGCCGCCCGCCAGCACGCTGGTCGCGCCCAATGAAGGCGGCGCCGCCGCTTCGGCCGCACCTGCCGCGCCGCCGCCGCCGCAGACCAAGCAGAGCGACAGCTTCACCCGCACCTATGAGACCGGCAAGGAAATCTCGGTCACGCGCGCCACGCCCGGCAATGTCCGCCGGCTGTCGGTCGCAGTGCTGCTGCGCGAAGAATCGGGCAAGCCGCGCGGCATCGCCGAGATCAACCAGATCAACGAGCTGGTCCGCGCCACGGTGGGCTTCAATGCCCAGCGCCAGGATCAGGTGACCGTGGTCAGCCGCAAGTTCAGCGTCGCCGCCGATGCCGGCAAGGAAGGCCCGGCCTGGTACGAGGCTTCCTGGGTGCCGATGGCCGCGCGCAACGGCACGGCCCTGCTCATCGCGCTGCTGGTCCTGTTCCTCGGCGTGCGCCCGCTCGCCAAGGCGCTGCTCAAGAAGCGCGAGGACGCGACGCCGGCTCGCCCGGCATTGCCGATCGGCGGACCCGATGGCGAGGGTATTGCCGGCGCCGCCGCCGCACCGGTTCCCAGCGTGTCGATCGACATGCTCGAGGATCGTGGCAACAGCTATGACGATCGCGTCGGGCTGGTCCGCGGCTTCACGCGGGAGAATCCCGCGCGCGCCGCGCTGGCGGTCCGCGACATGATCAAGGCGGACGCACAATGAACATGGTCCGCAGCTTCAATGGCGTCGAACGCGCCGCGGTGCTGATGATGCTCGTCGGCGAGGAGGAGGCTGCGGCCATCCTCCAGAAGCTCGAGCCCGACGAAGTCCGCGAGCTCGGCCGGGCGATGTTCACCGTCGCCGATGTCAGCGAGGCGGAAGTCGATCAGGCGCTCGATGATTTCGTGTTCAAGGCGCGCGGGCGCTCCAGCGTGGTGTTCGATCCCCGGCCGCAGGTCGAGGGGATGATGACCAAGGCGCTCGGCGCCGAGCGGGCCGAGAGCGTGCTCGCGCGGATCGTCCCGGCCGAAGCGACGGCGCGGCTCGAGCAATTACAATGGTTCGAGCCCGAGGAGATCGCATCGATGATCGCCGAGGAGCATCCGCAGATCGCCGCGGTGCTGCTCGCCCAGCTCGATCCCGAAATCGCCGCGCAGGTCTTCGATCATCTGCCGCAGGACGCGCAACCGCAGATTTTGCGCCGCGTGGCCAAGCTCGGACCCGTCCCGCCGGAGGCGATCGAGACGCTGAAACTGATGCTCACCACCCACGCAACCACCGCCCGAAAATCGGTCGGGCTCCAGATGGGCGGCACGCGCGAGGCGGCCAAGATCCTGTCGGGTGCGCGAAAGGTCACCGAGCAGCGCGTCATGCCCAAGCTCGCCAAGATCGACCGCGAAGTCGCCAGGGCGATCGAGGAGGCAATGTTCGTCTTCGATAATCTGCTCGAGCTCGACGACAAGAACCTCTCCACGCTAATCCGCAGCGTCGATGCCGATGTGCTGACCAAGTCCTTGAAGGGCGTCGAGGAGGATGTCCGCAACCGCTTCCTCGGCTGCATGTCGAGCCGTGCCGCCGACGGCATCCGCGACGAGATGGAAGCGCGCGGACCGATGAAGCTCGCCGATGTGCTCGACGCACAGAAGGTGATGATCTCGATCGCGCGCGGTCTGGTGAAGGACGGCACGCTGCAAATGCCGGGCAAGGGCGGTGATGACGACTATGTCTGAGTTCGCTCCCGGCTTTGCAGGCCGCATTCATGCGGCCGCGCACGTTCTCCACCGCGCGTTCGACGGCGCGACCTTTGCCGCCGCCGATGTTGGCAGCATCGGGCGCCGCGCGTTCCAGGAGCCCGCGCCGGTCACGCCGCGGCACTTTTCGCCCGCCGAGCCCGGCGTCAATCCCACCGAAGGCTGGGACCCGTTCGCTGCCGAGGCGCCCGCCGCGCCGACACCGTTCGTCGATCCGATCGCTGCCGCGCATGAAGCAGGCTTCGCCGAGGGGCGCGCTGCCGCACTGGCCGAGATCGAAGAGGCCCGCGCCAGAGAAGCCGCATTGCTCGATCAGGTGTCGCAGGCGCTCGCCGCCGGCGCGCATTTCGATCGCGAGCGCATGGCCGGGCACCTCCGCCAGACTGTGCTCCACTTGGTTCAGCGGATGATCGGCGATGCCGGCATCGCGCCCGACATCCTCGCCGCTCGCATTTCCGCCGCCGTCGACCTGCTTGCCGACGGCGCTGAATCGGCGCTGCTTCGCCTGCATCCCGACGATGTGCCGCTCGTCCAGGGCAAGCTCCCGGCGACGATCTTCCCGGTCGGCGATCCGCACGTCACGCGCGGCAGCTTCGTCATCGAAAGCGCTTCAACAATCGTAGAGGATGGTCCCGAAATCTGGCTGGAGCAGCTGGCGCTGGCCATTGATCGCGTTCCGATCCCGCCCGCATGCTGAACAAGTTCACCGACGATTATCTGGACGGTCTCGGCTGCCGCGACTTCGCGCCGCGGGCCAAGGTCTCCGGCCGGCTGTCG
This sequence comes from Sphingomonas sp. LM7, assembly GCF_002002925.1. Lineage (NCBI taxonomy): Bacteria > Pseudomonadati > Pseudomonadota > Alphaproteobacteria > Sphingomonadales > Sphingomonadaceae > Sphingomonas > Sphingomonas sp. LM7. Next base: position 2,975,567 of record NZ_CP019511.1, on the reverse strand, counting down.
TCGTATGATGGATTGCTGATGGAGGCGGTGGGTCTTTCGCTTCCCGTCGGCACGGTCTGCGCGATCGGCGACGGCACCAGCCGCATCGAAGCCGAAGTCATCGGATTCCGCGCCGGCCGCACGCTGATGATGAATCTCGGCGGGCCCGCTGCATTGCTGCCCAATGCGCCGGTACGGCCGATCGGTCCTCCGGGCGAAGCCGAAGTCGGCGCCGCCTTGCTTGGCCGGGTGGTCGATGGCGCGGGCAAGCCGATCGACGGGCTCGGCCCGATCCGTGGCGCGGGCAAATGGCCGCTTGCCGGCAAGCTTCAGTCGCCGCTCGATCGCGGCCGCGTGCTCGAGCCGATGGATGTCGGCGTGCGCGCGATCAACGGGCTGCTCACCATCGGCCAGGGCCAGCGCGTCGGCATCATGGCTGGTTCGGGTGTCGGCAAGTCGGTGTTGCTCGGGATGATCGTCCGTGCCGCGCAGGCCGATGTCGTCGTGGTCGGGCTGATCGGCGAACGTTCGCGCGAAGTCGCCGATTTCCTCGAGACCAAGGTATTCGGCGCCGCCCGCGCCCGCTCGGTGGTGGTGGCGGTCCCGGCCAATCATTCGCCGGTGCTCCGCATCCGCGGCGCGTTGCGCGCCACCGCAATCGCTGAATCCTTCCGGGCCGAGGGCAAGAAGGTCCTGCTCATCATGGATTCGCTGACGCGCGTCGCGCATGCCGGCCGCGAGATCGGCTTGGCGCTCGGCGAACCGGCCAGCGCGCGTGGCTATCCGCCCAGCGCCATCGCGATGCTGCCCAGCCTGATCGAACGCGCGGGCACCTGTGTCTCGTCGGGTGGCTCGATCACTGCGATCTACACCGTGCTCGCCGATGGCGATGACGGCAATGATCCGGTCGTCGACTCGGCACGCTCGATCCTCGACGGTCATATCGTGCTCAGCCGTGCGCTCGCCGAACGCGGCGTTTATCCAGCGATCGATCTCGGCCCGTCGGTAAGCCGCGTGATGACCGACATTGCAGCGAAGGACCACATCCACGCCGCGCGCGTGCTGCGACGGCACCTGGCGACCTATGAGGAAAATCGCGATCTCGTGCTGATGGGCGCCTATCGCCCCGGTGCCGATCCCGAGATCGACGCCGCGATTGCTTGCCACCCGGCCGTGATGGAATATATCCGCCAGGGCTCGGACGAAATCGTGACCTTGCCCGACGCCGTCGCCGAGTTGACCGGCGTGTTCGGCGATGCCTAGGACGGCGAAGAAGCTCGAACGGCTTCTGCGTGTCCGCACGCTTCAGCTCGATCAGGTTCGCGCGGCAGAAGTCCATGCGCGCACCAAGCTCAATCAGGAAGAATCGCTGCGCGAGCGCATCGCCGCCCTCGCCGCCAATGTCGCGCCCACTGCTGCGCCTGCACCCACCTTCGCGACGTCGCTGATCGCCGCCGCGCATTATCGCGATCGCCTACATCAGTCGGCGCACGCTGCCGAGCGCCGCGTCGTCGTTGCGCATCAGGGCCTCGCATCGGCGCGCGCCGCAACCAAGGAAGCGCGCCGCGACCAGAGCGCGATCGAGAAGCTGATCGAGCGCGAGGACGCCAAGGCCGCGCTTAAGGCACTACGCGAACTCGAGACGCTGCCGGCCACTGCGAAAAAACGGCACGATATTTGCTGAATACCCCCTGATTGTTCGCGACCGGGGTCTTAGTCTCTTGATTCAGCTTTCGACACTTCTTCCTGGGACAGTGCCCGGACCGGTGCGTCCGGCGCTGCTCGCATCGGGGAGCACCAGCGGCTTCGCGGTCGCGCTGGGCGCGCTCGCCCTGCCGCGCGCGCCTGCGGTGCCGGGCGGTGAAGTGCTGCTGCCAGGGCGGCAGGCACTTGCCGAGCCCGGCAAGGATCTGCCGGTCGTCGCGTCGGAAACGGGGGAGGAAGCCGAAGCCGAAGACAAGAATGACCGCGAAGACGGGCCGGACATCGCGTTCGCATGGTTTGCCACTGCGCCGATCACCGTAGCGACACCCGCGCCGGGTCTGGCCATCGAAGCGTCCAAGCCTCGCATTGCAGTCGCCGGACGACTCTCGGAGACTGATGCGTCCTTGCTGCCGACTCCACTGCAGCAAGGCGGCCCCGTGGAAGTGCCCGCACCCGTCGCTGCGGAGACGGAGGGTTCGCCCGCGAAGCCATTCGAAGTGGCGGGGCCGGTTCTAACTGCGCCACTCGACGAAGGCGCGCCCGGCATCATGGTGCCGGCAGTCGAGCCATCTCTTGCCGAGCCGGTTGTTCCCACTGAACTGCACCTCTCCAAGACGACTGCGCCACCGGTCCAGGGCGGAGCTCCCAGCAAACCGGTTTCCGCATTGCTCCAGCCGATCGTGCAGCAGGCCCGGCCGGCCGAGGGCTCCATCCAGCGGACCGGGACCACCACCCGGAGGATCGACGCCACGGCTGCCTCGGTACGCGCATCGTCAGGGCTCGCGCAGGTCGCTGCTCCGACCGCTCCGGTACACACCGCCCCGCCGGTGTTCCAAGCGCCGCTGGCGACCGAACCGTCCGGGCCGTCGCTGGCAGCCACCGTCTTCGCCACTGCACTCGACATGCCACGCGGGCAGCGCCGGACGACGACCGCGGCCGATCTCGCGGGCGTCACAGTGGCACCCTCGGCGCCGGAGGCGCTGCGCGCGCATGTCGTCGCCGCGTCCGCCAACGTCGAGCAGGGCGCGCTCGACATGCGGCGCCAGGAATGGATGGGCCAGATGGTCGAGCATATCGAGGCGATGCGCGACGCCTCGCCAGTGCGTGAGACCCGAATCAGCCTCGCGCCTGAGGCGCTTGGCAAGGTCGATGTGTCGATCCGCCAGGAGGGCGAGCATGTCCATGTCCATTTCACCACCGAGACGCAGGCCGCGCGCCAGCTGATCGCCGACGCCCAGCCGCGGCTGAGCGAACTGGCCGAAGCGCGCGGGCTCAAACTCGGACAGACCAGCTTCGAGAGCGGCACCGCCGGCCAGGGGGCGAACCGCGACAGCCGCGAACAGCCCAGCCAGCCGCAGTCGCTCAAACCGCGTGCCGCCTCCCCGGAATCGACCGGCGGCAGCACTGACGACCGCATCGCCTGAGATCAACGGAGACCATCATGGCCGACAAGACCGACGCAAACGCTGCGCCCGCCCCCAAGGGGAAGGGCAAGAAACTGATGCTCCTGCTGGGCTTCCCGATCGTGCTGCTGGGTACCGGCGGCGGCGCCGCGGTATATGGCATGCAGGCGGGCTGGTTCAGCGTGAAGCCGAGCGAAGCCGAATCCGACGAACCCAAGCTTCTGCCGAAGGGCGAAGAGAAGCGCGCCGCGCTCAAGGGTGAAGGCAGCGGCGAAGGGCATAGCGAAGAAGGAGGGGCCGAGGGGGGCCATGGCAAGCCGACGCCCAAGGGCGAAGGGGGCGACAAATATGCCTCCAGCTATTATCCGCTCGAAAAGGAGTTCACCTCCAACCTTCAGGACAGCGTCCATTTCATCCAGGTCGGCATCGCCGTCTCGACGCCCTATGACGAGCGCGTCCTCGAAAACATCAAGACCCATGAGATCGCGATTCGCTCGCAGGTGCTGATGGCGCTGGGCGAAACCAATGAGGAAGAAGTCTTCACCGCAGACGGCAAGCGCCGCATCCAGGACCGGCTGGCAAAGGCAATCAACGCGGTTTTGAAGGAAAAGGAAGGTTTCGGGGGCGTAAGTAACGTCTACTTTACCAATTTCATCGTTCAGTGAGCGGGCATGGTTAACGCCCCTTCAGAACTCGGCACGACCGAACGGCGGGAACGCCCCCGGGCCAGCGCGGAACACTCGCCGGCGCTTGGGACGGCGAACCTGAATCCTTTCGGCGACCTCGTCACACTGCAGCATCTGTGCGCGCGGCTGGCCAAGTCTTTGAAGCCGGTGTTCGACGGGATCTGCCGCGCCGACCTGCGCACCTGGGCCGAGCCGCTCGCGGTGCAGCGCTGGGCCGACTATCGTACCGAGCGCGGCCATGACCTGACGGCGTGGCAGCCGCTGGCGATGGGCAATGCCAAGGCGCGCGTCCAGCTGGTGCTCGACGCGAAGCAGCTGCTCGCGATGCTCGACGCATTCTTCGGTGGCGACGGCGAAGCGCCGAACCCGCTGCCGAGCGAATTCACCCCCGCTGCGGAGACGCTGGCGGTTCGCCTCGCCACTGCGCTCGCCGCACCGCTTGAAGCTGCCTGGGAGCCGCTGACTCGCGTCGCATTCCGCGCGATCGAAGGCGGTAGCCTTGGCACGCTCCCCGAATTCTCCGGCGACGATCCCGTCATCGTCACCCGATTCGGCATCGCGCTGGGTGATCGCAAGCCGGCATTCGTCGATATTCTCTATCCCGTCGCGGCGCTCAAGCCGCACGGCGCCGCGCTCGCGGTCAAGGTCCATGGCGTCCCTGCCGAAGTCGAGCCCGAATGGCGCAGCGGCCTCACTCGCGTGGTGATGGGCGTCAAATTTCCGATCCGTTCGGTGCTCGCCGAGCCCGTGGTGTCGCTCGGTCGCCTGCTCGAACTGCAGGCCGGCGACGTCATCCCGATCGATTTCGGCCCCGAGGTTCCGGTGATGGTGGCGTCGCGCCGTCTGGGCACCGGCCTTGTCGGCACAGCCAACGGCCGCGCGGCCGTTCGGCTCACCCAACTCGAACCGCTCAGCGAAGAGGACTTCCGATGAACGACATGACCGGCGGATTTGCGGTCGACACCGCCCTGGCGACCAATTTCCGGTTGCTCCAGGACGTCGACGTCAAGCTCACCGTCGAGATCGGTTCGACGTCGCTGTCGCTGCGCGAATTGCTCGCGCTCGGCGAGGAAAGCGTCATCGAGCTCGACCGCGACGCCAACGAGCTGCTCGACATCTTCGTCAACGGCACGCTGATCGGCCGCGGCGAAGTCGTCACCGTCGGCGAGAAGTTCGGCGTGCGGATGACCGAGTTGGTGAGCCCGGAGAAGCGGACCGCACGCGCATGATGTGGTCCTACATCCTCAAGCTGGTGATCCTGCTGCCGCTGGTCTGCGGGCTGCTGATCGGCTGCCTTTACGCCTGGCGCAAGCTCGAGGCGCGGTTGCCGAAGAATCAGGGCACGCGGATGGTGCAGGTCAAGGAAACGATGATGCTCGCGCCGGGCCTCCGCTTGGCCGTGGTCGAGTTCGAGGGGCAGAAATTGCTCGTCTCGGTCAGCCGTAGCGGAGTCACGCTGGTCGATAAGGCCGCGGGCTGATGTTCGCCGGTCTCATCGCACCCCGCACGATCGGCGGCCGCGCGGCACTGTTCGTCGGGCTGCTTGCCTTTTTCATTCTCTTCGCCGCGCCGGCATTTGCCCAGGCAGTGCCGACGCCGGCACCCGTTCCCGGCGTAGGCGACGCGGTGGACCGCGCACTCGGTGACCTTGGCGGCGGCGATGCGCCGCTCAGCCTGTCGCTCCAGGTCCTCATCATCATGGGCCTGCTCACGGTGCTGCCGGGCATCCTGCTGATGATGACCAGCTTTACCCGGATCATCATCGTGCTGTCGGTGCTGCGCCAGGCGCTGGGGCTCCAGCAGACTCCGCCGAACCAGGTGCTGGTCGGGCTGTCGCTGTTCCTCAGCTTCTTCATCATGTCGCCGGTAATCAACCAGGCGAACACTACCGCGATCCAGCCCTATGCCGCCGGCCAGATCAGCGCGACGCAGATGATCGAGGGCACCGGTAAGGCGCTTCACGGCTTCATGATCAAGCAGACCCGCAACCGCGACGTGAAGATGTTCGCCGACATGGCCCAGGCGGGTCCCTTCGCCAGTCCTGCCGATGTGCCCTTCTCGGTGCTGCTCCCCGCCTATGTGACCAGCGAGCTCAAGACCGCGTTCCAGATCGGCTTCCTGATCTTCTTGCCGTTCATCGTCATCGATCTCGTCGTCGCCACCGTGCTGATGAGTCTCGGCATGATGATGATGTCGCCGACGATTATCTCGCTGCCGTTCAAGCTGCTGCTGTTCGTGCTGGTCGATGGCTGGGCGCTGACGATGGGCAGCCTCGCCGCGAGCTTTGCGACCTAGCGATGGACGCCGATTATTTCCTTACTGTCGCGCGCGAGGCGATGTGGGTCGTCGCGCTCGCCTCGGCGCCGATCCTGATCCCGGCTTTGCTCGCGGGCCTCATCCTCGGCATGGTCCAGGCCGCTACGTCGATCCAGGAACAGACGTTGAGCTTCGTGCCCAAACTGATCGTCGTAGCGGTGAGCCTGGTGATCTTCGGCGGCATGATCCTCGGGCTGCTCGGCGACTTCACGACGAGCATCTTCGAACGCATTCCGGATCTGGTGAAGTGATCGACGCCGTCTCTTCTTCCCTCTCCCCTTGTGGGAGAGGGAAGGGGCCTGCTTGCGGAGCGAGTGGGAAGGGCGAGGGGGAGATGGCTCTCACTCCCCCTCGCCCTTCCCACTCGCTCTCTCTCCCACCAGGGGAGAGGGAATACGCATGATGGGCTTCGGCCTCTCGATCGAGCCGCAGCTGTGGACCCTGCTGTTCGCGATGGTGCGGATCGGTGCGGCGTTCGTCGCCGCGCCGGTGTTCAGCGCCGTCTCGATCCCCTTGCCCGCGCGCATCGCGCTCACCGGCGCGATCGGCGTGCTCGTGGTCAACACCACCAATATCACCCCGCCCGAGCAGATCTTCGCGCTCAGCACCTTCCTTGCGGTCGCTGCCGAGGCATTGATCGGCCTCGCGCTCGGCTTCGTGCTCCAGGTCGCCTTTTCCGCGCCGCTGGTGGCCAGCGAAGTGATCGGCATGTCGATGGGGCTCGGCTTCGCCAACGCGGTCGATCCCAACAGTGGTCATTCTACGCCCGCGCTCGGCCAGTTCCTCACGCTGCTGCTGACGCTGATGTTCCTCGCAGTCGACGGCCACCTCATCCTCGTCGATCTCGTAGTGCGCAGCTACGAGACGATGCCGCCCGGTGCCTGGCTCGCGCCCGAGCGGCTGTTCGGCATCGCCCTGTTCGGCGGCTATGTGTTCCTCGCCGGGCTGCTGCTCGCGCTTCCCGTGGGCTTCCTGCTACTCTGCCTCAACGTCATCGTCGGCATGCTCAGCCGCGCCGCGCCTGCGCTCAACCTGTTCGCGGTCGGCCTGCCCGCCAGCCTTGCCGTCGGCGTCGTCGCGATCCTGCTCGCACTGCCCGCGATGGGCGATTACCTGCTCGTCATCATTCGTGAAGCGCTCGACGCTGCGCCCCGGCTGGTGCTCGGCTGATGTCGGAGAGTGCAGGCGAAAAGACAGAAGCCCCAACCCCCAAGCGCAAGCGCAAGGCGGTAGAGGAGGGCCAGCTTCTCAAATCGAAGGATTTCGGCACCGCGATCGTGATCCTCGCCGGTTGCGCGTGGATGTCGTTCATGGGGCCCTCGCTGATCGGCGCGTGCAAGGAAGTGATGACCGCCAGCTTCTCGTTCGGGCGCGGCGATATCGAGCATTTCGAGCCGTGGCGGCCGATCGCATCGGCGGGCTGGAAGTTGGCGCCTTCGCTGGGCGGGCTGTTCGCGCTCGCGATGATCGCGGCGATCCTCAGCCAGGCCGGGCTCGGCTCGATCGGCTGGAACAACAAATTGTTCGCGCCCAAGGCATCGCGGATCAATCCGGGCGCGGGCATCAAGCGGATGTTCGGCCCCACCGGCTGGATCGAGCTCGGCAAGTCGCTGCTCAAGGTGATCCTGCTCGGTGCGATCGGCGCGTGGATGCTGCGATCGATCACGCACCAGTCGCTCGGGCTGGTCGCCGCCGATCTGCACGGCGCGATCGGCGCACTGAGCGGCCAGTTCCTCACCTTGATGTTCGTGATGGCAAGCGGCTTGCTGATCATCGCGGGTATCGACGTGCCGATCCAGATGATCCGCCATTTCCGCCAGCTGCGCATGAGCAAGCAGGAAATTCGGGACGAGCATAAGGAAACCGAGGGCTCGCCCGAGCTCAAGGCTCAACAGCGTGCACGCCAGCGCGAGATCCTAAAGGGCGGCTATCGCAAGACCGTCGCCACCGCGCATGTCGTGCTCACCAATCCGACGCACTTCTCGGTCGCGCTGCGCTACGATCAGGGTAAGGATCAGGTGCCGGTTGTGGTCGCCAAGGGCCGTGGCCAGACCGCGCTGGCGATCCGCGAGCTTGCCGCCGAGTTCGAAGTGCCGGTGCTCGAATATCCGCAGCTCGCCCGCGCCGTCTACTACACCAGCCGCGAAGGGCAGGAGGTCCGCGACGACCTGTATCAGGCGATCGCGATCGTCCTCGCCTTCGTCTTCGGGATAAATGCACGTGCCGGCGGCGCCCAGCCGCCGGTCACCGTTCCGCCGGGGGCATTGTTCGACGAAAACGGCGCAAAAATCGAGCGTCCGGCCTAAAGCGCGGCCCCGCGCGGCCGCTTAATGGGACAGGGGGAAACCATGGCCATCGAATCGATCGCAAAGACGCTGGGAACCGGCTCGGGAGTCGACGTCACTGCGCTCGTCACCGGGCTTGTCGAGGCGAGCTTCGCCAACAAGAACAAGGCCCTCGCCGCGAAGACCGAGACCCTCACGGCGCAGATCTCCAAGGTCAGCGAGCTCAAGAGCACGATCAGCGATTTCGCCTCCGCGCTCGCCGCGCTCACCACCGGCGGCACGCTCGCCACCCAGCCGACCAGCGCGCGCAGCGACGTCCTCACCGCCACCCGCCTCGCCGGCGCCGATCTCACCGGACTCAATGCCTCGGTCGAGGTGCGCCAGCTCGCACAGGGACAGGTCGCGAGCACGACGGCGTTCACCGGCGGCAAGGATACCGTGGTCGGCACCGGCACGCTGACCCTGACCTTCGGCGCCGCCACGATCGCCGGCACTTCGATGACCGGCTTCACGCCCGGGCCGGCCGCGCCGATTGCGATCACTGTGGACGCGGCGAACAATACGCTCGACGGCGTGGCCAAGGCGATCAACGCCGCCAATGCCGGCGTCACCGCGTCGATCATGACCGACGACAGCGGCGCGCGGCTGGTGATCAAGGGCGCAACCGGCGCGTCGCAGGCATTCGAACTCACCGGCAGCGGCGATCTCGCCCAGCTCGACATCGGCCGCACTGCTACAGCTTCGCAGATCAACAGCACTGCGCAGGACGCGTTGCTCGCGCTCGACGGCGTAGAGACGCGTTACGCGACCAACAGCGTCTATGGCCTGATCGAAGGCGTCCGGCTCGATCTCGTCTCCGCCGCGGTCGGCACCAAGGTCGGGATCGGCGCCAAGACGCCGACCACCGAGATCAACCAGACGATCACCAACTTCGTCGAGACCTTCAACGAAGTCTATAAGATGGTGAAGCTGGCTACCAACGCGGTCGACGGACCCTTGCGCGGCGATCCCGCGGCCAAGGACCTGCTTCGCCAGCTCAGAGGACTGACGCTTGCGGCGCTGGTGCCCGATGCCGCTGCCGACACGCCCAGGTCGCTCGCCGATATCGGCATTGCCACCCAGCGCGATGGCACGCTCAGTGTCGATACGGCACGCCTTGCCAAGGTGGTCACGTCGTTTCCGAAGAACGTCGAGGCGATCTTCGCTCAGGGCGCCGGCCTCACCAAGGCGCTCTCGGACATTGCTAGCAAGGCGGCCGACAAGACCACCGGGCTCGGTGTCAGCCAAGCCAATTACGAGAAGGCGCAGACCAAGATCGAGGACGCGAAGGAAGACATCCTCGCCGCGACCGAGAAGATGCGCAATCGCATGACCCAGCAATTCGCGGCGATGGATGCCAAGGTGGCTGCATATAAATCGACGCAGAGCTTCCTCGATCAGCAGATCAAGGCATGGAACGCAGGCAATTGACGTCATGACGCGCTACGCAACCCAGCTCGCCAATCCGGCCGCCACCTATCGCCAGGTCGATCTGGCGGGGCGCACCAGCGGCGCCGATTCGCACAGGCTGGTTGGCCTCCTCTACGAAGAAGGCGTCGCGGCGCTGCGCGCGGCCGCTTGCGCAGCCGAGACCCGCCAGTTCGCGATCAAGAGCGAGCGCGTCGCACGCGCCACCGCTATCCTGTTCGCGTTGGAAGCGGGCCTCGATTTTGACAAGGGCGGCGAAGTCTCGCGGACGCTGTCGAGCTTCTATCACGGGCTGCGGCAGCAGGTGCTCCATGCCAGCATTGGCACCGACCCCGCACCCTTTCGCGAAGCCGCGGCGAGCCTGGAGGAGATCGGCGGGGCCTGGGCCAGCGTGCGGGCTTCGTAAAGCGCGCGTGCGTATTCCGCTAGGATCGCCGCCCTACAGGTCGAGCTTTTCGTAATCCGCAGGCGGTGGGATCCCCTCCATCCGCTCGGACAGCAACGGCCGGAAGCTCGGGCGGCTCTTCATGCCGATATACCAGCGCTTGGCCTGGTCGTGGCTCTTCCAGTCGATCCCGCCGAGATAGTCGGCGATCGAGATTTGCGCCGCCGCGGCCAGATCGGCGAGGCTCATCGTCGGGCCGGCGAGCCAGGTGCGGTGATCGAGCAGGTAATCGATGTAATCGAGATGCGCGACTGCGGCCTTCATCGCCTCCCGCAGTGCCTTGGCGTCGGGCGCGACCTTGTGCACCACGCGCTTGATCATCCGCTCGTGGAGCAGCGGGGCAGTGATGTCCCCATAGAAATGATCGTCGAACCAAATCACGAGCCGGCGGATCTCGGCGCGGTCGGTGGCGGTGCCGTTGATCATCGCGTTCTTGCTGACCGTCTCCTCAAAGAACTCGCAGATCACCGTCGAATCGATCAGCGTCACGCCGCGCTCGGTATCGACCATCACCGGAACCTGCCCGGTGGGGTTCAGGTCGAGGAACTCGTCGCGGCGCTGCCAGGGCGATTCGCGCACCGGCTCATAGCCAATGGCCTTCTCGCCCAGCAGCAGGCGGACCTTGCGCGAAAACGGACAGAGCGGGAATTGAAGGAGCTGCCACATGCAGCCCGTATCTACTGCAGACGCGCGGCGCGTCCAGCCGATGCGTTAATAATCGTCGCCATAGGCCTCGGCCAGCCCGGCCAGCGCATCGCGCAGCCGATCCGTGGTGCGCGCCAGCTCGCCACTCATCGCCAGCGCATCGCCCGCGACTATTCCCGCACCGGCGACGGCGCGGCGCGTCTGATCGTGCAGCCGCGCCTCGAAATGCGGGTCGCGGCGGCGCTGGACATCGCGCAGCGTGTCCGACGGGCGGATGTCGTCGTCGGAATAGCGCGAGAGCGGCCCGACTTTGGTGTCCAATACGATCCCCGCGAGCGCGCTCATCGCCATAGCGACGCCTTCCTGCACCATCGGATCATTGAGCCGCCGCACCGCTTCGGCGTCGCCGCGCGATTGCGCAGCGGCGGGCAGGGCGATCGCGCAGAGCGCAGCAGCGGTGAAGACCAGACGCATGATATTCTCCCGAGTCGGCAGGATGTCACCTACATGAATTTCAGTAGCTTAGCACGGGATGAACGGCTTTCCGCCTATAGGGCGCAGGGTGCCGCCGGGATATGCCACGACATCAGGCCGGCGTTGCTCTGCACCCCGGCAATCTGAACGCGGTCCCCGGATCTGAACCTGGACGAGCACGAGGGCGAGCGTTCGATCGTCACGAGCGAGCCATCGTCCAGTTCGAGCCGCAGAATCGCCGAAGGCGGATGCTGAGTCCGTTTGCTCGGCGCCCCCGGCGTGAAAGCGACGACAACGGCCTGCCGCGCAATCACCGGCCCGCTTGTCGGAACCTGAAGCCAGAAGAACCAGACCATGAAGCCCAAAGGGGGGCGACCGCGGTTACCGCGCCGAGTTCTTGCGGGGCGAGGCGACGCAAGTCTTACTCCGCCGCGACCAGCTCGACTTCGTCGCTCAGCGGTCGGGGCAGGCGAGTCAGCATCTCCTTGGGTACGACTTGCCAGAAATGGCTGATCGCGCGGTCCCAATCCTCGAGGATGCCCTGCGACCATTTGCTGTCGGTCGCGTCGGCATGCGCCTGGACCAGCCCGCGCAGCTTGGTCTCCCAATGCGCCGAGGACAAACGCTGCCACACGATGCTTTCGGGATTGGCGCGGCTCTCGAAGCCGGCTTCGGGATCGTAGATGAACGCCATGCCGCCGGTCATGCCGGCACCGAAGTTCATGCCGACCTTGCCGAGCACCACCGCCGTGCCGCCGGTCATATATTCGCAGCCATTCGCGCCGCAGCCCTCGACCACCACTTCGGCGCCAGAATTGCGCACGGCGAATCGCTCGCCGGCCTGCCCGGCAGCGAACAGCCGGCCCGAAGTCGCGCCGTACAGCACGGTGTTTCCGATGATCGTATTGTCCTGGCTGGCGAGCGGCGAACTGACCATCGGCCGCACCGCGATCACGCCGCCCGACAGGCCCTTGCCGACATAGTCGTTGGCATCGCCGAACACTTCCAACGTGATGCCCTTGCACAGGAACGCGCCGAGCGACTGACCGGCGCTGCCGCGCAGCCGCACCTGGACATGGTTGTCGGCGAGCGTCGACATGCCGAACTTCCGGGTAACCTCGGATGACAGTCGGGTGCCGACCGCGCGGTGCGTATTCCGCACCGAATAGGTCAGCTGCATCTTCTCGCCGCGCGAGAACACCGCCGCTGCGTCGCGGATCATCTGCGCGTCGAGGCTGTCGGGAACCTCGTTGCGGAAGGTCGACAGGCTGAAGCGGCGGTTGGCGTCGTCGGCATCGACCTTGGCGAGGATCGGGTTCAAGTCGAGATCGTCGAGATGCTCGGCGCCGCGGCTGACCTGGCGGAGCAGCTCGGTGCGTCCGATGATCTCGTCGAGGCTGGAGACGCCGAGCTTCGCCAGGATTTCGCGCACTTCTTCGGCGATGAAGGTCATCAGGTTGATGACCTTTTCGGGGGTGCCGACGAACTTCTGCCGCAGCTTCTCGTCCTGCGTGCACACGCCGACGGGGCAGGTGTTCGAATGGCATTGGCGGACCATGATGCAGCCCATCGCCACCAGGCTCAGCGTGCCGATGCCGAATTCCTCGGCGCCGAGGATCGCGGCTATGACGATGTCGCGGCCTGTCTTGAGCCCCCCGTCGGTGCGCAAAGTCACGCGACCGCGCAGGCCGTTGAGGGTGAGCGTCTGGTTGACTTCGGTCAGCCCCATTTCCCACGGCGTGCCGGCATATTTGACCGAGGTCTGGGGCGAGGCCCCGGTGCCGCCGACATGGCCGGCGACGAGGATCACGTCGGCATGCGCCTTGGCGACGCCCGCAGCGACGGTGCCGATGCCCGCCGAGCTGACCAGCTTGACGCACACCCGCGCGCGCGGATTGATCATCTTCAAGTCATAGATGAGCTGCGCGAGGTCCTCGATCGAATAGATGTCGTGGTGCGGCGGCGGGCTGATCAGCGTCACGCCAGGCGTCGCATGACGCAGCTTCGCGATGAACTCGGTCACCTTGAAGCCGGGCAGCTGGCCACCCTCGCCGGGCTTGGCGCCCTGCGCGACCTTGATCTCGATCTCGTCGCAGGCGTTGAGATATTCCGCGGTCACGCCGAAGCGGCCCGAGGCGATCTGCTTGATCACCGAATTGGCGTTGTCGCCATTCTCATACGGCGTGTAGCGCAGCTTGTCCTCGCCGCCCTCGCCCGACACCGCCTTGGCGCCGATGCGGTTCATCGCGATCGCCAGCGTCTCGTGCGCCTCGGGAGAGAGCGCGCCGAGCGACATGCCGGGGGTGACGAAGCGCTTGCGGATCTCGGTGATCGCTTCGACCTGATCGATCGGCACGCCTTCGTTGGGGAAGTTGAATTCCAGCAGATCGCGCAGATAGACCGGCGGCATGTCGCGCACGCCGCGCGCAAACTGCAGATAGCTCGAATAGCTGTCGGTCGAGACCGCCGTCTGCAGCAGGTGCATCAGTTGCGCGGAATAGGCATGGGTCTCGCCGCCATGGCGCTGGCGATAGAAGCCGCCGATCGGAAGTGCCGCAACGGCGCGGTCAAACGCGGCTTCGTGGCGCATCATCGCGCTCAAATGGAGCGAGGCATAGCCTTCGCCCGAAATCTTGGCGGGCATGCCGGGGAACAGGTCGTTCACCAGCGCGCGGCTCAATCCGACCGCTTCGAAATTATAGCCGCCGCGGTAGGACGAGATCACCGCGATACCCATCTTCGACAGGATCTTGAGCAGGCCCTCGTCGATCGCCTTGCGATGGCGCTTGAGACAATCGGCGAGGCCGATGTCGCCAAACAGGCCGCGGGCCTGACGGTCGGCGATCGACGCTTCGGAGAGATAGGCGTTCACTGTCGTCGCGCCGACGCCGATCAGCACGGCATAATAATGCGTGTCGAGGCACTCGGCCGACCGGACGTTGACCGACGCATAGGAGCGCAGGCCGCGGCGGACGAGATGGGTGTGGACTGCCGCAGCCGCGAGCACGCCCGCGATCGCGACCTTGTCGGCGCCAAGATGCTCGTCGGTGAGGAACAATTCGGTGCAGCCGGCGCGAACCGCCTGTTCGGCTTCGTAGCGGATGCGCGCGATTGCCGCGCGCAGTGCGTCCGGACCGCCCTTGGCTTCAAACGTGCAATCGATCTCGGCCGACTGCGCGCCGAAATGCGCGCGCAGGCGATGCCAGTCGGCATTGGTCAGCACCGGGCTCTCGAGCACCAGCACGCGTCCGGGCGTGCCTTCGGCATCGAGGATGTTGGCGAGGTTCCCGAAGCGCGTGCGCAGCGTCATCACCTGGCGCTCGCGCAGCGAATCGATCGGCGGGTTGGTGACCTGGCTGAAATTCTGGCGGAAGAACTGGCTGATCAGCCGCGGCTTGTCCGAGATCACCGCAAGCGGCGTGTCGTCGCCCATCGATCCGATCGCTTCCTTGGCGGTTTCGACCATCGGCGCGAGAATCAGCTCCATGTCCTCCAGCGTCTGCCCCGCGGCAACCTGGCGGCGAGTCAGCTCGGTGCGGTCATACGGGCCATCGGCTTCGGCGGAGGGCAGGTCATCGACGGTAATGAACTCGCCGATCATCGCGGCGTAATTGGCCTCGCCGGCGATGCGGTCCTTGATCGCGGCGTCGTCGAACAGCACGCCATTGTCGAGATCGACAGCGATCATCTGCCCGGGGCCCATCCGGCCCTTGGCGACGACGCTCGATTCGGGGATCTGGACCATGCCGGTTTCGGAGCCGACGATCAGCAGGCCGTCGGACGTCTGGGTGTAGCGAAGCGGACGCAGTGCATTGCGATCGACGCCCGCCACTGCCCAGCGGCCATCGGTCATCGCCAGCGCCGCGGGGCCATCCCACGGCTCCATCACGCTGGCGAGATATTTGTACATTGCGAGGTGCGATTCGGGAGTGTCGTCGTCCCACGCCTCGGGCACCAGCATCAGCTTGGCAGTGGGCGCGTCGCGGCCGGAGCGGCAGATCGCCTCGAACACCGCGTCCAGCGCGGCGGTGTCGGAAGCGCCCGCCGGGATCACCGGCTTGATGTCCTCCGATTGCTCGCCGAACGCGATGCTCGCCATCTTGATCTCGTGGCTGAGCATCCAGTTCTTGTTGCCGCGGATCGTGTTGATCTCGCCGTTGTGCGCCAGGCAGCGGAACGGCTGCGCCAGCCACCATTGCGGGAAGGTGTTCGTCGAATAGCGCTGGTGGAAGATCGCCACTCGGCTGGTGAAGCGCTCGTCCTTGAGATCGGGATAGAATTCGGACAGCGATTCGGCGAGGAACAGCCCCTTGTAGATGATCGAGCGCGTCGACAGCGAGCAGATATAGAAGCCGCTGATCTGCGCGGCGATCACCTGTTTCTCGATACGGCGGCGGATCAGGTAAAGGTTCTTCTCGAATTCGGCGGCGTCAACCGCGTCGGGCATCGGCCCGGCGATCATGATCTGCTCGATCTCGGGGCGCGTCGCCTGCGCCTTCATCCCGATCACGCGGACGTCGACCGGCACCTGGCGCCAGCCATAGATGGTGTAGCCGGCCTCGATGATCTCCGATTCGACGATCGTCCGGCACGCTTCCTGCGCGCCAAGATCGGTGCGCGGCAGGAAGATCATCCCCACTGCCAGGCGATTCGGCATCACCCGGTGGCCGCCCGCGGCGATCGCGTCGTCGAAGAAGCGCACCGGCAAGTCGACGTGGAGCCCCGCGCCATCGCCGGTCTTGCCGTCGGCATCGACCGCGCCACGGTGCCACACAGCCTTCAGCGCATCGATCGCCGACTGGACGACGCGGCGCGACGGCTGGCCGTCGGTCGCCGCGACCATGCCCACGCCACAGGCGTCGCCTTCGAATTCGGGGCGATACATGCCCTCGCGGGCAAGGCGGGTGCGTTCGGTCTCGTTGATCATTGCTCGGTCTCGGTTTCGGGCTTGGGTGCCGGCGGCAAATGCGCAGTCTCTTTCTCGACGCGTTCCATGATCGCGGGCATTGCGCGCATCATCTCGGGCGCCGCTGCCGACATTTCCCGCATCATCTCGGGGTCCATGAACGTCAGCAGATAGTCGTTGGCGAATGCCGCGCCGGAAGGAGTCGCGAAAAACACTTCCATGTCGGTCAGCTGCTGGAGCGTGAAGCGCCGGGCAAAGGCCCTGCCGACCGCGGCGCGCACGCGCGGCTCCAGTCCGTCCATCAGCTTACCCATTTCCTCGCCCATCACGCGGGTCATGATCGTCATGCGCTCGCGAAAGGCGGGGTCCTTCTCGGCGGCCATCTGCTCGAGCGTCTTGCCCTTGCCGTCCTCGCCGAGATCGTCGGCGGAAATGCCGCTCATCTCGGCGATCATCGCCTGCATCATCTGCGGATAGGCATCGCGCATGATGCGCAGATAGATGCCCTGCGGAACGAGTTTGGCGACGACTTTCTGGGCGACTGCAAGACGAGCCGGGTCCGGCGTAGCCGCTGCCTGTCCGGGCGCCGAGACGGTCTGGGCTTGGGCGCAGAGGGGCGCCGCCAGCGTGGCAAGGGCGATTGCAAAGACGCGCATCATTTCTTCCCCGCGAGGAAATCGGCCGTCATCTTGACCGCAAGTGCGCGCAGCGACGTGCCGTGATCGTCGATCAGCCTGGCCGACCAGGCTTGGCTCGCAGCGGCGATCTTTGGATTCATACTCTGCATCTTCTGCGCGGCGCCGCTCGCGCCGAATGCGAGCAGCGCGGGATAATCCTCCGCAGTCAGGCTCGACATCACCGCCGCCATCGCGGCCTGCTGCATCTGTTCCTGGTTCTGACTCGGCTTGTCGGCCATCGACGCATAGACTTGCGTCTTGAGCTTCTGGCCGACCGGGCTGCGGAAGAAAGTAAGCGTGTCGGCGATCTCGGTAGACGTCATGTCGGTGGTGACGATGGCGCCAAGCTCGCGGCGCAGCGCGGGCAGCTCGCGGACCAGGATCTTGAGGAACGCGCCGCGGACGCCGGCGGCGACATGGTCCTTCAGCCCGGGATTGGCGTCATAGGCGCGCTTGAGCTTCGGATCGGCGGCAAGCTCCTGCTCGAGCCCGTTGTCGAACGCCTTGCCGCCCAGCGTGATCATCGCATCGTCGCCCATCAGCTCCGCGATCAATGCCTCGGCACCGGACGCAGCGACGGACGCCTGGCCGATCGCATCGGCATGCGCGAGCGCGGGCGACGCGGTGACGAGGGCAAGGGCGGCGAGCAGGCGCTTCATCATCGTTCCTTACGCAGCGCGCGCGGTGTCGGCGCGGGCACGCATCCACGCATGCATGTGCGCCGCGACATCGCGGCCGTCGCGGATCGCCCAGACCACCAGGCTGGCGCCGCGGACGATGTCGCCCGCCGCGAACACGCCATCGACGCTGGTCATCATCGACTTGCCGTCGGTGCGCAGCGTGCCCCAGCGCGTGACGCCGAGCTCGGCCGCGCCGAACAGCTTGGGCAGGTCCTCGGCCTCGAAGCCCAACGCCTTGATCACCAGGTCCGCCGGCAGCTGGAAGGCTCCACCCGGATCGACTTCGGGCGCGCGCCGGCCCGAGGCGTCGGGCGCGCCGAGTCGCATCTTCGACGCGCGCACCCCCGTCACCGTGTCGATACCGTCAAATGCTTCGGGGGCGGAAAGCCACACGAACTCGACGCCTTCTTCTTCGGCATTGGCGACTTCGCGCTGCGAGCCGGGCATGTTGGCGCGATCGCGGCGATAAAGGCACTTCACCGACGCCGCGCCTTGGCGGATCGCGGTGCGCACGCAGTCCATTGCGGTATCGCCGCCGCCGATCACCACGACATTCTTGCCCTCGGCATTGAGGCTGCCGTCGTCGAACGCGGGGACGGAATCGCCAAAGCTCTTGCGGTTCGACGCCGTCAGATAGGCGAGCGCCTCGACGATGCCCGCGGCGCCAACGCCCGGCGCCTTGATCCCGCGGGTCTTGTAGACGCCGGTGGCGATCAGCAGGGTGTCGTGCCTGGCGCGCAGTTCGTCCAGCGTCGCATCGCGGCCGACTTCGAAGCTGGCGTGGAAGACGATCCCCGCCTCCGCGAGCCGTTCGACGCGGCGCATCACCACTTCCTTCTCGAGCTTGAAGCCAGGGATGCCATAGGTCAGCAGCCCGCCGGCGCGATCGTGCCGGTCATAGACATGGACGTCATAACCCATCTCGCGGAGATACTCGGCGGCGCTGAGACCCGCAGGCCCTGCACCGATGATCCCCACCGACTGGCCGCGCGCCGGCCCGACGCGAACCGGCTCGACCCAGCCTTCTTCCCAGGCCTTGTCGGTGATGAACTTCTCGACCGATCCGATCGTAACCGCGCCATGGCCGGAGAATTCGATCACGCAATTGCCTTCGCACAGCCGGTCCTGCGGGCAGATACGGCCACAGATCTCAGGCATGGTCGAGGTGCTGTTCGACAGCTCATAGGCTTCGCGCAGCCGGCCCTCGGCAGTCAGGCGAAGCCAGTCGGGGATATGGTTGTGCAGCGGACAGTGAACCGAGCAATAGGGCACGCCGCACTGCGAACAGCGCCCGGCCTGCGCTTCCGCATCGGGCACGGCATAGCGTTCCGCGATCTCGCGAAAGTCCTCCGCGCGGAGTTCGGGCTCGCG
The DNA here is from genome assembly GCF_002002925.1 of Sphingomonas sp. LM7. NCBI lineage: Bacteria > Pseudomonadati > Pseudomonadota > Alphaproteobacteria > Sphingomonadales > Sphingomonadaceae > Sphingomonas > Sphingomonas sp. LM7. Next base: position 2,956,529 of record NZ_CP019511.1, on the reverse strand, counting down.
CTTGGCGGGATATTGCTGCCCGCGCGCCACGAATTTGAGCATTGCATCGTCTGCCATGCCGCGCCCCTAGCCGAGGCACGCGCAGGAATAAAGCAGCTGTACTGACCTATTTATACACTTTATTCGATGAGTACAGCTGGCGGGCAGCAATAGCGCAAGCAATTAGGGCCGCATCGGCCTTAGCGGGCGCTGAGCCAAACCACCGCAGCAATCCCGGCGATGATTCGATACCACGCAAATGGTGCGAAACCATGCTTAGTGACGACCGCAAGAAACGCCTTTACCACCGCCAGTGCAACCACGAAGGCGACTACGAACCCCACTGCGATTAGCCCGAGGCTGTCCGATGTGATCGCATCGCGATGCTTGTAGAGCTGTAGCACGGTCGCGCCGGTCAGCGTCGGCAGCGCGAGGAAGAAGCTGAAATCGGCGGCAGTGCGCCGATCGATGCCGAGTGCCATCGCGCCCATGATCGTCGCGCCCGAACGGCTCACCCCGGGGATCATCGCGATGCACTGGACCAGCCCGATCTTGACCGACTGCATCGTCGATACACCCGAAATGCCGAGCACATTCTCGGTCTTCGCGAATCGCTCGACGACGAGGATCGCCACGCCGCCGACGATCAGCGCCCAGGCGACGACCATGGCATTCTCCAGCAGCGCGTCGATCTGGTCGCCGAATGCGAGCCCGAGCACCACGGCCGGCACGAAGGCGATCAGCAGGTTGCGGACGAACGCCACCGACGATGCTTCCCAGCGCAACAACCCTTTGAACACCGCGAGGAACGTACGCCAATAGAGCACGACGATCGCGAGGATCGCGCCGGGCTGGATCGCGATGTTGAACACCGCCCATTGCGCCGCGTCATAGCCCATCAGCTCGCTGGCAAGGATCAGATGCCCGGTCGAGGAGACCGGCAGGAATTCGGTGACGCCCTCGACGATGCCGAGCAGGATCGCGACGAGAAATTCGGTCATCGGGAGAGATGCCTCTCAAGCGGGGAACAGTGTAGTGCCGGCGCCCTGTTCACAGGGTCCGCTTCAGGCAGCGGCGCCGAGCCTGCCGAATCGGCCATGGCGCCGATACCGGACCAGCCAGGCGGGGGCGACGGTGGCCAGCGGAGTCGGCGTGATTCCGAACGCGCCAAAGCCTTCGGCACCGGCGGCGACGACATTGTCGCGCTGGAGCATGCGCCACTGATCCTGGTTGATCGGCGCGCCCGGCAGCGCCCCGAACATCGCAACGATCCCGCCCAGTGCATCGGGCAGCTCGACGAATCGGTCGGGCCGGCCGATCGTCGCGGCGATCCAGCGATTGAGTTCGCCCATCGTCAGCACGTCGGTACCGCCGAGTTCATAGACATGGCCGCCATATGCGGCTGGGTCGGCGAGCGCCTTGGCTACGACTGCCGCGACATCGGCGACATAAGCGGGCTGGAAGCGGGCGCCGGCGCGCAGGACCGGGACAACCGGCGCAGCGGCGATTAGCCCGGCAAAACGATTCACGAACGCGTCCTCGCGCCCGAACATCACCGAGGGACGCAGGATCGTCGCGTTCGGGAACGCCTCGGCCACCGCGCGCTCGCCCTGCGCCTTGGAACGGCCATAGGCGGCATCCGAATCGGCGTCGGCGCCGATGGCGGAGAGGTGGACCAGCGCAGTCGCGCCGGCCTGCCGCGCCGCGCGCGCTACGTTGCGTGCGCCATCGACATGCACCTTCTGCATAGCGCTGCCGAAGGTGCCGGCGAGGTTGACCACCATGTCCGAGCCTTCGACTGCGCGGGCGACGCTGTCGGGCCGGGTGATGTCGGCTGCGGCGAACTGGGTCTGGCCCAGCCCGCCCTGGGTCTTGAGGAACCAGGCGTCGCGCGGCCGCTTCTGCGCGATGCGGACGCGAGCCCCTGCGCGATAGAGTTCCTGTGCGACATAGCGCCCCAGAAATCCGCCGCCGCCGATCAGCGTTACCAGCCTGTCCTTCATGCCTGCCTCTTCAGCCTCGTGCGAGCCGCCCCCATGCCGCGTGGCCGCGCAAACGGCAAGCCGCCCGGGCAACGGACCGGCGCATGCGTGCGATGTCGCAAGTGCTGTTGACAGCCGCCCGACCCTCCAATAGAGCGCGCCGCCTACCCCGTGCCCAGATGGCGGAATTGGTAGACGCACCAGCTTCAGGTGCTGGCGATCGCAAGGTCGTGGAGGTTCGAGTCCTCTTCTGGGCACCATCCACCTATCTCAAGGCGTCCCAACGCATCGACAAAAACGGCAGAAATCTGCCACTTTTGCTCGGTTCGGTGTGAAAACGTCCGAGTGGGTCCCAGTCGATCCCAGGGCCATAAGGGCCACGATTCGGAGCCAGAAATGGCCCCGGATTTCTGGTAGCCCGACGGGCCATTTCGACAGGAAAAATGGTCGCCCTCCGAACAGAACCGATCGAATCGGGAGTTTGGAATATGGCTTTGAAAGATCTGGAAATCCGCGCCCTCAAGCCGAGGGACCGCATCTACAAGAAAGCCGACGAGCGCGGCCTCTAAATCGAGGTGCATCCTAACGGCTCGAAGCTGTGGCGTTTCAAGTTCAAGTTCCTCGGCAAGGACAAGCGAATTGCATTCGGGCGTTATCCCGAGGTTGGGTTGGCAGAAGCGCGCCAGAAGCGTGATGAGGCCCGGCAGAAACTTCGCGATGGGATCGATCCGCTTTTGGAACGGAAGCGCGCGAATTGCTGGCGGCGTACAGCGCGGCGAATACCTTCGACCAGATCGGCAAGGACTATATCGCGAAGATGGTCGCCGAGGGTCGGTCGGACACAACCACTGCGAAAGCGCACTGGTTGCTGAAGCAACTGAGCCCGCTGGCCGGGCAGCCGGTCGGAAACCTTAAGCCGATGTGCTCGCGGCGCTCAAACGGATGGAAGCGAAGGGCAAATATGAGACCGCGCGGCGTTGTCGGTCGTTCGCGGGCTGGGTCTTCCGGTATGCGATCGCCACGGCGCGTGCGGAAAGCGACCCAACCGAGTTCCTGCGTGGCGCGCTGATCACTCCGAAGCAATGCACCACGGTGCAATCTTCGAGCCGGCGGGGGTGGGAGACTGCTGCGATCGATCGATGCCTATCCTGGTCACAGGATCACCCGGCTGGCCGTGCAAATTTCCCCGCATCTGATGGCCCGACCTGGCGAACTCCGGCAGGCGTCATGGCCCGAGTTTGATCTGGAGAACGCGGTGTGGCGCATCCCGCCGAACGCATGAAGATGCGGCGGCCACACGCGGTCCCGTTATCCCGTCAGGTACTGGCGTATCTTGCAGAGCTTCGTCCGCTGACCGGGCCGGAGGGGTACGTTTTCCCGGCATTCCACACCTCCCGGCGACCGCTCAGCGAAAACACCGTCAATCAGGTGTTCCGTCGCCTCGGTTATGCCACTGGCGAAGTGACGGCACACGGCCTTCGCACGACCGCCTCCACGCTACTTAACGAGAGCGGCAAGTGGAGCGCCGATGCCATTGAGCGGTCGCTGGCTCATGCTGACAAGGATGCCGTGCGCGGCATCTACAATCGTGGCGCCTACTGGGATGAGCGCGTCGCTATGCGTCAATGGTGGAGTGATTATCTCGACTTGCTGCGGGACGGGCCCGAAGGGAGGGATCCGGCGTGGACGCCGGCGCCCTGCCGGGACCGGGTCAGGAGATAAGGGTCGAATAGCGGTCGAATGAAACCCGAAGCCCTGGGACGCCGCCTGAGTGGATGGCCTTGCGAGAAGTACCCGCTCCGTCGAGCGCGGAGCGGGTAGAGATCAGGCGGCGCTTTTTCGTCGGACCAGGTGGCAGCCATTCGATTTCTGCTCGAACACCCAACGTTGTCCTGTGAAGCGCTCGATAATGTCACGCGCGGTCAGCGCATGTTGGCTCGGCTTGACCGTAGTGAAGCTACCCCCGCCAGCGAGCGCAAAAGGCAGCAAAAGCTGGTCTGCCAGATAGGGTCCTGCGAACGCACCGGAAGCCAAAAACCCGGCCATTCGATGCGCTGCTGTCTTGGCGAGCGATTCCGCCGACAGGCCCAATTTGCCGAAGCCCGTGACGATTTCGATGGCATGGTCGAACGTCGCCTCCAGCAACAGCACGTTGCCCGGACCCTGCTCGTCCGGAAGCTCGCGGACAGCGAACGCTTCCTCTGGCCAGTCCGGCAGCAAATGGCGCACGGTCGCAATTTCACGCTCGGCGATGTTGTGCGCCAATGCCGCAAACAGGGCTGTCGCCGATACCGAGCGGAGCGCACCGCGGTCGAGGCAATCGATCGGTGCCAGCGAGCCCGGCACAATATCCACTTCGATCCGTCCTCCTCCACGCGGATAGAAGCCGTGACGGACGAGGCGCATTTCTATTTGCGCGCCCATGCGGCGCACCACCGGCACGAACGCCTTCGCCATGAAATCGAACGGGGGCGCCAACATATTGTGGGTGCCGCCTTCGAGGACCAGGCGTGAGGGCCCGCCGGCAAGCAGCAGCGGCATCAGCAGCGTCTGGAAGACCAGACCAGTGCTCCCGGCGGTGCCCACCGCGAAATGATATTCGCCTGGCATTACGCTGCCGGGCGCGAAGGTGAAGTCCGACGCGCCGACTGCCACCCCCTCACAAGTAGCGCCACCAATAGCGCACGCCGCCTCGATCGCGGTAACGTGCTGGCGCATCAACCCCGGCTTCTCGCGCTTGCCGCGCGCATTTATGATGCGGAAAGGCTGCCCGGTGACGAGCGACAGCGCGCAAGAATTGCGCACCACCTGCCCACCACCTTCGCCTTCCGATCCGTCGATGATGATCATGTGTTCAACAGTTCCAAGAAGAGTTGGTCGGCGCGATCGACAAAGCGATCGCGCAGCTTGCGCGCCGGGAGTTCGCCCGCCCGGTCGAGCTCGCCGCGAATCAGCGCGTCGATCTCGAACAGCCGCGCGCCGTTCGCCCGCTCATTGGTGCGCGCCTTGGCTTCGACCAGCGCATCGATCTGCTCGACCAGCACGGCCGGCAGATCGCTGGCCTCGACCAGTGCCTGGAGGTTCATCGGCGGGCGCGATGCCGGGTTCACCCGGATTGCGCGGATCGCCAGCGCAGGGCGCAGCGCGTAGAAATACTTCTTCACAGGCACATCCCCCTCCCCATCAAGCCAGCGGTCGGCCGCCAGCTTGCCTGAGCGCGCATAGTGATAGGCGATTGCCCTTGGATCGAGCAGATCGTCCGCAAGGCCAGCCAGCCGGGCGACGAAAGGGTCGTCAGGCCGATAGCGGATCGGCGATTCGATCCACTCGCTGACCACTGCGTTCGACTTGAGCAGCAGAGTCAGCGCCTTGCGCACGTCCCACCCATTCAGATCGATCTCGTCCTCGATAGGTGTCTCGATCACGTCGCGACCGGGCGCGAGCGACAAATACCAGTTGCGTGGGCGGACATAGAGGAAGCGCACATCGTAGTCGCTGTCCGGCGAGGGGAAGCCCCAGGCGCGCGAGCCGGACTCGATCGCGAGCAGCAGGCGCACGCCATGCTCCACCTCGATCCGCTCGAGGCGGGTCTCGATCTCCCGCCGCACCGTTGCCGGGATAGCAGTGTCAGTCGTCATCATATTCACCAGAACATCCATGCATCGGCGCGCCGGTCGTCCGACGGGACGATGCCAAAGTCGTTTTGCCCGATCATAAGATCGGTAAAGGCCGCGCGCAGTGATGGTGCGCGCGCAGCTCCGAACCCGAGGACCAGTCTGTCTTCGGCCGCATCGAGGCTGAGTGCCTCCTGCTCATGCCGATATTCGATACGCATGCGCTCGAACCGATCGCCCTTTGGCGGGCCGAAATTGGGCAGGCCCCAAACCTTCGAGGTGACCGGGCGGAGCTGCGCCGTGCGGTGGCTGGGCATCGCGTCAGCGACCATGCGGTCGATCAGCTCGGCCATCGAGGCGCAGCCGGCGGGGTCGGCATGGAAATGCCAACCGCGTCGGCTGCGGCCGAGCGCTGCGTATCGCCAGACATAAAGGTGACCCGCCTGCTGCCAGGCAGATACGCCGATGGTCATCTTCTACCCTTCGGGAAAATCGGTGGTGCGCGCCAATGGCTGACGAGAGCATTTAGCCCTTCACGCACACCACCTGCTTGAGCGTATGGACGATCTCGACCAGGTCGGCCTGCGCCGCCATCACGGCCTCGATCGGCTTGTACGCCTTCGGCGTCTCATCAATCACGCCTTCGTCCTTGCGGCATTCGACACCCGCAGTGTCGCGGATGTGCTCGTCGAGCGTCACCAGCTTCTTGGCTGCGGTTCGGGACATCACGCGTCCCGCGCCATGGCTGCAGCTGTCGAACGATTCGGGGTTGCCGAGCCCCCGAACGATGAACGACTTGGCGCCCATTGAGCCGGGAATGATGCCCAGCACGCCCTTCGCCGCGCGAACCGCGCCCTTGCGGGTGACCAGCACATTCTCACCGAAGTGATTTTCGCGCTGGACGTAGTTGTGGTGGCAATTGACTGCCTCAAGCTCCGCGTCGAACGGCTTGGCAATCTGCCCCCGCAGTGCGCGGATGACATTGGTCATCATCATCCGCCGATTCAGTGCCGCGAAGTCCTGCGCCCAGCCGACCGCCTCGACATAGTCGTCGAAATGATCGGTCCCCTCCGGGAAATAGGCGAGGTTCTCGTCGGGCAGGTTGATGTGCCACTTGCGCATGTCCTGCTTCGCCAGCTCGATGAAGTAGCTGCCGATCGCGTTGCCAATGCCGCGCGAACCCGAATGGAGCATCACCCACACGCGCTGGTCCTGATCAAGGCACAGCTCGATGAAGTGGTTGCCGGTGCCGAGCGTGCCCAGGTGCACCAGATTGTTGGTGTTCTTGAGCTTCGGGTACTTTTCGACAATCCGGTCGAAGCGCAGCGCAAGCGTTGCCCAAGCCTCGACAATCGCCGCGGGCGGATCGCCCCACGAGCCCTTGTCGCGCTTGCCGCGGCCGACGTCACGACCGTGCGGCACTGCCTGCTCGATCGCGGAGCGGATGCCCTCGAGATTGTCGGGCAGGTCGCTTGCCACCAGCGAGGTGCGTGCCGCCATCATGCCGCAGCCGATGTCGACACCTACCGCCGCCGGGATCACAGCACCCTTGGTCGGGATCACCGAGCCCACGGTCGCGCCGATGCCGATATGAACATCGGGCATCGCGGCGACATGCTTGAACACGAACGGCATCTGCGCCGCACGTGCAAGCTGGGCGCGTGCGCCGTCCTCGACCGGCACACCGCGGGTCCACATCTTGATCGGCACGCCACCTTCGACATGCTGGAAATCATACAAAGCCTCGGTCATCTCGACCTCCTTCAAACGCGATCATGGTGCCGGCGACGACAATTGGCGAGACATCCCGGGCGAGCCCGGGGGCGGGGTCGAACCGCCTCGGCCTTTCGGCCTTTACCGTGTAGTCCCGCCGGCATTCGCCAGCTTGAATGGGTTCCGGCGGCGAGGGATGCGATGGACGTTCCCCGAAGGGACACTGAAAAGGTGTAGTCCAACGCGGCATCCGCCGGAGAAAGTGGGCACGGCGACGAGAGATGAAACGGACGCCCCGAAGGGCCGGTGCTCTACCAGACTGAGCTACGGGCCCGAACGCATCGAAGACCCGGCGGGATTCGAACCCGCGACAGCCGCATTACCAATGTAGTCCGTTCCGGCATTCGCCGTGATGTTCGTGTCGGGCCGTGGCGACAAGAGTGACGAGAACGTCCTTGAGCTACCGCTGCAACGGGGGGATTCGAACCCCATCTCCCCTCCGGCATTGCTGCTTTCCGGGTGCTCTGCGCTGGACTTTCGGGTTTCCCCTTGGAGCAATGTAATCCCGCCGGCATTCGCCACGGCCCTGTTCGTTAGACCTCCGTCTGCTTGACGATGCTCACCCAGTCGCGCGTCTCGCCGGAGACGAAGCGCGCGATGGTGTCGAACACCGCGTCGGAGAAGCCTCCGACATTCAATATGTCCGCCCGACCCTGCGGCGCCTGGCTGGTGCCGTAGGGCTGGATGTCAACGCACACGAGCCTGGCCCCTGGGTTGCGGCTCTTCAGCCGCTCCCACTCACGCATCGTCGCGGTCGCGCCGTACCGGGTGGCGTCCACCCAGGATTCGTTGTCCGAGACGATCACGACCAGGTCGACCTGCGCCCGCTCCGCATTGAGCAGGGCGAGCGGCGCCGACACGTTGGTACCGCCTCCGCCGACCGCCGCCAGCTTCGCCGCATTGACGGCGACGCGGGCATTACGATCGAGCTTCAGCTTCACCACCGTCTGTTCGAACGGCAGGACGCGGGCATCACGGTTGGACCGCAACATCGCCGCCGCGACCAAAGCCGCGACATCGATGCACCGTACCTTCGACGATGCACCCTTGCGGGTGCCCGTCGCCGGCGAACCCATCGACCCCGACACGTCCGGGCAGAATACCACGCGGCCCGGCACCGCCGGCACACGAACGAGCGACTGCTCGAGCGCGTCCTCCAGTGCCGCCTGCACCTTGAGCGGTACGCCCTCGCCGGCCTGCCCCAAAGCCACCATCAGCTGATAGGGCATAGGCTTGACCTTCTGGAGCGCGCCCGCGTCGGCGAGCCGCGCGGCAACCGCATCGGTGACCCCCGCCACACCGAACGCGCCGTTGCGCGCAAGGGTGTTGAGGTTCATCCGCAATGCCTGCCAACCGATCCGCGTGGCCAGTTCCGCCCAGTTCTCCGCGGTAAGCGGAAAGGCGGTGAGCCACTCGAAGGGCACTGCCGGCAATGGCAGCGATCCGTCGGCCTTCCACGCCTCGAATGCGGCGATCTCGGCGGGCAGCGCGGCGACGTCATAGGGACGCCCGATCAGCCAACCATAGAATGCGCGCCTTGACGCATCGGCGGGCTTGGGGTGCACCATGCGGACGATATCCGCGAGGCTCGGATCCTTGCCCGTCGCCGCAGCCATCAGCTGCGGCATCGATGCCTGTTCCAGCCAGCGCTGGACCAGCCGCTTCGGCCGGGAGCCGAGCGAGCTGCGCCCGACCTGACCCGAGCGCATGATCTGCACGAAGTTGCGCAGCATGCGGCCATTGTCGATCACGCGGTTGAACACCGCGACCGAAAGGTCGGGGTCTGCAACCGTCAGATAGGCCGCCAGCAAGGCCGGCATGTCCTTCATCGCGCCTGACTGGCGCGCATAGACCGCCGCCTGCGCCACGAAATACGGATCACAGGCCTGCGCCGCAGTCAGAACGTCGCTCAACTGCGTCTCGGCGCTGCCGTAGAAATTGTCCGCAAGCGTACCGGTCGCGGCGAGCTGCGCGAGCTGGTGCTCGGGCCCATAGGCATAGGCGGGTGCGCCTTCCCGGTTCCGCGTGTCCGCCGCCGGCATCAGTCTTGCGATCGCCGAAGCGAAAAGTCCCTTGTTGGCCATTGTCCAACTCCCTTCAAACTGGTCAGGGCGGCAGGTTTTGAACCTGCGACCCCCCGGCTCCCAAGGCCGGTGCTCTGCGCGGCCTGAGCTACGCCCTGTGAAACCCTTTGGGGGCGGCCAGCCCATTCCGGCCGCCCCGCACTCCCGCCGCCGGTTGAGAGGTTCGACAGCTCCCGTCCGACGCCGATAATGATTGCAGTGTGTGTGCCAGTTTCGAAATGCGTAGGGAGAGATTCGCATAAGCGATTGATGATTCAGAGGTTTATCTGAATTTGCGCTAGCGCTGCGGTACCGATCTCAGATGATAATGTGCAACTTTGCTATCGCGTGATATCGGATTTTATCCTATCGGATAACTATGAAGCCCCTCATAGTCATTGGGTTCCTGGGTTCGACGCTCGATGCCAGCAAATTTGGCCCATCGCGCTGGAACAAGTGGCGCCCCTCGGTCGCCCTCACCATGCACGAGGATCTGCGCGTCGATCGCTTCATCCTGCTGCATGGAGCGCCACACAGCCGCCTCGCCGAATATGTCGCCGAGGATATCCAGTCGGTATCACCCGAGACGCGCGTGGACCTGCGCCGTCTCGACTTCAGCGATCCGTGGGATTTCGAGGAAGTGTACGGGAAGCTGCTCGATTTCGCGCGAGCCGAGCCATTCGATCCCGATGCCGAGGAGTATCTGGTCCACATCACGACCGGCACGCACGTGGCGCAGATCTGCCTCTTCCTGCTGACCGAGGCGCGCTACTTGCCCGGACGGTTGCTTCAGACCCAACCGGCCAAGCGCGCTGAGGATGGAGGGGCGCCGGGGCGCTGGACGGCGATCGATCTCGATCTCTCCCGCTACGACAGTATCTCCACGCGCTTCGCCGTGGCTGCGCAGGAGAGCACGTCATTCCTGAAGTCCGGCATCGAGACGCAGAGCCTGACTTTCAATCGCATGATCGATGAGATCGAGCGGGTCGCGCTACGCTCGAAGGCGCCGATCCTGTTGATGGGCCCCACCGGGGCGGGCAAGAGCCAGCTCGCCCGTCGCATCTACGAGCTTAAACGCCTCAAACACCAGATCGCAGGCCCCTTCGTCGAGGTGAATTGTGCGACGCTGAAAGGTGATGGCGCGATGTCTGCGCTTTTCGGCCATCGCAAAGGCGCATTCACCGGGGCGATCGCTGACCGCCCCGGACTGTTGCGCGCCGCCGACAAGGGGATGTTGTTTCTCGATGAGATCGCGGAATTGGGCCTGGACGAGCAAGCGATGATCCTGCGCGCGATCGAGGACAAGCGCTTCCTGCCGGTGGGTTCAGACAAGGAGGCGGGGTCAGAGTTCCAGCTCATCGCGGGCACCAACCGCGACCTTGGCGAGGCGGTGGCTGCCGGCCAGTTTCGCGACGATCTCTACGCGCGGCTCAATCTCTGGACCTTCCGTCTGCCCGGGCTCGCCGAACGGCGCGAGGATATCGAGCCCAATCTCGATTACGAGCTTGATCGCTTCGCCGAACGCGAGGGTGATCGCGCCAGCTTTAACAAGGAGGCGCGCCAGCGCTATCTCGCCTTTGCGACAAGCGCAGATGCGAATTGGCCGGGCAATTTCCGCGATCTCGCGGCAAGCGTCACGCGCATGGCGACACTCAGCCCAAAGGGCCGGATCGATATGGACTGTGTTGAGGCTGAGATCGGACGCCTGAAGCGTTTATGGTCCGGGCAGCGCGACGACGGCGCCAGTCTGCTGACCGGAATTCTGACGCCCGAGGCTCTTGCCGAAATCGATCCCTTTGACCGCGTACAGCTCGCGGAGACCATTCGAATCTGTCGGAGAAGCCGCTCGCTTTCAGAAGCCGGCCGCGCGCTCTTCGCGGCTTCGCGCGCGCGGCGGACGTCCGCGAACGATGCCGATCGGCTACGCAAGTATCTTGCGCGGTTCGGGCTGGATTGGGCAGCCCTGGCATAGATTTGGCCCCGCCACCGAACTGGTTCGGGCCGGGAATGGCCAGAGATTGGGTGCTAGCTGTCAGGCAGCTAATGATCAAAGCGGGCGGGCCGGTTGTGGGCCGCAAGCGGACTGGCGGTTCGTGGGCGCCCTGACGTGCAGATCAT